>JAPDPX010000009.1:0-212500 GCA_034506255.1 candidate division KSB1 bacterium | reverse complement strand
GCCGTGTGCCGGAGTATCCCCTCGTTTGCCCTCCAACGGGGGGGCACGACAAGACGAAACGTCAACGGTTCAGACAAATTCACTTGCGGATTTGCAGTGGCCATGCTTTATTGGGCAAAATTCAGTCAAGTAGTAGCTGCACATCTCCTGCCCTGCTTGCGTCAAAGATGAGGAAGCGAGAATGCACCCGATACCTGGTCTGTCGATCTGTCTTGCGCTTGTCGGAGCTTTGCCCATGATTTCCTGCGAGACTCAACAGCAAGCTGCCGATCTTGTATTGAAAAACGGCACCATTCTCACTGTCGATGCCAATAACACCATTGCACAGGCAGTGGCCGTGAACGGCAACCGGATCACATTTGTCGGCTCAAATCAGGCAGTGGAACGCCTGATCGGCAGCAAGACACGAGTCATCGATCTGCACGGCCGCACAGTGGTTCCCGGCCTGATCGACAGCCACTACCATTTTCAAGGCGTGGGCAAGCGGGAGTTTGATTTGAATCTCGACGGCTGCACCTCGCTGATTGAGTTCCTCAAACGGTTGGAAAATTGGGCTGCCAGCAAACCCGGGGAAGAGTGGATCACCGGCCGTGGCTGGATGGAGGAAGATTGGCCGGTCAAGCAATTTCCAACCCGGCATGATCTTGATCGCGTCGTTCCCGACCGGCCGGTCTGCCTCAATCGCGCCGATGGCCACATGGCCGTGGTGAATTCCAGGGCACTGGCCATTGCGGGAATCGACGCGGCCACGCCCGACCCGGCGGGTGGCGAGATCTTGAAGGATGAATCCGGCAAGCCCAACGGCCTGCTTGTTGACCGCGCCATGGCGCTGGTGACCAAACACATTCCAACCCACTCGCGCGAGATGCAGGAGCGTTATGCCATCACCGCCAATAACGTCGCCCTGGCCTACGGCCTGACCACCGTGCACGATGCCGGCTCGGGATGGGAAACCATCAACTTGTGGAAATCCCAGTATCGACAGGGCAGGCTAAAGGTCCGTCTGTATGCGTTCGTGCGCGGGCCGGGCGCCGACGCCGATTCACTCCTGCAGCGCGGGCCGGAAATCGGCTTGTTCGACCATCACCTGACCATTCGCGGGGTCAAAATCAGTGCCGACGGCGCGCTGGGCTCGCGTGGCGCTGCCTTGCTGGAAAAATACGCCGATGACAATTCGCAGGGACTGTTCCTCTTCAAGGATGAGGAGATTTATCCCGTGGTCAAAGCCGCGACAGAACGAGGCGTTCAAATGGCGATCCACGCGATCGGTGACGCCGCCAACCGCAAGGTGCTCACTTTCTATGAGAAAGCTTTGGCCGAAGTTCCCATCGCGACACGAAAAGTTGCCGAGCCACGACACCGCATCGAGCATGCGCAGATCGTCGCCGACGATGATCTGCCGCGTTTCGCCCGGCTGGGTGTGTTGCCCGTGATGCAGGCCAGCCATGCCATCGGTGATCTGCATTTTGCAGTGCGACGGCTGGGACTGACACGCCTGCGCGGCGCGTATGCCTGGCGGACGCTCATCGATTCCGGCTGCCGCATCGCCGGCGGCTCGGATGCACCGGTGGAAGAGGGCAATCCCATGATTGAATTCTATGCCGCGGTCGTACGCAAGGACACCACCGGTTTCAGCGGTGAAGGCTGGCACCCGGAACTCAGGATGACGCGGCTGGAGGCGCTGAAGTCGCTGACCATTTGGGGTGCGTACGCGGCATTCGAAGAGGATTTGAAAGGCACCATCGAAGTTGGCAAACTTGCGGATTTTGCCGTGCTGGATCAGGATCCGATAACGGCGCCGGAGGCAAGCCTCTTCCGCATCAAAAACATGATGACAATCGTTGGCGGGGAAATCGTCTATGATCGTGAACAGGGGGGAATTCTGTTGCCCGAAAAGTGAGCAGCGCGTGCAGCAGCACACACACGCAAACCCTGTGACTACAATCGCGACGCTATTGCAGACAGTCGACCATAGAAATGCAGTTTTACTTCTGTGAGAAAGAACAATTCCAGCAGTGTGGCGCGCTAAGGGCGTGCAACCGGCGCCGCAGTCTTGCCCCAATCGCGAGGCCGTTCAGCACGGTCGCGTTGGTCAGCCGCGCTGAGCAAGTGCGCCAACTCGAGCCCATCCACAACCAGCAGGGCCAGTGTTGCCAGGCTGGTCAGCAGCAGCAGGCTGCCCGGCAAGAATATCTCCGCCAGCGCGGCACAGGCGAGCAGCAACCGCACTTCCGTCGGACCGATCTTGCCGCTGTCGATGCGGTAGACCTTTGTGATCGTATAGTGCACCACAGCAATCAACATGCGGCCGCCATAGGCCACCATGAAAACGATGGGAACGAAACGCAGCGAGTTGAAATACAGCGCCAGCCCGGCCGCCACCACGCACAGCGAAATCCAATCCATCATCAAGTCGAGCGCAAAGCCAAACCACTTGCGCGGGCGATTGCGAAAATAGGCCAGCCGGCCATCGAGGGAGTCACCCAGCCAGTGAAGGGCCAGGCCGGGAATCGCGCCCATCAGCCACCAGCGATTCTGCCCCGCGGCAGTCAAGCTCAAAAAGATCACAATGGCGCCAACCAGGCCGAGGCCGGTTAAGATATTCGAAGTCACAAATTGCGGCGTGCGACGGCACAGCCACGTGATTGCATGGCGCTCCTGCCGCCGCAACCAGTTGCGGCGCTTGCGCGTGTCGTTCTTGCTTGCCTGACGAATCATCAAAGCTGTTACCGGCATAACGGTCTCCAATCTGAGAGTCGAACTTTCTCTTCGTCCTCCAGCAACCGATATGCCAACCATGCCGGCACGCCGCTTCCTCAAAAATTACTTGACCCTAGCTTGATTTTTCAAGCCACCCTACTGGAAATGCGCTGCCATTGGCGCGGCGAACCACTGTCTCGCGAATTCGAGTGTGAAGCAAGTGACCGCAATCTGCGCAAAAGGTGTGCACATGGCCCGCGCTTGCTTTTCGCACATTTTTTTCTAGTATACCGTCATCGATTCGATCACTATCATCGCGCGCCGGCTGACGAGCCGGCTTCATGAAAGCTGCCGGAAAGGAGAGGAGCAATGGCAGAAAAAGTAATGGAGTTGACCGACGCCGCAGGCAACAAAGTGGAGTACCGGCCGGGCTTGGAGGGTGTGATCGCCGCGCCCAGCAAAATTTGCTCGATCGATGGCCAAAAAGGGGTGCTGCTCTACCGCGGCATTCCCATCGCCGAGCTGGCCGAACACTCCACCTTCGAAGAAACCGCCTTTTTCCTGCTTTCCGGCCACCTGCCCAAGCGCGACGAGCTGGCTGATTTTGAAAATGCCCTCAAGGCGCAGCGCCAACTGCCGCCGGAAGTGCTCGCGCTGTTGCTCTCCTTTCCGCGGACGGCGGATCCCATGGACCTGCTGCGCACCGCCGTCTCCGCGCTCGGCTTGTTCGATGATGCACCCGCTGACAATTCCCTCGCAAAAAATCGCCAGCGCGCGATCAACTTGATCGCTGCCTTTCCCGCCATCGTGGGCGCGATCCAGCGCCACCGCAAGGGCGAAAAACCCGTGCCACCGCGCACCGATTTGAACCATGCCGCCCACTGTCTGCATCAGATCAACGGCGTGGTGCCCGACGAATACTCCGCCCGTGTGCTCGATGTCGCCTTGATTCTGCACGCCGATCACGGCTTCAACGCTTCCACGTTCACCGCGCGGGTTTGCATTTCCTCCCTGACGGACATGTACGCCGCACTCACCGCGGCCGTGGGCAGCTTGAAAGGCCCGCTGCACGGCGGTGCCAATGCCGGCGTGATGCAAAACCTGCTGGCGATCGGCAGTTTGGACAGGGTGGAGGCGTGGGTGATGAACAAGCTGCAGAGGAAGGAAAAAGTGATGGGGTTTGGCCACCGCGTCTACAAAACCTATGATCCGCGTGCCCGCCTGCTCAACCAATACTCGGAAAAGCTCGCGCAAATCACCGGCAATATGAAGTGGTATGAAATGTCCAGAAAGATGGAGGAGGTGATGGCGCGCGAAGTGAGCAGCCGCGGCATTTATCCCAACGTTGATTTCTATTCCGCCTCGGTCTATTACTATCTCGGCCTCGAACCCGAGCTCTTCACTCCGATTTTTGCCGTGAGCCGCGTGGCCGGCTGGACCGCGCATGTGCTCGAACAATTGAGCGACAATCGCCTCTACCGGCCGGATGCCGTCTATCAAGGCCCGCGGGAAATGCCGTACGTGCCCATCGATCAGCGCTGAGCAAAACAGGCACCGGTCGGCCGCCGCCAATCCCGCCTGCCTCAAGGGGAGAGAGAATCCGCCGGCGCTGTCGCAGGTCCGCTGCTCTCCCAAACAAGTGCCAATTCCGTCTTCCTGCCGCGCACCACTTCAACCAGTTGGCGCATGACCCCCAGCCGCTCATGCCACAAAACCATGTCAAACTGGCCGGGCGGAACGTTGTCCAGGGTGAATTCCCCGTTCTCATTCGTCAGCGTGAAGAAGCGGTGCGGCAGAACCAGCACCCAGGCGCGCATCCCGTCATAACCAATTTCACTGCGAATTTCCAACACGCCGGGTTGGCGCAAGGTATCCACTGCAACCGCCCCTGCTGTCGGAAAGGCAAAATTGAAGAGGCTCGCGGCCTGCTCCTCGAAAATATCCCGCGTCACCACCCCCTGCCAGCCCGGTCGGAAGCGGTGCAAATAGCCGCGGGCATGATGGAGTGTGGCATCACGATTTTCAATCACCAGACGATCGCCGGCGAGCAATGCCGCCACGCGCGGCCGCAGCGCGCATTTCGAAATTGCCAGCGTGACATCGACCGGCGGCAGTGTGTCCGGCCGGACATTGGCCAGGAACACCACGGCATTCTTCAGCTCCAATTTTTTGCCAATCACCAGCGACTCGTCAACCAGTAAACTGCCGCACAGCGCGGGATTCTTCGTGACGGGCCGGCCGGCCTCCAATGCCGGCATGCGGGCGAGTGTCACCCTGCCCTTGATCTGTCCAACCGCAACGTTGCCAGCAACGGCAATCGTCCAGAACATTGCTGTGACGAACACCTGCGAGCCCCACCTCATGGCCAACTCTCCTTCTTCGAAAAATACTGCTGTCCGCCGCGCAACTTTCTTGCGCGCGGCTCCCACTGTGCATGATCCCGTTTAACCGGCGACCAATCGCCGCAACATGGTCTCCTGCTGTTGCCCGCAGCCGCGAGGCGACCGCTTAGCTCACAACCGGAAGCGTAGCGCCGGTGATCGCGTGCGCCTCCTCGGAGGCCAAAAACAGAATCGCGTGCGCCACGGTCTCCGGCGCCACCCAGCGGCTGAAATCCGCGTTGGGCATGGCCTGGCGATTGGCAGGTGTATCGATGATGCCGGGCACAACCACATTGGCGGTAATGCGATACGGTCTTCCCTCCGCCGACAATGTTTGCGTGAGATTGATGAGGCCCGCCTTGGCCGCGCCATATGCCGAAAGACCGGCGCTGCCATGCTGGCCGCCTTGCGAGCTGACATTGATGATGCGACCGGTGCGCTGCCGCTGCAGCAACGGCAAAACATGCTTGCAACACAGAAACACGGATTTCAAATTCAAATCGATGATCTTGTGCCATTGGTCCAGGGTCATCTCATGAATGCCAACCCCGCCGAAATATCCTCCCACCAAATTCACCAACACCTGCACCGGACCGAGCATTGCGACTTGCTGCACCATCGCCGACACACTGGTTTCCTCGACCAGATTGGCCGGAAAGCCGTGCAATCGGCCGGCGGATGCTCCCGCCGCCGCCTTCAGCTTTTCAAATTCCTCCGGCCGGCGATAGCTGACGGCAACACAGCCGCCCGCCCGCAAAAAAGCCATGCTCACTGACGTGCCCAGGGCGCCAGTGCCGCCGGTAATCAACACAAGCCGGTTTTCGAAATTCATCGGCCTCACCTCGTGTTTTGATCGGACTGCTCTCACAGGACCGGAAGCGCGGACAGCGAAGTGCCGGGCTGCAAGACGGCTTTATCGCAGGGGCAGGGCGCCCTTTGCGGTCGCGAGAGTCGCCCCGCATCTGCCTCACGATAATTGCAAGGCAATCTTCCCGCTCGCAACAATTTCCCACTGCCACGCCGCGCCGCGCCAAACGCACACGCTCATGTGCGCCTGCCATGACAAAAGTCCCGCTTCATTGCGGGAAAGCTGCGGTATGACGCGATACTATGCCGAAATATTATCTGTCATGCAAGCGGCAAAAACATGTTCGGCGGCGCCTCGCCGCCTACGGGCCAGCCGGTGGCGCGTGATCACGCTCACGATTTTCCTGGCGCAAAACATCAGGATCAGCGACTGCCAGAGGATCAATCACAGATCCCGGAATCCTTGACCGGCGCGCAACAGTCATGATCATTCTCCAGCGGCGGGGGTGGCAAGCGATTATTGGCTTCCCTCTCCAGCGCCAATCGGAGCGACCGGGGGAAATGCAACGCCCCGAAAAATTTTCCATCACCGACAGCAGATTGATGTTGCCTTGTCCGCCTCGCGAGACCTGCCGGTCAAGTCAAGCCACCGGCATGTCCGGCCCGGTGATTCCTCACTCCCCGCTCACCGGTGACTCAAATAAGATTTTTTTCGCATTAGTTCAAGACTGGCGAGTCGAAAATATTTCGTCAAAGACCGGCCTCGCGGTGGGGACAATTGCACCGCGACCAAACCCAATTATGGCCCTCCAATTTGCAATTGCACAGCTTCGCCTGCCTGCTGCCTTGCGGCGCACCGGCCGGCTCAGCTCATTACAATTCAACGCTTGCCACACTGTTCTTTTTGATGGGTTGCTGCAAATCCTGTTGCCGTGCCGGTACCGTAATTTGACAGGCTAGCAGCCGCGGAAGACATGGCCGCGTGGCGGCGGGGCCTCCCCACTCCGGCTGATCGAGTAGGCTTTTCCGCTGGTGCGGCGGTTGTTTCACCCATCCCGATGCGAATCTACCGGGCCTCTGTTGTTCTCCCGGGGCGAAAGAATCCCCACGTTTCCAGTTGTGCATCGAGCCGGAAATGGCCGACTGTGCAATATCCAAAACGCTCATATAACGAAACCTTGCGGGAATCCCCCGTGGTCAACGTCACGCCCTGCGAAACAGGATGATTTTCAGACATTGCATGCACCGCATCGAGAATTTGGCCTGCGAGGCCCCTGCTTTGATATGCACTGCGGACGCCGATCATGTTGAGATGATAATGCGGTGGGATGACTTCAAACTTTCGCGTTGCTTCACTGAAAGCTTCGTAACGCCTGCGCGCCATGATGAAAAGTTGATCAGTGTGTGCAGGCGGCGGTCGTAGTCACCATCAACCGGGCCGATGATATACCGCATAACCGGATAATGGTGAAAGGCGTCGCACAGAACCGCAACGACTTGGTTCACCTGCGCGGAGGATAATCGGCGCACCGGCGAAGCATCCCGGTGGCAGGTCTGAACCAATTTGCGGTCGATTTTGGGGCTCCTGTCTGTTTTTGCTTGGAAGCTTGCAAGTTGCCACAAAAATTGCGTCGCAAAAGCCCCGGAATGAGCCGGACAGTATGCCCCCTGCTTTTTCGTATTGGGGTGGCCGGTAAGCTTCCAAAACCCGATTCTGCATTTGCACACCCAGAAGCCGGGAATTCCCTGATCTTTCGTCGGTGAGAACATTCGTTGGCCACCGGCCCGGCGCGCCATCGTCTTTGGAAATATAACTTGTGCGCGTTGTTTTTTTTCCCCATTTTTATTCGAAGATTGAGGGTAAAATGGACGGCAATCACGACTTCGGGGATCTGCTGCGATGTCTGAACGAAGCCGGCGCGCGCTATCTCATCGTTGGCGCATACGCCGTGATTTATCACACTGAGCCACGCTACACGAAAGATTTGGATATTTGGACAGAACCAACGCCGGAGAACGCCACAAAGGTATGGGAGGCACTGGCAAAGTTCGGTGCACCTTTGACCGATTTGACCATCGCCGATTTGTGCAACCCGGAGGTGGTGTTCCAAATAGGCGTTGAGCCGAATCGCATCGACATCGTTTTGGACGTCACCGGCCTCGATTTCGCCGAGGCGTGGGCAAACCGTGTAAGCACAACCTATGCAGATCAAAAGGTTTTTGTTCTGAGTTATGAACACACCCTGCGTGCCAAGAAAGCCGCCGGCCGGGAGCAAGATCTGCTGGATGTACACCGGCTGGAGGCCGCCAAAAAAGAAAAAGCCTGAAGCATACCAGGTCAAGGGTGCATCATGAGCGAAGCGTTGAACGAAACAGGGCAGACGAAACCCCGCGTCATCATGGCGCGCGTTGCGACCCGGCAACAGCACAGTGACCGCTCCTTCGACATTGCATTTTGGCAAAAGGTCGGCGACGCGGAGCGCTTTGCCGCTGCCTGGCAAATGGTGCAGGAGGTCCAACTCATCCGCGGCCAAAGCGTTGAGTTGCCACGCATGCAAAAAAGCGTGACGCGCATTATCCGCCGCTCG
Source organism: candidate division KSB1 bacterium (assembly GCA_034506255.1). Classification (NCBI taxonomy): domain Bacteria; kingdom Pseudomonadati; order Candidatus Zhuqueibacterales; family Candidatus Zhuqueibacteraceae; genus Candidatus Coneutiohabitans; species Candidatus Coneutiohabitans thermophilus. The sequence goes on along the minus strand of JAPDPX010000009.1, from coordinate 204,024 downwards.
CCAGCCCCCAAATCCGGTGAGCATGCGACCGAACGATCAGAGTAATCCCTGCGCTCGGCTCCGCCCAGCTCGCGCCCCGCGGCCTCGCGAAGCCGGGAAAATTCCGCGGGCGGTTGCCGTTTGCCGGGCAGCGTGAGCGGAGCCATTCCCGCCAGGTCGCCTTCATTGAACACGCCCACGATCAGCCCGCCCCGCCACACCCCGATAATACTTGTTCAAGCCATTGACTTTGATTTTACCGGCGGAAGAAGCCGAGCGTGCCGCATCGTTGCGTTGCGCAAGGGCCAACCCGGCGAACAGCCATCCCGCGCCAGCAAGCGTGTAAAACTTTTCATCATCTGTTTCGCTCCTGTTCATATTTTCAGCTTGTCCACTGCCGTATGGCTGCATGATGCGGCACCCACGCCGCCCGCACCGCTGCCGGCCATTTTCTCACGAGGGTCACGTGTGCTTCCACATTTCCCGGATCTTTCCGACCAAAGCCGGCCGGGAAGTCAAACTCTGCTGCACAACCAAACACGGAAAATGCCAGAATATTTGCATCACCTCGGGAAGAAGGCGGTCAGGAGCAGCAGAGGCAGGGAATGGCGCATCAAGCTCACTTGCACTTATGGTCGCCTCATTTTTGTGGCGGCAAAGCAACCGACATCATGAGAATTCCCACTGACTGAGGCGGTGGTTTTGCAGGGGAGGAGAGGGGACAAACGGTCGGGAATTGGGTGGCGCCGTGAGGAATTGCATTCCCGTAGCTGTGCGTCAAATGGCTGGGAAAAAATCGCGGCCTGTTTGCACTAGAGCCGGAGAAATGAGCGGCGGGAGAGCCGTCATTCAGGAAAGCTGCCGGCGATTTCGGGCGCTTCGGTGCAAAACAAAAATCCCACAGAAAAAACTGCTGCTTCTCTGTGGGACTGCATGTCATGGCCGCGACCATCGGGAATCTCATTGCTCCGCAACCGGCTTGGTTGCCGGATTTTCTTTTGCGGTTTCCGGCAGGAGCAAGCGCTCGACAACTTTGCCGCCGAGCAAGTGCGAATCAATGATTTCGTCGACGTCCTGGAGTGTGACTTTTTGATACCAAACGCCCTCGGGATAGACCACCACCGTCGGACCGGATTCACACAAGTCCAGACAGCCGGCCTTGTTGGCGCGCATGCGGCCCTTCAAGCCGCGTTTGTGCAACTCTTCTTTGAATTTGTCCGCCAGTGCCAGCGACCCTTTGGCGGCACAGGAGCCTTTGGGATGGCCCGGCGGTCGTTCGTTGGTGCAAATGAAAATGTGCCGTTCGAATCTGGGCATGATGATCCTCTGTCCTGCTGTCGCTTGATGGTGTGTGGAGCCGGCGGAACGGGCGGCAGGCCGGGTTGCAGCAGCCTGCCGCGGTTCACTCCTGCAGTTTGGCACGCGCCAATTCCGCTTCCGCGGAGCGCGGGAATTTTTTGATGACTTGTTCGAGCAAAACTCTGGCTTCGGGGGTGCGATTGAGTCCCATCAGCGAATAAGCACGTTTCAGCATGGCGGCGGCGAGTTTGTCACTGCCGGGATATTTGTCGGGGACGACGGCAAACTCGGTGGCGGCGCGGGCGTAATTTTTCTGGGTGTAGAAACTCTCGCCGATCCAATACTGCGCATTGTCCGCCAGCGTGCTGTGCGGATATTTGCGCAGGAATTCCAGAAAGCCTTCGCGCGCCAAATCGATCTGGCCGCGCACCAGGTCTTGATAGGCGGTATCGTAAAGCTTCTGCGCCTCGTCGGTATGCTCGGCGGTCATCGCGGCGGCGGGAGTTGTGGTGGCGGCGGCCGCCGGCGAGGAGGCAGTGGCAGAAGTCTTTTCACTCATCAAGCGCAACTTGCCCGGGAGGTTGGCCATGCGATTGTCGAGATCGTCAACGCGGTCGCTGAGAATGCGAAGCTGCTCGGCAAATTGATTGAGACGCAGCTCATTGTCGGCGCGCAGGCGCAGGAGCGATTCATCGGCTTTGCCGCCGGTCATTTCGGCCCTGGCGGTCATGGTTCGCAGGCGTTGCACTTGCAGGCGCAGCGAATCGACCTGGGCGCGCAAAGCGGCATTGTCCGTTTCCACACGCCGCATCTGGCTGGGGGTGAGGCAGGCGTTGAAGGCCAGTGCCGTGCCCGCCAGCAGGGAAAGCATGAGGTTTCGCATATGCTGGTCACCCATGGCAATGAGTAACGCAAAAAGAGGCCGGGCGGCCTTCACCCGGGCCGGAGCCGCGCCCGGCGCGGCCAGCCGGGTGAGCGGCGCCCGTTACTGATTCAGAATCACGAATTCGGCGCGCCGGTTCTTTGCCCAGGCTTCCTCATTGCTGCGGGCATCGAGCGGACGTTCTTTGCCGTAGCTGATCGTGCTCAAGCGCGAACGTTCGACACCCAGCGACACCAAATAATCCCGCACGGCGTTGGCGCGTTTCTCGCCCAGGGCCAGATTGTACTCGATGGTGCCGCGTTCGTCACAATGCCCGGCGATGCGCACGTTGAGTTCGGGCCGCTCGCGCAGGGCACGGGCATGCGCCGCGAGTATTTCGCGCGCCGTGGCCGTGAGGTCATATTTGTCGTAATCGAAATGGACGTTGGCCAGCATTAGCGGCCGGGGTGCCGGCACGTCCTCGCGCTCCACTGCGGGTTGCCGGGCGGGCGGCGGTGGCGGCGGCGTCTCCTCCCGCACAGGTTCCGGCGGCGCTGCTTCGCTTTGTTTCACAACCTGCCTGCCGCTGCTACAACCCAGATGACTCATGAGCAGAAGCGGCAACAGCAGCGTTGACAGTGCCGGCAGCCAACCAAACTTGTACAAGCGTGACAACATGGATACCTCCTTGCAATTTTGACGTTGACAGGCAAACTGGGCCACCCGGGCCTTGCAAAACTGCCGCACACCCGGCCATTCTTCAACAAACAACGCTGACTCCCGCCTGGATCAGCAAAAAACAATCTGGTTTGCGGCGCGGACAGAGGCAGCTCTTGTCTTTATCGTCATCAAATCCTTGCGGGTGGAACACCACAACGATTGTTGCTGCCCACAGCCCCGGCTTCAGTCCCGGCAGGCGCTGTCGAGATCAGGGCGGAGATTGTTTGACCACACCGGGCTGGTGCAGGTTCCCTTGTGAGTGAGACGACGCACATTCTGGCCGTTCCATTCCATGCTGTAGATGTCGCTGCCGCCGCTGCGCGTGGAACTGAAGACGATGCGGTAGCCATCCGGCGACCAGGCCGGGTCTTCATTGCTGCCGGCATCGCTCGTGAGTTGTGTGAAATTTTCGCCGGTGACCGCGATGGTCGCGATGTTGAAACGACCGTTCAAACGGGAGACGAAGGCGATCTTGTCGCCCTTGGGCGACCAGGCCGGCGAGTCATTATAATCGCCGACATAGGTCAGCCGGCGAACATTGCTGCCTTCGGCGTCCATGATGAAAATTTGCGGGCTGCCGAGCCGGTCGGAGGTGAAAGCCAGCTCGCGGCCGGTGGGCGACCAGGTGGGCGAGGAATCGACGGCGGGATGATGGGTCAGGCGGCGCAGGCGTTTGCCGTCGGCATTCATCACATAGATTTCAGAGTTGCCCTCGTGTGTCGAGGCGAAGGCGATCTGACTGCCATCCGGCGACCATACCGGCGCTGTTTGCAAGCCGGTTTGCGAGAAGGCGCGCACCGTCCGGCCGGTCACGCCGTCAATAAGCACGAGATCGGGGTTTTCCTGACGGTAGGAGGTCAGTGCCAGCAGCCGTGCCTCCGGGGACCATGCCGGCGTCAGGTTGAGGCTGCCGAAGGCGGTGAGCTGCCGCACATTGGTGCCGTCGAAATCCATCACGAAAATTTCCTTGCTGTCTCCGGCTTTGGCGGTGAAGGCGATGCGGCTTTTGGCAATGCCTTTTTCGCCGGTGAGCAGATTGACGATGTCATCGGCCAGGCTGTGCACCAGCAAACGCAGGTTGTCGCGGCAGCCTTGATAACGTTTCTGCGCCAGGGTGCGGCGCGAGTGACTGTCGATCAAATCGGCTTCCAGGTTGATGCGGTCATTTTGCTGCGACAAGCGCGAGTGGACTTCCAGACGAAACGGCTGGGCGGGTCCGCGGCTGGCGATCTCCAGCCAGGGGGAGTCGCCGGCGGGCGCCTCATCGCTGCGAAAGGAGGCAATCAGGCTCGACATCCACAGATCGTTGTCGAGGATGTCGAGCACGCGGGTGGCATCTTTCGGGCTGGCGTGCTGCAGCGGCTGGCACTCCTTCAACTCCACGGGTATGCGCGCAAAGGTATTGGTCTCGACGCGCAAATAGACTTCCGACTGCGCGGCGAGCGGGCGGGGCAGGAACACCAGCAGGGCAAGCATGGCGGCCGGCGGCCCGAAGCGCTGAAGCATGCGGTGGTCGACGGCGATTGCACGGCAACGAGGCGGGTGAAGCCGAGGAAGCAAGAGACATTCCGGCGTCATGATCCTGACAGAGGACAATGAGTTACCAATTCGCGACAAAATCAAAATGAACGCCCAGGATTTCCAGGCCCGAATCTTCCGGAAGTGGCGGCAGAGGGCTGGCATTTTGCACGGCACGCAAAGCGGCCTGATCGAAAGCAAAATTGCCGGAGGATTTTTCCAATTCGTGCGAGATCAGGCGGCCCGATTTCGCAATCACAAAATGGACGGTGGCGAGAAACTGGCCGCTGCCGGCATAAGGCGGCCGCCACTGGTTTTCGATGCGCAATTGCAGCAGAACGAGGTAGTGCGGAAAAGCAAAGTCCGGCACATCAACTTTGGCAATCCCGCTGGTCACCGGTCCTTCCCGGCCGCCACTGCCGGCCGGGGCGCTGCCACCGCTGGTCGGCGGCGCCTGCGAAATCGTTGGGGCTTTCGCGGGGGATCGCGGTTTTGGCGTCGCCTCCGGTTTGGTGGCCGGTTTTCGCGGTGGTGTTTTTTGGGGAACCGCAATTTTGCCCGGCACCTCCTTGGTCACAGGCGGTTCCGGGCGGGGATTGATCACGGCGCGCGGCGCGGCTGCCGGGTGCACCATATTCACAGCGGAACTGCGTTCCACAAAAGTGGCAGTCAGCACGCGGGGATAGCCACGTGGTATCGGTTGGGAGAAGCCTGCCAGGAAGATGGCCAGCAGCAACAGAGCGTGCCCGGTCACGGAAAGCAGGGCGGCTTTTTTCGCGGAGATTCGCATGAATGTCGGCCTGCACTGTGACGCCGCGCGACGCGCACAGGCTCCGGCAACGGCCCGGCGTCACAACCTTCTGTAGCGATTCACAAAATTGCAAAACCTTCAGTGCACCCGGAATGGCATCATGCCGCGCTTACAGAATGCTCCGGCAACGGCACAACGTGAACTTCATGATGCAGGACAGGCCTTTCACGTAAGGCCTCAGTTGCGTTTGGAGATGGAGCGCAAAAACATCTTTTCTGCAGGCAGGAATGCCTGCGCTATTCCACACCTTGCTGCGGGATTACCTCGCACAACATTCCCCGGAAGGACAGCCCGGAAATCGCCTCTGCCAAGCAAGCCCAAAATGGCGCACGCATTTCGACGCTCGAGAGGCTGGCGAAAACGCCGTTCAGCCGGAGTTACCGCAGGCCCCGCCTCGAGGCCGCTTTGCCAGGGCTTGGTCGTGGCATGAAAAATCTCCTGCCTGGCAGATATCAAAGTTGGTGCAAGCTCGGGCTGTGCAGAAGCGGAGCAGTGGTTTGCGCGAACTTATTTTGCTCTGGCGGCCAGCGGTTCCAAAATCAGCCCCACGTTTTGAATGCCTGTCTGGCGCACCACGTCCATCACGGCGACGATTTTGCCGTATTCGGCACGGGTGTCGCCTTCGATCAACACCGGTTGATTGGGCACGCGCTTGAGCTTGGCGGCCAGGCTGGCGCCGAGGCCGTCCAAAGCCGTACGCTCGCCATCCACGAACGCTTCGCCGGTGCGGCTCACGGTGACCACGATGGCACGCGGCGGTTGCGGCTGCGGAGCAACGGTGCCCGGCAGGTCAACCTTGACACCCGCGCGCATGAACGGCGCCGCGATGATAAAGACGATCAACAGCACAAAGGCGATATCAAGAAGCGAAGTGACGTTGATGTCCGAGACGATCTTCGTTTTTGAGTTTCTCACGGTGGATGACATGATTGAAGTAGATGGCCAGTTCCGTGTTGAGGCGGGTGAAATCATCTTCGATCCGGCTCAGGCGGGCGGCGAGAAAGTTGTTGCACAGCAGCGCCGGAATGGCGACCAGCAGGCCGGCCACGGTGGTAACCAACGCCTCGGCGATGCCGGGCGCAACCACCGACAAATCCGCGCTTCCGCCAGCCTGGCCGATGCTCAGGAAGGTGTGCATCACGCCCCAAACGGTGCCCAGCAGGCCCAGAAAGGGACTCAGGCTGATGGAGGTCGCCAGAAAGGGAATGCCGGCAGCCAGGCTGGAAATTTCCGTGACGCTGGCGGTTTGCAGCCGCAGGTTGATGTCTTTCTCCAGTGCCGGCAGCACCCCGTCCATCGACAGATCGAGTTTGCGGCCGCGCGGCGACTTGACCGGGTCGAGATAGCCGGTGAGGGTGACAAAACCTTCCTCAAAAATGCGGCCGACCGGTCCGCCGATCTCCTTCACCGCCGTTTGATAAACCGCACCCAATTCCGAAGTGGGCCGCAGGCTGTGCAGCAGCCGGAGGAAGTCGGTGGTGAGGCCGCGGAATTGCCAGTATTTGTTGAGGGTGATCGCCCAGGTGATGATGGACAACAGCAGCAGGGCCGCCAAAATCAACTTGGCGAAAAGTCCGGACTGCAAAATGAGCGAGACCACCCCCTCCTGCCGGAACAGCAGTGTCAGTGAAATGGCTGAGATCATGCCGTCCACTCTCGGTCTGTTTGCGACAAAATTCCCGATGGCAACACCTGCAAGTCTATGCAACATGCCCTTTAAATGCAAGAATAATTTCCCTACACGCCAGCGGGCGGCACGGAAAATCATGTTGCAGCTTTGATTCTTGCAGACGCTTGCTTATATTCCCGCCACTTTTGTGTGCAGGCAGTCCCGGAGCGCCCGGGGCGGGAACCGCGCATGGTGACATCACCGGCCGCGTACTTTCGGAAGGAAAAATGGACATTCTCGGCATTGATATTGGCGGCACCGGCATCAAAGGCGCACCAGTGAACACTTACACCGGCAGCTTGAAGCAGGAGCGTGTGCGTCTGCTCACCCCACACCCCGCCACACCGGCGAAGGTCGCGAAACTGGTGCACAAAATTGCGCAGCACTTTGCCTGGCGCGGCGCCATCGGAGTCGGCTTCCCGGGGGTGGTGCAAAAGGGCAGGGTGCTCACCGCCGCCAATTTGGACAAGCGCTGGATTGGCAAGGACGCGGAAAGTTTGTTTCGCGAGGCCACGGGCTGTGCCGTCACGGTGATCAATGATGCCGATGCCGCGGGGCTGGCGGAGATGCGCTTCGGAGCCGGCCGCGGCCACCAGGGCAAGGTTTTGTTGCTCACCCTGGGCACCGGCATCGGCAGTGCCCTGTTCTTGAATGGCAAATTGGTGAGTAACACCGAGTTTGGCCATCTTGAGATTCGCGGCAAGATCGCGGAGCGCCGTGCTTCCGACCGGGTGCGGCAGCGCAAGAAGCTGAGCTGGAAGAAATGGGCGGGGCGGGTGCAGGAGTATCTCGATCATCTTTCGCTCCTGCTCTCGCCGGATTTGATCATCCTTGGCGGCGGTGCGGTGAAGGACTACAAGAAATTCAGCCGCTATCTCGAGCTCCCGGCGGCAATCAAGCCGGCGGAGAGCGGCAATCTCGCGGGCATTGTGGGCGCGGCGCTGGCGGCACAGGCCGCCCACCGCAACCACCGGCCGCTGCGCTGAGCGCCGGCCAACAAAAAAAGGCTGCTGCCAGTGCTGACAACAGCCTTTGCGAACAGCCGGCCTTCTTACTCAGCGGCGATTGCTTTCTGCTTCGCGCAGCCGGCCTTCCAGCACGATGCGATAGGTGCCGGTTTGCTGATCGACACTGGCCAGCGCGGCATTCCAGCGTTCCGAGTCACTCAGAATGATTTCCAAATTGTTTTTGAGTTCTTCGGAAGAGGGGGGCAGGATTTCAATGAGATCAAGCTCGCGGGATTTGAATTTGAACATGTGCAGACCTCCGTGTCAGCATGGTTCTGTTGAGTAGCAGTGAGATATGCGGGACAGCCCGGCTCTCTGCCCGCCTGCGCACCTCATCCTGGAGCTGCGCCGCAGCAGCGAAATCCGGCGTGTTTGCTCCCCCACACCAGCGTAAAAGCGGTTGTGAATAAACAAAAAGTCACAGCGTTGCGCAAGCTCGTTGCAAAAATTTATTGTTTTGGGCCCAACATGGGGAGGGTGCAAAGTTACGTTGTCTTAAAGTTGTTGCGCAGGCCATATGCTTGTCGCTACCTCATGTCATTCCGGCAGATTTACACCCGGCAACGCGCGCCCTAACTGCATGCCGGGCAAGGCATTACGGCTGTGTTTACCCCCTCCCCGGCCGGATGGAATTCTCCTTGACTTTGAATGAGCCAACGAGTATGTTTCGCAGCCATGTTGGAATCACAAAATAACCTCCAAAACTTAAGCGAGTTACGAGTAGCATCCATGAATGCGGAAGACAAACAGGATGGTTTTCACCAGGCAAATTGGCGGGGTTCTGAAGACAGCAAGGAAGACCAGGAGGTCTGGGACGAATATATCAAGCGCCTGAAGCGGGGGCCGCTGCCCGAGCATGTTGCCATCATCATGGATGGCAACGGCCGCTGGGCGAAATTGCGCAACCGGCCGCGTGTTTATGGCCATCGCGAAGGTATCAATTCCGTTCGCGAGATCGTGCGCGCCAGTGGTGAGCTGGGCATTCGCTATCTCACGCTCTACACCTTTTCGACAGAGAACTGGCGCCGGCCCAAAAGCGAAGTGGCCGCGCTCATGAGTTTGCTGGTCAAAACCATTCGCGAAGAGATCGAGGAGCTGAATCGCAACAATGTCCGGTTGATGACCATCGGCCATTTGCATGATCTGCCCTATGTCGCGCGCGCCGGCATGGAGCATGCCATGCGCGCGCTCAGCAAGAATACCGGGTTGACCCTCAATCTGGCGCTCAGTTATTCCAGCCGCCAGGAGCTGACGGATGCCATGCGCCGCATTGCCGCCGAAGTCAAGGCCGGCCGCTTGAACCCGTCTGCCATCGATGATGCCTTGATCCAGTCCTTCCTCTACACCTCTGAGCTGCCAGACCCGGATCTGTTGATTCGCACCAGCGGCGAGCTGCGGGTGAGCAATTTCCTGCTGTGGCAACTGGCCTACACCGAAATCTACGTCACCGAGGTGCTGTGGCCGGATTTTCGCCGCCGCGAATTCTACGAAGCCCTGCTTTCCTACCAACGCCGCGAACGCCGCTTTGGCCGGGTCAGCGAACAAATCATCTCTGCCGGCCACGAACCTCACGGCATGCCGGCTGCCCCGTTTGCCGCTGCTCCGGTACCGCTGGATTTGGAATAGCGCATATCAACTCGTCACGTCTGACGGCCATGAAGACACGACGCCGGCGTCTGCTGGTGGCGGCCACGCTGGTGGTCGCCGCCCTGCTCGCTTACGCCGGGTGGAAAATCTACGCCAGCCGCCCGCTGCTGCAGCGCTTCGTCGTGACGAAAATCGAAACGACGCTGGGCGGGGTGTTGAACTATCGCGATTTGCAACCCACCTGGCGCGGCGTCGACCTGCGTGATCTCTCCTTTCAACCCCGCACCACCGCAGGCAACCTCGCCTTTAGGCTGCGCGCCCGCCAGGCCTCCATTCGTGTCAACTATCTGGCATTGCTGCGCGATCTGTTCGCTCCCGCGCCACGGGTCATTCAAATCTCCGTCTACGAACCGGTGCTGACGGTTTCCCCGGCACATGCCTCTCCGGCCGCCGCACCGGCGCAAGCGCCTGCAGCCAAACCGCCGGCCCGGGATCGCCCGATCAGAGCCGATTTGCGCACGCCGGACGCTGCCATGCCGGCAGCCCCGGCCGCGAAATATCTCATCATCGAAAACGTCGAGATTCATCACGGCCGGATCGCTTTCGCCGACAGCATGCTGCCGCAACCCGTCCTCACCATCGTGAGTGACATCAACGGCTGGCTGCACGCCCGGGGCGAGACGCAGGCACAGGTGCGGCTGCACGGCAATGTCCAGCATCCCAGCACGGCGGAACTGACGCTCTCCACCGTCATCGATATGCGGCGTATCGCGCTCGATTCCATCCGTCTTGATATTTCCGACCTGCAACTTCAGGGACGCTTGCCTCTTGCTTTGCCGGGACGGATGGAGATGGCCGGCGGCACACTCGGCGGCAGTCTGATCTTCGCCCGCCAGCAGGGCACGGCACCGGGAGCCCCGGCAAACGCGATCGCCGTCGGCGGCCATTTGCACCTGCGCCAGGGCAAATTCTACTACACACTGGACGAAGCGCCCGGCCCGGTCAAATCGCCGGCCCCCTCCTGGCTGAACCGCCTGAGTCACAAACTCGCGGCTCTGACCGGCAACAAGTTGATGAAGCAGGTGACCACCTCCCTGCAAACCGCACCGCTGGTGATCACCGAAGCCAGCTTCGATGCCACGCTGCAAGACGGCCGTCTGAACATTGCCAACGGCAGACAATTGGTCAATGCTCAGCCCCTGCATTTCAACGGCAGGGTGCAACTCGGTGAGCTGCCCTTCTGGATGGCTTCTTTGGGTCGCAGCCAAAATCCCTATGCCTTGAAAATCGCCGCCGAGAGGTCACCCGCGGATTCGCAGCATACCGCGGCTTCCAACCGGCGCGCACGCGCACCGACGTTGGAGCTGCATGTGGGCTGCGACTCGCTTTCGCTGCACGACTTTCTGGCACCCTTCCGGCGAACGGGACGCCCGCCGCGCACCACACCGGCTGGTTTGATTTCGGGTCTGGCCGCGATTCATGCCAGCATCACCGGCACTTTTTTCTCGCCGCACATTCAAGCCAGCCTGGTGAGCCCGTTCGCCATCATCGGTGACAAGCGGCTGCGCGAGGTGAAGGCGCAATTCGAATATGGCAGCCGTGCGGCGGATACGGTGGCGGCCGGGGCGGACCATTCGTTGCACTGGCGCGCCAGCGGCATGCTGGATCTGGCTTATGAACGCGCTGTCCACCTGGCATCGTGGCCACCCGAGTTTCAGTGGGAAGGCTGGGGTAAAGTCGATCTCAGCGTGCGTCACTTGCCGATAGCGGCAACCGTGGTGGTGGAGGGCCGCTTGACCCCGCTGCTCTCCCGTCTGCTGGCGCGACACGGCTTCAAATATCAAAACCACGACGCCGCCAATAATGGCAGCGCCGCGTTGGTCGCGCTGCCACCGCTGCCGCAAACGCGCATGGCCAGTGTCGCGCAAATCTCCGGCAGCTTTTGGAAACCGCTGCTGCAGGGCCGCATGACGGTCGAAGTGCAGCAGCCCGCCCAGCCAGCCACCCGCTGGCTGGGGAACTTTGCCATGGCTCATGACACCCTGCGCCTGAGCGCGGCCGTGCCGCAACAACCCGGAAAGGTGCATGCCACCTTCTGGCGTCTCGGTGGTCGGCCGCTGTTCAAAATCGAAGGTCTCGAACTCGAAGCCCTGCCCGCGCTTTTTGGGGAAAAACTCTCGCGCTCGCTGCTGGCTGATCTCGATGTGGATTTCAACCTGGAGGGCCACAGCGACAGCCTCAACCTCAACCTGGAGGTGCGCCGCAAAGGCGTGGCTGCCGGTCTGCTGCGCGTGGTGGGCTACATGCTGCCGCTGCTGCAGGGCGAGCGCGTCACCTCCGGCTATGTCAAGGTCTTCCCGGGCCGGCCCAATGAATTCACCGCCAGCTACACCCTGCACGTGCAGGATAGTCTCCTGCGCGTTACGGATTTTCGCTGCGAGCCCTGGCTCCATGCCACCTTCGAGGTGCAAACCGGTGGCCGGCGCGAGGTGAAAGGCGCTTTGCGGCTGTCGGGCGCGGATCTCAGCCGGCTGGTCAACGGTGCCGCCGGCGACAGCGCGGCGGTGCGCGGAAAATTGTTCGGGGAAATGCAACTGACCGGCCGTCTCGACGATCCCCGCCTGGCCGGGCACTTTTGGTTGTTTGATGGTTTCCTGCATGAAGTGGGCAACCTGGCCATCAGCGGTGAAATCCAGGCCGACCGCAGCGGCTGGCGGGTCGACAGCCTGCAGGTGAGCAAGGACAACCGGCCCTGCCTGTTGGCCAAGGCCGGCTATCGTCGCAGCGACCGCCGCCTGCACATCGCTGTGCGCGGCAACGAAATCCGCAGCGGTGACTTGTTGCAGGCGCTCACCGGCATACCGGCCCACCGCTTCGACGGCGCAACCACGCTTCAGCTCACTGCCGAAGGCCCGGCCGCTGATTTTTGGAGCGAAAATGGGGTGCCACTCTCCGGCACGCTGCTCGTGCGCGATGTCAGCGTACTGGGCACTGCCTTCGCCGAGCTGGGCGCCGATCTTGACAGCGGCAGCCGCGAACGGCAACCGCCGGCACGCCTCTCCCGCCACGGGATTTACCTGCCCCGGCTGCGCCTGCTCAAGCAGGAGGGCTTCTCCCTCACGGGCGAGGCCTTTTTGCCCTTCAACAGCAAAGCCGAGCTCCGCGCTTCCCTGAGTGGCGGCGGCAATCTGCTGGCAATTCTGCCGGAGATGAGCACGTGGTTCAAGCCGGGCGCCACCAGCGAAAGCCAGCTCAGCCTCAATCTGCGCGGCCCCTACAGCCGGCTGACGCTGTACGATTCGCGCCTGCGCTTGCGCAACGGCACCCTGCCGATGGCCCGGCTGACACGCGAAATCACCGATCTCAACGCCGACTTCACCATCGACGGCCGCGGCACTTTCATCGCAATTCCGTTTCTGCAGGCCCGCATTGGCGAAGCCAGGCTGTCGGTGCGCAACGTCGAGCACATGACGCCGCTGGTGCTCGCCGATGCCAGCACCGCCGGGGCCAACGTGCTGGCGATGTCCGGCGGCGCCGGCTGGGAACCACTGCAGCTCGGAAACTCCCCGCTGCATCTCGGCACCATCCTGGTCAAGTCATCGGAAAACGGTTTGCCGCTGAGCATCCCAGGGTTGATGCGGAAGCATGAAATCGGCCGCTTCCGCTTGACGGGTCTGGTGGACTCCACCGCAAGCTGGGGGGATGCCGATGAGTTCATGATCGGCGGGCCGTGGGCCCATCCACGCGTGCAGGGTCGCGTGGTGTTCGAGAATGTCGAGTTCCAGTTTCCCTTCCTGGAAGAATCCGATCCGGTCTTGCGCCACCTGCTGCGCCGCATCAACTGGAATGTGGTGGTGGAAAGCCGCAAGGACAATCACTACGTGCGCACCATTCCCACCGCTTTCAATAACGTGTACATCGATCTGGGCATCGATGACGCCCGCAGCCGGCTGCACTTTGCCGGCATCGTGGACGACACCACCTATGGCGGGAATGCCTTTCACATTGAGGGCAGCGTGCTTACCACCCGCGGCGAAATCGAATATCTCGACATGAATTTCGAAGTCGAGGAATTCGGTGCGGAATTCGACAAGAGCCAGCTTTTTCCCATGGTTTATGGCCGGGCCAAAACCGTGGTGCGGGACTCCAGCCATGTGCCTTACAATGTCTATCTGACCCTGGTGGCGATAGACTCGGTCTCAGGCCGGGAAGAGCCGCGCGGTCGCCTGCAGCATGCCGTTTTCAAACTCGTTTCGGATCGCCCCAATCTGCCGGCCACCGTCCAGGGACAGGGGCTGGCCACCCGCCAGGAGCAGGTGCTGGCCTCGCTCGGCTACTCCATGGACCGCCTGGGCGAAAAAGCCACCGAAGCGGTGGGCATCGGCACCGACAACTTGATTTTGCGACCGTTTCTACGGCCGGTCGAGCGCGCGATGCAGCGCACGCTCGGCCTGGATGTGGTGCGCTTCAGCTCACGCTTCACCCGCAACTTCCTGACCACCAACCTGTCCAACAATTCCCCGGCAAACACGCCCGCCCTGCCCGATGCCCGACGCTCGTTATTCCGCAGCAGCCGGCTGACCATCGGCAAATATCTGCTCGACAACCTTTATCTCTCCTACATCGGCCAGCTCGAGAGCGGTGCCGAGCGGGACAGCCTCACCACCATCAACGGCCAGCCGCTGCCCGATTTGGAATACAAGCTGCAACTGCGCCACCGTCTGGGGTTGGAATATCGCCTGAATCCCGACATGCTGCTGCAAGTCGAGTATGACTTCGCGGATGAGAATGTGCGCTCCGACCGCAGAATCTGGCTGCGGCATTCCTTCCCGGTGGAGTTTCCGAAAAAGGAAAACTGAGCCAAGTAAGCCCTCGGTAACGTGTGGAGTCGCGCAGGCTTGCCTGCCCAATGTCACCAACTTTGCAAACAAAACAAAAAACTCTCGCACACAGAGTTTTTCTGCAGCAATTGCCAAAAAACAAGTCTCAGCACCACAAAAATCATACAGACCACCAGGTTTCCCCTCATGCTCTTTCCTGGTGAGTGGCGTGGTTCGAAAATCTTTGCGATCTCAGTTCCGGCCCTTTTTGATCTGCCACGGCTTGGCCGTGGCATTCCTGCAGAAAGCATCTGCAGGATCACTAGATAAAGCCACGGTCAAACCGTGGCGGAACGGTTATTCTTTGCGAAGCCCCTGTGACTTCGCGTCCTTGCGTGTTTTGCTTGCATCGCTTCGAAAAGTCAGCCGCATTGGGCATCCCTACCGGCAGACATGAGCTCTGTGCTGCGTCTCCACACGCAACACAGGCATGACTTGGTACTACGACCTCGAGTGCTAAAATCCGCTCCACGACTCAAAACTGTCATTCCGCAGGAATGAGCGCTTTGCGCTGCGGAGCGAATTTTAGAACCTGAATTTTGCACCCAGATTGATCTCCTCCGCGAAAAACGCCGCTCTGATCGCGACGGCCAACCACCCAAGGGATGGTGCATAAAAAATTTTGCAGGCAATCCGTGCTGTCAACTCCGGTAGGAGTGAACTGTTTTTAGTAAAGCTACATATCGCATTTCCCAAAACTCCGTCAGGAGTGACCTGCTTGGCCCTCCTCAAAAAAAACCGCGCCCGATCATGGGAAATTCTACAGGCCACTTCTAACGCAGTTTAAAGACAGGCAAGATGCCCATGTCTACAAACTCCTGACGGAGTTTTGTGAACACGCCATTGCTTCCGGGCAACAGCAGGCCAGCAGGCAAAATTCAGGTAGAACTTAACATCGTAGTGCACTGTAAACATAAATACTGTAGTCTCCGCCCCTCGTGGGCGGCTGTTCAAAGATGAATTTTTGCTTCTTCAGCAGCGATCCGCAAGGGGTCGTGGCTACAAAAATTAACGTAACAGTGCAGTAGTACCAATCACACCCTTTCAGATGAACTTCTCATGCAACAGAACACGCGATTCGATCTGACCGGCAAGGTGGCCTTGATCACCGGTGCCAGCAAAGGTATCGGTGCGGCGATTGCCCGTGGTCTGGCGGAGTGTGGCGCCCGCGTCGTGGTGAGCAGCCGCAAACTGGAGGCCGTGGAAGCAGTGGCGCAAACCCTGCGGCAGGCCGGTCACCAGGCAGCCGCCCTGGCCGCGCACCTGGGGCGAATGGAGGAAGCTCGCGCTTTAGTGGATCAGGCGCAGGCGCTGTTCGGCGGGCTCGATATCCTCGTCAACAACGCCGCCATCAGTCCAGTGCTGGGGCCGTTGCTCAGCCTGGAGGAGGGTCTGTTCGACAAGATCATGGCGGTGAACGTCAAGGGGCCATTGGAATTGTGCAAGCGGGCGCATCCGGTGCTGGCAAAACGCGGTGGGGGCGCCATCATCAATCTCGCCAGTGTGGGCGCGCTTTCGCCCGAGCCGCTGCTCGGCCTCTACAGCGCGAGCAAGGCGGCGCTGGTCACCTTGACAAAGGTGATGGCACGCGAATGGGGCAGGGATGGCATTCGCGTCAACGCCATCTGCCCGGGGCTGATCAAAACCCGCTTCAGCGCCGCTCTCTGGCAGAATGAGGAGATCGCCGGGCGGGTATTGCAGCAGCAGGCGATTCCGCGGTTGGGAGTGCCGGAAGACGTGGTTGGGCTTGCGATCTTTCTGGCCACGGACGCCGCGGCGCTCTGCACCGGCGGCGTGTATCTGGTGGATGGCGGCTACACGATTTAATCCCCGGCGGGGGCATGCCGCGCGGGTAAAATGAAAAAAGCCGGAAGCAGATCTGCTTCCGGCTTTTTGTTTCACACTCGCGCGCCCACAACCACCGGCACACCGCTTATTTGATTTTCAAAGAAGCCACCACCTTCTCGAAGGCTGGCAGAAAATCCGCGCGCCTGGTCTGATCATAATTCAGAATGATGCGATAAATCTTGTCGTTCTTCACCACGAAGTAGACCCGGCTCTCGATGCCGCGCATCGGCGAATAGTTGCGGTAGATGGCGGGATTGCCGTCAATGGTGGTCGTGCTTTGGCCCCTGCCCTTGAAGAATTTTTCGTTCTGGGCGAAGACCTTCTCCACCGTCAGACCCTGGGCCGGCAGGATATCGAGCTGCACGGTGCAATCCTGGCGGTAGCCCTTCAACTGCAGGGAAAACTCCACCGGTGCTTTGGGACGCAGCAGATTGGCGCTGAAATTGTCCGGATGGTGCAGGCTGAGGCGTTCATTGGCAAACTCGGTAAATTCCGCCGAGGGTAGACTGGGATCGGCCGCCGCGGCCGCAGCCCGCTTGGTGGGCAGCTTGAGAGTGGCGAGCAGGGTGTCGGCCGCCGCGCGATACGGCTCAAAAAAATCATTGAACGCGGCATACTCGATGGTGTACAGGACGGAATCCTTCAGTGCCATCACATGAATCACATGCTTGCGCGTTTCCCTGTCATACGCGCCGCTGAAGACGATCTGCTTGGCTGCCGTGCTGTCGATGATTTTGTCATCAACCGACTTGATCTGGAACCCCTCGGTCTCGCGATCCTGCTTGAAGGAGTTGGCATATTGTTCGAGTGCCTGCAGGGTATCCAGCCGCTGATAACTCACAGAGAGGAGGGCGCCGTCTTTGCCGGTCTTGGAAGTGGGGTTGTAGAATTTGTCGATGACATCGGGATCATTTGACGAATAGATGTTGACCTTGCCGCCTTCCTCCACGATGTGCCAGCCGGCGGGATAGCTGAAGGTTCCCTTGAAATAGGGATTCTGATAGCGCTCATATCCGGTCACCGGGGGAATCACCGGTTTGGATGAGCAGTTGTACAACAGCAGCAGGGCAAACACCCCGGCCAACAGTTTGCCGATCTTCTTGAACATGACACCTTCCTCCTTGCGCAATCAGCCAACGGTTATTGTCCCAACAATTTCAACCCTTCCAATGCATCTTTATGTCCGGGACTCAATTTCAAAACGCGGTTGTATTCCCGCCTGGCATCCTCGCGCTTGTTTTGCAGCGCATAGGCCTGCGCCAGCCAGAGATGTGTTTGATAATCGTTGTCATCGAGCTTCAATGAAGCGAGCAGATAGTTTTCCGCGGCGGGATATTTTTTATCCAGCAGGTTGAGGAAGCCGAGCTGCCGGTTGGCTTCGGCCAGTTCGGCCCGATATTTTTCCCGCGCGCTGTCGCCCGTGGCGATCACCATTTCGTATTGCTTGCGCGCCTCCTCCACGGAGTCGACCTGGCTCAGGCACAGGCCGAGGGAATTGCGGCCGCGCAGATATTTGGGCTGCAGCGTCAGCGCCTTGCGCAAACCGGCGCGTGCCTCGTTCCACTGCCGCAGCGCCATCTTGCAGTTGGCATAATTGATGTAGGTGCTCGCCATCGCCGGCGAATCCGGATCCTTGACGAACTCCTTTTCGAACATGTTGGCGGCGATATCGAATTTCTTCAACCGCATGTAGAGCGCACCGATGTCGCTGTACAGATTCCACTGACTGGGATCCCTGACCACCACTTTTTCATAGGTCAGGGCCGCCAGCGAATCCTGCCGGGTCTCGGCGTAGGAGCGGCCCAGCCGCTTCAGATCGTCGACACTGAGCGTGTCGAGCGCACTCAGCCGCTGGTAGGCGGCGATCGCTTCGGGGTACTTCTTGAGTTCCGCCTGGGAGGCAGCCAGCACCCGCATCGCATTGATCGCTTTGGGGTCCCTCTGCAGGATGTGTTGCGCCGCTTCGGCCGATTCTTGATACTGCCGGCTTTGAAACATGGCTTCCATGTAAAGCGGCCATGCTTCCTCCACCTGCGGGAAACGGCGGACGTGAGTCTTGTACACCCGGGCCGCTTCGCGCGGCAATTTAGCCGCCACGTAGATTTTCCCGAGCTCGAACAGCGCCGCTTGATTGGTGGTGTCCAGGCTGGTCAGGCGCTCATAGGTGCGCGCGGCTTCAGTGTAGCGTCGTTCTTTATAATAGGCTTTGGCAAGTTTGTGATGCAGCGCGGCCTGCAGCGAATCGATTTCCAGCGATTTCTCATACTGCAGAATGCCCATGCCGGTGCTCCCCATCCTGGCATAAGCATCGCCCAAACCTTCATAGGCGGCCGAATTTTGAGGATCGGCTTCCTTGGCGAGCGTATAGGTTGCGACCGCCTGCTCGATCGAATCCGCCGCCAGGTAAACTTCTCCGAGTTGTGTCAACAGCGCGGCATTGTTCTTGGTGTTCTTGCGGCCGTTTTTCAGGGTTTTGAAGGCGAGCGCAAAATCTTTTTGGGCAACGGCGCCCTTGGCGACCAGAATGTATCCCAGCGGATTCTTGTTGTCAACATCGATGACCGTCTGCCCCACCACGATGGCGGAATCCGGCCGGCCAGCCTGCAAATGGGTTTCACCGAGCAACTCCCATGCGGCCAAATCGCGCGGGTTCCCTGTCACGGCCTGACGCAAGAGAGCCAGGGCCTCAGTGGTCTTGCCGCGTCCCAGCAGGGCTTTGGCCTCGGCGGTCTTGCCCTGGCTCCAGGCTGCAGTGGCCATGCCGGACACCAGCAGTACAATCAGAGAAAGGTATCGTCTCATTATGCGTCTAACCCTGTTTGAGCTGGACCAAACGCACGGGCATGGTGGCAGGAACCAGCCCGGCATCCAGGATGATTTTTTGTCCGGGGCCGCTGGCAACGAAGGTGATGAAACCGGTGGCCACACTGCGGCCCTCTGCCGTCCAATAGAAATAGACCGGATAATGCAGGGGGTAGAGGCCTTTGTAGATGTAGGCCTGGTGCAGTTGCACGGGCCGGCTGACGCCGGTGGAGTCAACATGCTCGACCGCCAGCACCCGCACCGTGGTGGTGGAATCATGCGGCACGGGATGCCCCAGACTGTCAGCCAGGCAACTCAACGAAACCACTCCGGCCGCGCGCGGCCGGGTGGCGACATACCGCAGGACCTCATTTTGGTTGGCAGCAAGATGGTTGGGTATGAAGTCCACTTGCGAGGGGAAAAAATGACTGTGCAGCAGCTCGTAGGGTCCGGAGTTGCGGCCGGTCAGGCAGAGATCAATGGCACCCGACCATTTCGCCTCCGGGATTTCGCTCCAATCTTTCGCCGCGCGCCGCAAGATCTTCGCAAGGGACTGTTGCGAAATCCGGGTGATGGGATTCTGCTTGTGGGTGATGATGGCCAGTGCGTCTTCCGCAATGCGCAGGTGGCGGACATCCAGCCCGGCTTCCTTCACCACCCGCTCTTCCTCTTCATTGAATTTCCGGTCGATGACAATGACGTTGACACTGTCATTGACCAAATGCACAATCGCCTCTCGCGTCGAGGTGGCGTGCACCGTCATCATGCCCTTGGGATACAGGCTGTGAAAGCGCTCCGCTTCCCGCAGCATCAGACGGTAGTGGGAATCATTGACCAACATGACCGCCGAACCCCGTGTCGGATTCTCCGTCTCTTCCAGGGAGCATCCCGCCAGGCCGGCGAGCACCAGGGCTGGCCACAATTTTCTAATCATCATCGCGAGAGGATTGCGCAGCATGAAAACGCATCATTGCCAGACGGTAGACACCCATCAACAGCGCCACGATGCCAAACATCACCCGCAGTTCCAGCGGAATATAAGGCGGTAAAACGGACAGGCCCGGGAACAGGAGTCCCACGAAGATCAGGAACGCCAGCCCGAGTGTCACAACGACTACCGTGTAGGCCAGCAGGTCTGCAATTCTCAGCTTGGCCACGCCACTCACTTTCCCGCCAGTTTGAAGCGGAAGGGAATGGAGATCCACACCGAGACCGGCCCGTTTTGCTGCAATGCCGGGGTAAACACCCACTGCATGGCGGCATCAATGGCCGCTTGATTGAAAATCTCCGCGTCGCTCTTCTGCACCACCGCCTTGCGCACCTTGCCTTCTTTGTCAACCCACACCTTCAGCCACACCGTGCCCTCCAGGCCGGCTTTGCGGGCAATCTCCGGGTAGACGGGAGTGGGCTTCTTGATGGCAACCGGTTCCTTCTCGAACGGCACGAAGTCCGGTGGCGGGCCATCCTCTTCGATTTTGATGTCCTGTTCGAAGACGACTTCCCCGCCGGTGCCCGTGCCTTCGCCAATCGGACCAACAGCCTGCGCCATTTCCTCCTGGGAGGCAAAAGTCTGCTCCGGGCTGACCTCGGCATCCGGCACCGGCACCGGGATGCCGACGCTCGGCCGGACCGCGGGCGCTGAGATGGCAACCGCGGGCGCCGCGCTTTGGTTGGTAAGCGAGGGCGGCGGGCCCAGTTCGCTGTACTTCATGATGCGAACCGTCACCACCGGCTCTTCCTCCTCCGGAAACAAAAGAGGAATGCCGTAATAAGCGCCCAGCACGGAGCCGTGAAGCACGGCGGCAATGATCAGGCCGCGCACAACATATTTCTTGTAGTCCCGCACCAGCTCCGGCGCGCCATAGGGAAAGAGTTGCTCCAACAAAACATCCGCCATGTGATTCTCCCTGGTTATGGACCAACGGCTTGCACCGGCGGGCCGGTATATCCAGCTTTTTCCATCAGCTTCTGGTCTTCGGGCAGCATCGGCGCAATGCTGAAGCGCGAAATGTTGGCAAGATTCAGCTCGTCGATGATGTCCACCAGCATGGTGTAGGTGCCTTCGCGGTGAACCTTGATCAGGGTAATAAGCTTGGGATTGGCGCGGTTGCGCTCCTCCATCAACTGGCGGAACTTGGCGAGCGCACGGGGCTTCTTGTCCGGGTCTTTGAGATCCGCGCCCGGCACCACCACTTCCGGCACATCATTCCCCATGCTGCAATACACCGTGCCGTCGGGCACGACCCGCACCGTCAGCAGATTGGACTCGGCCACATCGACCTTGGTTTCATCGGGCGGCAGGTTGATCTCCATCGTTTGTGGCTTGCTGAACACGGTGGTCAGCATGAAGAAGGTCAACAACAGGAAGGCCACGTCCACCATCGGCGTCATGTCGATGCGGATGCCCAGGCGGCGTTTTTTCTTGTGCTTCTTTCCGGCCCGGGCATGACTTCTCGATTCGCCACTTTCAACGGCAGCCATAGTCAATCTCCCTCAGGTTCTCTCGATGTCGGTCACGAGGTTGAACCGCGTGATGTTGGTTTTTTGCAGCGTGTTCATGACGTCTTCGATGGCGCCATAGGGAGCATCCTTGTCAGCCTTGACCACGGTGCGCAGCTTGGGGTTGCGGATGCGCGCCTGGATCATCAACTTGGCCAGCGTTTCCTTGTCCGCCACCTGGGTGCTCAATTTCAGGCGATACTCCGGCCCGAACACCGCGGCCCGCAACTGCTGGGAGTCCAGCCCGAGATGGATCGTGCCGTCATTGGTCACCGTGACCGTCATCACGTCGCTCTCCGGCAGCTTGATCACCGAGTGCGAGCTGGGGATGATGACCGACACGTCCTCCTGCGGCCGAAACTGGGTGGTGAGCATGAAGAAGGTGAGCAGCAGGAAAGCCACGTCCACCATCGGCGTCATGTCGATTTTGATGCCGACTCTGGCTTTTTTGATTTTGGGCATGGTTGTGCCTCGCGTGGTTGCTTTTACTTGTTCCCGCTGCGCAGCGCCAGCGTCTGCACGATGTTGTAGCTCGCTTCGTCGATCATGTAGGTGAAGTTGTCCACGCGGGTGGTGAAGATGTTGTAGAACACGATGCCGAGGATGGCCGCGAAGATGCCGCCCGCGGTGTTGATCAACGCCTCGGAAATACCGAGCGAGAGCTGCACCGCATCCGGCACGCCGGCCTGCGCCATGGCTTTGAACGCGCGAATCATGCCGATCACCGTGCCGAACAGACCCACCATGGTGGCGATGGAGGCGATGGTGGACAAAATCACCAGATTCTTCTCAAGCAACGGCACTTCCAGAAGCATAGCCTCTTCAATGGCGTGCTGCACGTCCGCCATGATCTCCTTCTGCTCCCGCACCTTGCCCTCACTCTGCAGCTCCTTGTAACGCGCCAGACCGTTGCGGATGACATTGGCGCAGGAGCCGCGCTGACGGTCGCACGCTTCGATGGCACCGTCGATGTTGCCGGCGTGAATTTCCTGCTGCACTTTCTTCAGAAAGAGAGTCATCGAGCCGCGGCCCTCGGCGCGCTTCAACGAGAACATGCGTTCGAAAATGAAGGTGATGACCATGATCGTCAGCGCGATCAAAACCGAAACGATCGGACCGCCGTCGCGAATGAATTTGGGCAGTTGCGTGTAAATGGCAATCCCGATGATCAGTGCAATCACCATCACCGCAATGATGAAGAAACCTTGCTTCATGATGCCTCCGCGATTGAGTGGCTTGGTTGAAGTGAGAATGAATTACATGTTCATAATGGCCGCATCACGGGTCTCTTCGACATCGAAGACACTCGTGAGTTTGGTGATCACAAAGACGTTCTGCACACTTTTCCCCATGTTGCACAGCTTGATTTTTCCCTGGCCCTTGGTGTACATGGCGTGCAAACCCACCAGCGCCCCGATCCCGGTGCTGTTGATGTAGTTCACTCCGCCAAGGTCCACCACGAGCTTGCGATTGCCCTGCTCGAACAGATCCTTGGCCTTTTCTTTCAGCTCGTCCGTCTCCTTGCCGCCAATGATCGAGCCGCGCGGCTCCAACACGGCAATTTCAAGGTTGTTGAGAGTGGTGACTTTGACTGACATAGGAGGATCCTTGCAAAAAACTTTGCCCGTTCGACCCTGTGCGCTGCGCGCGTGAAATTATTTTCACACCTTTTGGCAAAGCTGATGCCACTGCCGCAGCGGACGATGGCTCAATCACAACTCATTAATTTTTAAAAACCGGTTCTCCCATTCAATCAGCCAACAAGTTGAAAAATGCAAGACGATTTTCGAGCAAGCCCCATTGCGTCAGCCTAATTGTTTAAGTTTTTAAACAGATAAGTCACCTTGCAATTTGCAATGGGGGCAAACTGCAGATCGTCAAGCTGTCCTGCCAAGCCTGGCTGAACGAAAATTCAATTTTGACGGATCAAAGCAGAAAAGGGGGGGGACTGGCGAAAGGTCGAAAGCGCAAAGGGACGGGCAGAAAAAAATCCCGGTAAAATTCCCCCTGGAAAACCGAGGAAAAATCGCATTCTGGTCAATGAATCGTTCGGCAGATGCCCCGCTGCAGTGGTGACATTGGGTCGGTTGGCCGGCAATGGGAAGGACGGTCGCTTCGTCAGACAGCAACCGCTCCACGGGGCACGCCGCCGGTCACAACCCGTATTTCTTGCGTTTGCGCCACAGCGTGGCAGGGTCAATGCCCAAAATCTGCGCCGCCTCGTCGTAGTCGCGCGCATGCTGCAACACCCGCTTGATGTGCAGCTTCTCCATTTCCTCGAGCGAGAGCGCGGATTGCGGCTTTTCGAGCGTCGAACGCACTTCTTCGGGGAGATGATCGAGCGTGATGACATGATTCTTGGCGAGCAAAACGGCGCGCTCGATCACGTGCTCCAGCTCCCGCACATTGCCGCTCCAGCGATAGACGCGCAGCGCTTGTGCCGCCTCCGGTGCCAGCTCGATGACATTGGCCGGCGAGAATTTTCGCAGGAAGTGCTGGATCAACAACGGAATGTCCTCCGGGCGCTCGCGCAACGGCAGCAGCTTCAGCCGCATGGTGTTCAGGCGGTAGAACAAATCTTCGCGAAAGGTACCCTCTTTCAGGGCTTCATCCAGATTTTTGTTGGTGGCGGCGATCACCCGCACATCCACCCGGGTGGTCTTGCTCTCGCCCACCCGTTCGAATTCCTTGTTTTGCAGCACGCGCAGCAGCTTGGCCTGGATGGCGGGGGAGAGTTCGGCGATTTCATCGAGAAAAATCGTGCCGCCGTCCGCCAGCGCGAAGCGGCCCTGGCGGTCTTTCACCGCACCGGTGAAGGCGCCTTTGACATGGCCAAACAGCTCGCTTTCGAGCAGATTTTCCGGCAGTGCCGCACAATTGACCTTGACGAAGGGCCGGCCGGCACGCGGACTTTTTTGATAGATGAGCTGCGCCACCAGCTCTTTGCCGGTGCCGCTTTCCCCCTCGATCAACACGCTGATGTTGCTTTCGGCCACACGGCTGGCGAGATCGAGCATCTCCAGCATGCTCCGGTTGCGTGTGATGAACTCGCCGCTGCCGCGCTGCGCCGCCACCTGCTCCCGCAGCTCGCGCACTTCGCGCATCAGCTCGTGATGTTCCCACGCTTTTTGTGCGAAGATTTGCAGCTCTTTGTAATCGAACGGTTTTTGCAAATAGTGATAGGCACCCTTCTTGATCGTTTCAACCGCGCTGTCGATCGAGCCGTGCGCGGTGATGATGACCACGGTCGTCTCCGGCGAGTGGCGCTTGATCTCCGCCAGGATTTCCAGACCGTCCATCGGGCCCATCTTCAAATCGACGAAGGCGAGGTCGAATTTTTCCTGTTGCAAGGTCTCCAGCACTTCCTGCGGCTTGGACAGCAGCCGCGAGTGAAAGCCGATGGCCTCGAAGCAAATGCCCATGGTCTTGAGAATGTTGGTCTCGTCGTCAACGACCAGCACTTTGGGAGGCATGATGCACACACCAGAAATCAAAAGTTGCCGCCGCACCGGTGTTACTTCGCCGCCAGCACCAGCGTGGCAGAACGCGCCGCCGGTTCCTCCGGCAGCCCCTGCGGCGTCACCGGAATGGTGAAATTGAAGCGGCTGCCGCGCCCGACCTCGCTTTCCACCCAAATCCTGCCGCCGTGCGCCTCCACCACTTCCTTGGCGATCGCCAGGCCCAGGCCGACGCTGCCCGGGGTGGCATCGGTCGGCTCCTTCACCTGCACGAATTTTTCGAAGATCGCCTCCAGCGCATCGGCGGGGATGCCGCGGCCGGTGTCGGCCACGCACACTTGAATCTCGCCGTTCGCGCGCGCGGCGCTGATGGTGACCTTGCCGTGGCTGGGGGTGTAACGCAGTGCATTGCTCACCAGATTGTTGATCACCCAGGAGAGCTTTTCCTGATCACCGGGCACCTCCGGCAGGGAGGGGGGCAGGGCCACTTCCAGCGCCACACCCTTCTCTTCGAACTGCAGCCGCAACGGCCGCAGCGCGTGTTCGAGCAGGCTGTGCAGATTGAGGGCCTCGCTCTTGAGCTTGTAGCGGCCGGATTCCAGCCGCAGGAGATCGAGCAGCTCGCGCACCAGTTTTTTCAGGCGCTCGCAATCATCCTTGGCGGCGTTGAGCAGTTCCCGCTGCCGCGAATTGATCCTGCCCAGCACCTCCTGGGAGAGAATGTCGATCGTCATATTGATCGCGGTGAGCGGGGTGCGAAACTCATGCGACACCGTCGCCATGAACTCCGACTTCATCTGATCGAGGTGTTTGAAACGCGTCACATCCTGCAGCAGCGTCACCACGCCCTGAATCCGGCCCTGCTCATCGGTGATCTGGGTTTGGCGCGGGCGGTAGTAAAAGGTTTTGCCATCGCGCACCACCGCGAGCAGGGTCTCGCCGTCCGGCGTCTGCGGCGCGCGCTCTGCTTCAAAATGCAGGAGGCGGCCAAGCAGCTCGTTGTGCTGCAACAGGGGCAGGGCGCGCTGCGGGTCCTTTTCACCCGGCACGCCGATCATCGCAGCCGCCGCTTCATTCATCAACAAAATCGCATTGTTCTCATCGGTGACGATGATGGGGTCGGCAATGCTTTCCACGATGGTTTCGGATTTCTTCTTCTCGGCGATCAACTGGTGGATGTTCAGCTCTTCATAACTGCGCAGCCGTTCGGTCATCTTGTTGAATTCCCGGCTCAGCTCGCCGATTTCGTCATCGGTGTGAATGTCGATTTTCTGGTTCAAATGGCCTTCGCCGATGCGCCGCACGGTCTGGGTGAGCTGTTTGAGCGGCTTGAGAATGGAGGCGGTGAATTGAATGCTGCCCAGAATGCTGAGCAGGATGGCGATGAACAGGGCGACGATCACGACCTGGGTGGCCTGACTGGTGATGTCGCGGGCGCGGCGGTCCATGCTGCTGATGGCATCCTGGTTGAGCTTCAGCACGGTCTCGCAGTCGCGGCGGATTTTCTGCATCACCGGCTGGATTTCGCTGCGCTGGAAGTTGCGCACGCGGGCATAGGCGCGGCGTTCCTGCACCATGCGATGCAGCGAGTCAGAATCCACCAGGTAGCGGCGGTAGGTGAGAATGATGTTCTCCAGCAGCGCATGCTCGGTCGGTTGCGTGACCGCCTGATTGATCTTCTCGAACCATTGCAGAAATTCGTCACGATTGGCGTTGAACACCGACAGCGCCGATTCCGGGCTGCGGTTGGGGTTGTAGACCACCAGCGAGCGCTCTTCGCTGCGTTCGGTGTTGTACACCACCAGCGTCGAGTCGCCGCTTTGGATGAGCATGGCGAGCTGGGCATTCTCCTGGTTCTCCAGCGCCTTGAGCATGTTTTCCGCAGCCAGCACGTTCTCATAATTCTGCCGCAAAATGCCGCCGACCGAGGTGCTCAATTGCGAAAAATCATGCACAGCAAACACGCTGGTGAGGAGAATGATCGCCAGCAGGATGACATAGCCCAAGGCGATTTTGTAACGAAGACTGTGCATCAGGCTTCAGCGAGGGTTGGTCAGGCGGTTCACTCGCGGGTTTTGTCAAGCTAAAGGGTAATCATGGTTCGTCTCGCCGCGCCTCCCTCCACCCCAATTGTTCCCACGGGGCTTGCGCGTGGCGCGGGCAACTTTGTTTCCGCCGCGCGCGGAAATCGTCGCTCCGCCACCCTCTACTCCGCCGCCCCCTCGGCGGTTTCGCGCAGGCGAAAGCTGCGCGCGATGATCTCCAGCCGCCGCAAATGCGGCACCTTCTCCACTCCCGGGGCGAAGATGGCAATATCGACCAGAAAGACGGCATGCCGCGCCGGGTCAGGAATGGCCCAACACTGAAACGGTCCGCCGGCGATCTTGACCTCGTTCTCCCACAAGCCGCGCACTACCAGCGCCGGCCGGCCGGCAAACACGGTGGTGGCGGCAGACAGATCGTGCGTGGCGACGCGGTCGCCTTCATAATATTTTTCGCCGATGGTGTCACGCCACGCGATTACCTCCGCCAGCGTGGGCAGTTCTGCCGCCGTTGCCTCCCGCCAAGCCACGAACAGCCAGCGTTCCGGCGAGGTGCGCCGCAACATCACAAAACGCCCGGCCGGCAGCTCTTTGAAGATGAAATAATCATGTGGAATGCGCAGCGACCAGCCATACTCACGCTCCAACCGCCGCGCCAGTTCCTGCTGTTCGCGCACGCTGTAAAGCTGCTGTTCGATCTGCGCACGCAGCGGCTGCTCGAACGCCTCGAACAATCCGGCGGCATTCGCGGAGAGGTGTTGCCCCAGCGCCTCCCGCGAGGGCGCCGCCAGAATCAACAGGCGTTGTTGCCGGCGCCACGGATCGTCGGATTGGAACAGGTAACGCTCGCCCTGCAGCGCCTGCTGGCGTTGCGTGGCATCCAGCATGGCCGTCACCTGGCGCGCGGCTTCATTGTCTTCGTGCAAACAGCCCAGCAGGAGCAGGCGCGGCTTGTGCAGGTGGCGACCGAGCTCGGCCACCGGCGCCCATTTCAATTCAAACATCTTTTCCGGCACCGGCGTGGGCAGTTCGCGCTCGAACGCCGCCTGCAACGCCGGTCGCAATGTTTGAAAATCCAGCGAGTCAGCGCAGACGACAATTTCTTTTTCCGAGCCGACGCTGACCGGTTGCTGTTGACATCCGGCCAGCATGCCGGCGGCCGGCAGCAAAAGAATCCATGGCCTCATGACTGGTGTTTCATGCCGTTTGCAAGATTGCCACCAGGGTGGCACCCTTGCAGGAGAAAGGTGATATCCGGCTGCCGGCAAACAGGGAGGCGGCGGTCACCCCGCCGGCGCGCAACAGGCGCAGCGGCAGCCGCGCGGCGCGGCGCCGCCCGGTTTGCCGCTGCAATTGCTCGCTCATCAGGGTGTTGAAAAAAGCATCGAGCGGCAATTGCCGCAGCTCCCGCACCGCGAAACCGCAGGCGTGTGCCAGGCGCGTCAGGGTTGCCGGGGTGAAATGATTGACATGGCGGGGCGTGTCGAGCGCGATCCAATCGGCGCCATAAACGGCGGCATCGAGGCTGGCGAGATTGGGCACGGCGAGGATGAGCACGCCTTCGTCCGCCAGGTATTCGCGCAGCCGCTGCAATACCGCCCGGGGCGCATAGAGATGCTCCAGCACATGCCACAGCGTGATGAGATCGAATCTTCCCGGCGGCAAATCCGCCACACTGCCCACGTGAATGTCGAGTTCAAACTGCCGGCGGCCCCAGTTCGCGGCGCGGGCATCGCGCTCCAAACCCGTCACCCGCCAGCCGGCCGCGCGCATGCAGGCGAGAAACTCGCCGGTGCCGCAACCAACGTCAAGCAGTGCGCCCCCGCTTTTGAGCCGGGCAACCAGCCGCCGCTTCCAGTTGAGATTGCAGCGTCGCAGACCATCGTAGAGTTTCTGCAGGGCCGTCGGCCGGCGTGCCAGGCTGGCGAAGGGCAGATAGGCTTCGTGCTGATAAAAGCGGCCGCTCGCGGCCTCGGTGGGCCGGGGATTGAGATACACCATGCCGCAGTCACGACAGCGTTGCAGGCGGTAAACCGGGCCGTCCGCCAGCGCGAAACGATCGGCCACGCACAGATAAAGCTCGGCGGCCCCACTCTGGCAGAGGGGGCACGCGCAATTTTCGAACTCCGACAACCTTTTCCCTGCTCACTTGAGAGTTTGTAAGTGCGGCCACCGTGGCAGCGCTGCTCACGGCCCGGCAGGCAGTTCGGAGAAGCGCTTTCTGCCGCGCACAAAATATTGCCACACGATGCTGTGTGGATAGAATTTGCGCCGCATAATGGCGGCGGGGAGACGGCGCACACGCTGGCTGGCATGGCGTTGCTGCCACACCTCCGGCAAATGGACAAGCAAATAACCGTATGCTGCCAGAATCACGGCGGCGTGCCGCACGCGCAGGCGCATCAGTTCACGCAGGGTCGCGGCCATGTCCAACAGAAAGCGCAACGGCAAAATCAGGCACAGGCGGGCGGCCTCACTGTTCTTCAGCAGCAGCAGCAGGCCGTTGCGATGATTGAGATAAACCTTGCGCGGCGATTCCGTCTGCAGGGTCGAACCCGCCTGGTGATAAACCACCGCCGCCGGCGTGACGCGCACACGATAGCCGGCAAGGTGCATGCGCCAGTTGAGATCGATCTCTTCCATGTGCGCAAAAAAGCGCTCATCCAACAGCCCGGTCTCCGCCAGGGCGGCTTGCCGCAACAAACAACACGCGCCGCTCGCCCAGAAAATATCGGCTTCCTGGTCATACTGGCCGTGATCGTTTTCCAGGGTGAAGAAGATCCGGCCGCGGCAAAAGGGATAGCCCAGCCAGTCGAGCAGGCCGCCGGCAGCGCCGGCATAATCAAACTGCGGCAGCGGCCCCGGCGCCAGAATCTTCGGCTGGCAGGCGGCAAGGCGATGGTCGCGCTCCATGGCCGCGACCATCGGCGCCAGCCAGCTGGCGGTCACCACGGCGTCGTTGTTGAGCAAAGCGACATATTTCCCCCGGCTCGCCCGCAAACCGAGGTTGCACCCGCCGGCAA
Source organism: candidate division KSB1 bacterium (assembly GCA_034506255.1). NCBI lineage: Bacteria > Pseudomonadati > Candidatus Zhuqueibacterales > Candidatus Zhuqueibacteraceae > Candidatus Coneutiohabitans > Candidatus Coneutiohabitans thermophilus. The sequence continues at coordinate 174,020 of JAPDPX010000009.1, read as the reverse complement.
AGCCGAGATTGACCGCACTGTTCACGATTTTGACCTCCGGGAACTGCACCGCAACTTCCGCCACACTGCCGTCATCACAGCCATTGTCAACCAGCAGAATTTCCAGCGGCTGATAGACCGTGGTGCGCAAGCTTTGCAAACAGCGCTGCAATATCGCGGCACCGCGCCAGTGTGGAATGACCACCGACACCAGCGGCGCCGCGGTCAGCAGCATGGGCCCGGACGATTGTGCCATGCGCTCAGTGGGAGGGCTGACGGCCGTCCGAGGGACCCGCCGGTGCCGCACTGTCCGATGCCTGGCCGCGCATCTGCTGCAATTGCATGCGCGCGGTCTGATCATCCGGAAAACGTGCCAAAAGTTGCTCTAGCGCGGCGATGGCCTTGTCACGCTCGCCCGTCATGTTGTAAAAGCGCGCCAGCCACTGATAGGGCTCGCGCTGGCCGGACTCCTTTTTGATGATTTCCTGCACCAGCGACTCCGCCAGCGCCCGCTGCCCGCGATAGTTCAGATAATCGGCGAAGGAAAGCCGGTCGCGCAGTTCCTGCAGGCGGGGATATTCGTTCACGACAAAATGGTGGTAGCGTTTGGTCATCTCCTCGGGCCGGCCGGCCTGGGCATACATCATGCCGATGGCCTCGTTGATGCGGAAGTCGCTGGTCGGAATGACCGACTCCGGCATGATCTGGCTCATGCGATCCAGCACCTTCACCACCTGCTCATTCTCACGACGGTAGAGATGATACTGCGCAAGATGCAGAAAAGCGGAACGGTAATTCTGCAGCAGGCTTATGACGTTGTCGTTGTAGTAAACTTTCGGATTGTCGAGATTGCGATAGCGGAACTTTTCGTTGAGATTCGTCCACATCAGCCCGGGATCGACGGTGCCGCGTTCGATCTTCACCGGCAGGACGCGAAATGCCAGGCCGTCCATGCGCATGTAGGGCTCCAGGCCGATTTTGTTTTCGGGCGAGACGGTCACTGCGAAGTAAACCGGACGGCGGAATTGATTGTCCTCCAGAATCCGCAGAATCATGATGTCCTGCACCCGGATGGCGAGGTTTTCGTAAGTGGGCTTCACTTCCAGGCGCATCACGGGGGTCTCTTCCCGGGTGACGTTGGCATCGAGCCGGAGGGCTTCCTGGTAATACTGTTCGTAGATTTCCCCGGGCACGGAGATCGTCACCGTCTTGGTTTTCCACTCGATTGGACGCAGCGCGGCGATGCTGGCGTCCGACATGTAAATCGGCACCTTGGGCTCATCATCGCGGAGCTGCTTGATGTACCAGTCGGTGTTGAGCAGGCTCAGATTGACCACGCGCACGTCCCTGCGGATGTTGTGGACGTATTGCAGGAACCACAGGGGAAAGGTGTCGTTGTCGCCGTTGGTGAAGATGATGGCATTCGGCGCACAGGAGGCGAGGATGTTGTAGGAGTAATCGAAGGCCACATAGTCGCCCTTGCGATTGTGTTCGCGGAAATTGGAAAACCAATCGACACCGGGCAGGATGGAGAACAGCATATTGCCGGGCACCAGCGTGATCAGCAAACCCGCCACCCCGGCGGCCAGGGGGCTGTGCAGCGCGGGCCGGCCGGCCACCGCGCCGGCCGCCGTTGTCTTTTTGCCCTGCAGCAGGTTGTGGGCGTAATCCACCAGCGCGGCCACGCCGATGCCGATCCACAGCGCAAAGGCGAAGAAAGAACCGGTGTAGGCATAGTCCCGCTCCCGCGGTTGGGGGTCATCCTGGTTCAAATAGATCACGATCGCCAGGCCGGTCATGAGGAACAAAGTCAGGATCGGCAGGGCACGGCGCCAATCCTTGTAGAAGTGATAAACCATGCCGAACAGGCCCACCAAAAACGGGATGCCCCACAGGCCGCGCAGCGAGAAGACCTCCACAATCCGGCCCTGTTGATCGAGCGTCGTGCCTTTGCCGATGAATTGCCAGTTGAAATAGCGGATGTACATCTGCTTGATTTGGTACTCCCAGAAAGGCGCCCGTCGCGGCGTGAGATGCACCTCGCCATACTGCTCACGCCGGAGATAACTGACCAGGCGCTCGGCAGTGTCGGGGTTGTTTTCGTCAATGGCCGGATCCAGCGTCGAGCGGATGAAAATCGCGGAGTAGGTGGAGTAACCGATAATGATGAGCAGCACCGACATTGCCGCCATGCCCAACAGACGCTGACGGTTGACCCCTGCCATCGTCACGGCCACCACCAGGGCCGCCAGCACCAGCACCAGTGCGATGACCCCGCCTTGCTCCATGAGCCAGGGCAGGCCCTGCACCAGGCCGTTGTTGATGCCGTAATACATCGTCAAACCGCCGGCGCCGGCCACCGCCAGCATGCGCAGCAGCTCGCCGAAGGCGTCCGCTTTTCGGCCGGTGCGTTGATAGCGCTGGTTGAAGAAGATCATCGCAATGGTGGGCAGGGCGAGCAAATTAAGCAGGTGAACCCCGATGGCCAGCCCGAGCAGATAGAAGATCAGCAGAATGTAGCGGTCGGAGGGGGCGGTTTCCGCTTCATCCTGCCATTTCAAAATGAGCCAGATGACGATGGCGGTGAAGAACATCGAGCCGGCGTAGACTTCCGCCTCCACGGAATTGAACCACTGGCTGTCGGAGAAGGCAAAGCCGAGTGCGCCCACCACGCCGGCGGCATAGAGCGTGATTTTCTCCGCCAGGCTCTCCGGCTCGCGCTTCCAAAAGAGCAGGATGAGGCGCACGATGATGAGATAGGTGAGCATCGCGGTGAAGGCACTGAAGATCGGCGAGATCATATTCACGCGCAGCGCGATGTTGTCGGTGAGCACGCCCGGAATCTGGGCGGGATCCAGACTGGAGTCAACCCCGAACGGCAGCATCGAAAAAACCCGGCCGAGCAGCACGTAAAGCGGCGCACCCGGCGGGTGGGGAATGCCGAGGATGTAGGAGCACGCGATGAACTCGCCGCAATCCCAAAACGGGGTGGTGGGTGCCACCGTCATGGCATAGACGATGAATGAAATGGCAAACACCAGGCTGGCCATCAGGGCGTTCAATTTGCGATGGGGCATTGCAGACTATCTCCTGTTTCCAAAGGTGTCAGAGGTGAAGCACATGCGCGGTGCGGCAATGGCGGCTTCAATCTATCCGTTGACCTGCTCAATGTCAATGTTTGATTTCAGCCGATGTGCAGCGCGGCCAACTGTTCGCGATAATGGCGGAGCAAATGAGCGCGCAACGCGCCATGTTCCGGCCGTTGCAATTGCGGGTCCTGTTTGGCCAGCGCGAAAGCCTCCTCGCGGGCGGCGACCAGCAGGCGGCCATCGGTGATGGGATTGGCAATTTTCAGCCCGGGCAGGCCGTGCTGCCGGGTGCCGAAAAACTCGCCCGGGCCGCGCATTTCCAGATCGGCCTCGGCAATGCGAAAGCCGTCGGTGGTGTCTACCAGCGTTTGCAGCCGTTTGCGCGTCTCTTCGTTCACCGGCTCGTCGGCAATCAGGATGCAATAAGACTGCCGGGGGCCGCGGCCCACGCGGCCGCGCAATTGATGCAGTTGGCTCAGGCCGAAGCGCTCGGCATGTTCAATCACCATCACCGTGGCATTGGGCACATCGACACCGACCTCGATAACCGTGGTTGCCACCAGCACCTTGTGCACTCCCGTCTTGAAGGCCGCCATCACCGCTTCCTTCTCGGCCGCCTTCATGCGGCCATGCAGCAGGGCGGGATGGAGATCGCGAAAGATGCCCTGCCGCAGGGCCTCGTAGCTCTCCCTGGCCGCGGCGAGATCGCTTTTCTCCGTCTCCTCCACCAGCGGAAAAACCACATAGGCCTGCGAATCGTTCAGCACCTCGCGCCGCACGAATTCATAAATCTGCTGCCGCTTGCGCGAGGAACGCCAGGCCGTGCGCACCGGCCGGCGGCCGGCAGGCAACTGGTCGATGATCGATACCTCGAGATCACCGTAAAGCGTCATCGCCAGCGAGCGCGGAATCGGGGTCGCGGTCATCACCAGCACATCCGGCTGTTCGCCCTTCTCGCGCAACGCGGCGCGTTGCAGCACACCGAAGCGGTGCTGTTCATCCACCACCACCAAACCCAGGCGGTGAAACTGCACCCCGCCCTGAATCAGCGCATGCGTGCCGATCACGATGGCCGCCTCGCCGCCCGCGATCATCTCCAATATCCGTTCGCGCTCGCTTTTTTTCCGGCCGCCCACCAGCAGCACGACGTTTACGCCGAGCTGTTCGAGAAGGTGATGGCTGGTGAGATAATGCTGTTCCGCGAGGATTTCCGTGGGGGCCATCAGCGCGGCTTGATAGCCGTTCTCCACCGCCATCAGCATGGCGAGGAGCGCCACCACGGTTTTGCCGGAGCCGACATCGCCCTGCAGCAGACGGTGCATGGGCCGCGGCGCCTTCATATCAGCACGGATTTCGCGCAGCACCCGGCGCTGCGCCTCCGTCAGCTGGAAGGGCAGTTTCTCCACCAATTGCCGCGTGCGTTCGCCCACGGCCGTGAAACTGATGCCCGGTTGCGCCGTGGTGAGCGCGGCCTTGCGACAGGCGAGATAAAGCTCGAGAAAAAACAGTTCATCGAACTTCAGGCGGTGGCGGCCGGCGGCCAGGGCCTGCTCGCTTTCCGGGAAATGAATCTGCACCACCGCCTCGGCGAGCGGCAGCAGGCGGTGACGGCTGCGCAGCTCGGCGGGCAGCGGGTCAACCAGGGTGTGGGCAAAATCATCGACCGCCACGCGCAGCAACCGGCGAAACCCGCGGCTGTCCAGCCCAACCCTGCCCAACGCTTCCGAGGAACGATAAAGCGGGATGATCTTGCCGGTGTGCAGGAAGCGCGCCTCGCCCTCCTCGCCGAGCTTGTCAAAATCCGGGTGGATCATGGCGTAGCCGTCAAAGAACGTGACCTTGCCGTGAAAGGCGACGTTTTCCCCCCGGCTGAAAATCTTCGGCCAGAGATTGGCACGGTTGAACCACACACACTTCATGAAGCCGGTGCCGTCCGCCAGCGTCAGCTCGAAGCGCGGCCGGCGCCCGCCATAGAGGATTTGGCCGGACATGACCTTGCCGACCACCGTGGCTGCCACACCCTCGCGCAAATCACGGCATTGCAGAATGGTGGAACGGTCGAGATAGCGCCGCGGCAAATAAAACAAAAGATCGGCGATCGTTTTGATGCCGATCTTCTCCAGCTCGCGGCTGCGGGTTTCGCCCAAGCCGCGCAAGTAGCGCACGGGCGTGGTGGTTGCCTCCCGGCCTGCACTGGTCAGGGCCGGGGGTGCAATCGTGCTGCGATTCATGGGATCACTGATCCGCTCATCTCTGCGGCGTGCGGGCATGCCTCACCTGGCCACCGGGGCGTCTGGCGATATTCCGGCACGGCGCGGTCGTTGCCTCACAAGACCCGGCGCAGAGGCCGGACGGGAAGATTCCATCCGGCGGACAGGGGGAACTACCAGGTGCGAAAGCAGGTGTAGGTAACTTCCGCCCGGCCGCGCGCCGGCACCGCCAGCGTCCATTCTGCCGTGGTGGCATCCTTCTTGGTGTGTGCCGCGCTCTCGCGGCGGATGGTCCAGTCGCCATGGAAATGCTCGAGCACATTCACCGTCACGGCTTCATCCTTGTGGTTGCGGATTTCGATCTTGACTTCGCTCTCCTCGGCGCGGTCGCCGACTTTGCGCGTGCTCAGCACGGTGCGCTCACCGACGAGATCGAAGGCATCACCGACCTTCAGCCGCACTTCTTCATCCCGTGGCGTATGATCGATGAAATCCTCCCCCACCAAAACTTGCGCTCCGCCTTCGGGCTTGTACAGGCGAAACTTGCCGGCCGGCAACGCCAGCCCCAGACCGTTTTGCTGGCTGTTCTTGAAACGCAGCGTGACTTTGACCTTCCTGGGATCCCGCGAGCCATCGTAGGTGTACTCCTTCTTCACCGGCGTCTGACAGGCAGGAATCAGCTCGATTTGCTTCACCTGACGGTCTTTGAGCGTGGCCGCGCGTCCCAGGGTGTAGAGATGATATTCGAAAAACTCCTTCTCCTCGAAACCGGCGCCGGCCGCCGCCATCATTTCCATGGTCCGCATTTGCCTGGGCAGCGGCCGCGGCACCTCGGCACGATGAATCGAGCCGGCCACCAGCAGCAACTGCGCCTCCGGAAAGGTTGCACCGCAATTGTTTTCAATCGACACCCAGCCCGTCAGGCTCAGGCGGGCGTCATTTTCATGCAGCACGCCGACATATTCGGCATGCCAGGCCAGGCCGGTGGTAAGATAGGAGACTTCGACGCGCTGCCGGGCCGGGCCGTCGTTGGCAACCAGCCACACCAGCGTCGGCCGCGTGATCAAGCCCTCAGGCAGTTTCGGCAAATCCGTGGCCACGATCTCGCTGCTGTTGAGAATTTTGATCGTGCCGTCTTCCGCCTGCAGCACGAGGTTGCCGGCCGCATTCAGCAGCGTGCCGCTGACCGTGCCGCCCTGCCGGGTGCTGAGTTGCACCTTTTGATCCAGGTAGCGCTGCAGAATGCGATCGGCACTCACCAGATCATATTCGAAATTCTGTTCCAGCACGCGCACCGCGGTGGGATGCGACAGCGATTTGAAATGCACGGAAGTGGGGTCGATTTGTGCGGCGACGTCACGAAACGAGCAGACCCCGGCGGGCTTGGGCAGCTCGATCTCGCGCATCTCATGCACCAGCGCGAGATTCTCATTATAGATCGTGACGCGGACATTGCTCTTTTGGGCTTGCACGGCGGTCACACTCAAAATGAAGGTCAACAGCGCGCCAGCGGCGGTGAGTTTTTCGCGGTTCATGGTATTGTTCCGTTCCCGTGGATTCATGCGCCTCAATCCGAGGCAGTCAGTGACTTTTCCGGCTTGGGCCGGGCTGATAACCGTCCGGATGGAAATGACGCGATTGCCTCTTCCGCGCAACCGGTGTCACCGCCTGCCAGGAATCCGCAGCCGGTGCTGATCCGGACTGTTGAGAGTACGGCGAAACTGCCGCTTTATTCCACCCGGCTCGAAAAATGCGCCTTGTACCTCCGGTGCCCACCAGGCAAGCGCTCACCGCGAATGCCGGGCAATATACGCATCGAGGCGCTGAGAGTCAAGCCAGCGGCCGTCCGGCGGCGGACCGTGTGCCGCAATGCCGGACTTGACTTTGCCGGATCGGCTGTGCAATATGTGCCGTACAATTCCAACATTTCCTCACTCACGCAACCGGAGGCAGAGAGATGAGCACACTCTGGTTTTTGTTGATTGGTCTGGCAGCAGGCTGGCTGGCGGGAAGGATCATGAAAGGCAGAGGGCTCGGTATCGTCGGCAATCTGGTGGTCGGCGTCATCGGCGCGCTGCTGGGCGGTTTCATCTTCGACGTACTCAGCATTGAAGCCTATGGCCTGATCGGCTCGCTGGTGATGGCAGTGGTGGGCGCCATTGTGCTGCTCTGGCTCATCGGCGTGGTCAAAAAGGCCTGATGCGCCCTGCGGCTCGCGGCAAGAAATGGCCACGGCACTGCCGTGGCTTTTTTTTCACGCCCGTGCCTTCCTGCGGGCTTCAACTTCCTGTCACTCATATCCTGAAACCGAACTGGCATCAGATCAGAAGCGGTGTATGTCGTGACGGCACAAAGGGCTTTGAGGCAACGACCAGGCCGCGGCCGGAGCATTCGCGAAAGCGTTCCCAATTGCGGACAGACACACTACCTGAATTTTGCACCCAGATTGGCTTTCTTCACGAGAAACGCCGCTTAGATCGCCACGGCCAACCACCTAAGGGGTGGTGCATAAAAAATTTTGCGGGCGAACGTGCTGTCAGCTCCGGCAGGAGTGAACTGTTTTTAGTAAAGCTGCATATCGCATTTCCCAAAACTTCGTCAGGAGCCCATGGCTACAAACAGTTCACTCCTAACGGAGTTTTGTGAACACGCCATTTCTCCCGGGCAACAGCAAGCCAGCATGCAAAATTCAGGCACTAACAAGAAAAAAACTCCGGGCGCAACATGACTCTCACCGTCTCGCCGGCGTGCAGCTCCACCACCTCCCGCGGGCAGATCAAATAGCAATTGCTCTGCGCATAGGTGACCTGATCGCCGCTGCCTTTTGAAGCGAGCGGGCGCACACGAAACTGCCGGCCATCATACCAGGCCGTGGCCGGCGCATAATACTCCCGCTGCGACCGGTTGATGATCGGCGCTTCCAGTTGCGCCGCGACGATTTGATTCGAGTAGACTGAAAAACCCATGAGCTTGCGGATTGCCGGCCGCACCAGCAACTCGAACGTGGTGGCCGCCGAGACGGGATTGCCGGGCAGTCCAAAAACCAACTTGTCTCCGCAGGTGGCAAACACCACGGGCTTGCCCGGCTTGACCGCGACTTTGTTGAAATGGATTTGCAGCCCCAACTCCTGGAACACGTCCTCCACCAAATCCAGATCGCCCATCGACACACCGCCGGTGAGCACCACCACCTCGCACGCCAGTCCGCGCTGCAGCAACTCCCGAATCTGCTGCTGCTGGTCGCGCGCCATCCCCCACAGCCTGGCAGTGGCGCCCAGCCGGGCAACCTGCGCCGCCAGTGCAAAGCTGTTGGAGTTGCGAATTTGGCCGAGTTTCGGCGTTTGATCGATTTCGACCAGCTCGTCACCCGTGGCAATAATGGCCACCGCAGGCCGCCGATATACCCGCACCCGGCTCTTTCCCACCGCAGCCAGCAGGCCGATAACCGCGGGTGAAACGAAGCTGCCAGCTCTGGCAACAACCTGGCCGGCGGCCGCCTCACTTCCTTGCGGCGAGACATTATGGCCCGGGGGCACCGCCTCCAAAACTTCGACACGATCACCGGCAGCCGGGCGGGTCTTTTCAATCATCTGCACACTGTCCGCGCCTGCTGGCAACGGCGCGCCGGTCATGATCTTGGCAGCCTGGCCTTGCTGAATTTGAAAATCAGGAAAAGTACCGGCGGGGATAAAACCCACGACCTGCAACTGCACCGGTGCCGGCGCGACATCCGCGGCGCGCAGCGCATAACCATCCATGCTGCTGCGGGCAAACGGCGGCTGGTCGCGATCGGAGATAATCTCTTCGGCCAGCACGCGGCCGGCGGCTTGCAGTAAGTCGACCGTCTCGGCCGGCAACCGGCCGGTGTTTTGCATGACCAGCTCAACGGCTTGTTGAAGGGGGATCATGGCGCAGCCTGCAGTCGCAATTAGATTCTCAAGGCGAAGGACGCCGGGATAAAAAGATGAAACGTCGCGTCCTTCGGGTTTTGCCGTGAAATACTTATGGTTTTCCATGCCCGGGCAAAAGCCAAACGGGACATGGCGCCCGCGAGCCGGCAGGGTTTTTCCCTGCGGCCCGGCGGCTTCACGTTTAAAAAATCTTCGTGACGATGCGGTCGCTCAGCGCCGGGGTGATCGTTTCGCGCGCTGTTTTTCGTTACTCGCCATGTTCACCTCGGCTGGTCAGACGCTCGAGGTGTGCGGGCGCGGCCAAGCGGGCCGTCAATTCTCCTTCTGCACCACACTGCCCTTCAGGTTGTGCCTGCGGTGGAGGCGCTCGGCCAACTCGCGTGCCTGCTCGCGCGTGCGAAATTCCCCCACCCGGACAACATAGTACTTGGTGTTGCCCTCCCACTTCTCGCTGACCGAGGCCCTGTATCCCGCCTGGCGCAAACGCTTCTGCTGTGCCACGGCATTGGATTTTTGCACGAAGGCGCCGGTCTGCACGGTGTAGGAGATTTTGGCCGGGGGCTTTGCCTGGCGGACGGGCGGCAGTTCAGCGAGATCCTGGCGCGCCAGGGTCGCCAGTTTGCTCTGCGGATATTGCTGCAGGAAGGCGGTCAACTCCTGCTGCGCCGCGGCATTTTCCCCCAAAATGGCGAGGGCTTTGGCGGCGTGATAGGCGGCCGGTGCCGCCAACTCCGAGGCGGGAAACAATCGCACCACTTCCCAATAGGCCTCGCGCGCCCGGCGGTAATTGCCGCGGGCAAAGTAATATTGTCCGATCTGATAGCGCGCGCGGCCGGCATACTCCGAGGTCGAAAACCTGCGGGCGACTTCCTGAAAAAGGGTGAGCGCGGTTTCGCCGTTCTCTTCGAGCAGCGCGCAATAATAGGCCGCCACCGCGGAGGCGGGATTCTGGCGGCAGGCCGTCTTCACCCTGGCACGGGCGGCGCTCAGCTCGTTGGCGGCCAGCATCGCCTTGATTTCTTCCTCGGAGATTTGGCTGCGCAAGGGGGCGGGAAACAACAGGGCGGCAACAAGAAGGCTGGCACATGAAAGCCCGCAGCGGAATCTTGGCATCTGCCCCTCCTCGAGCAACAGCGGGTACTCCCCAGCGGGGGGAGGGCTGCTCCACCCCGCTGGTTTGCATGACTTGCGACTTAATTGCCGGCAGATGGATTCGGCTGCTCCGCCGCCACGGTCCCGCCCGGGGTCATCGCGGCGTCAAACGCCGCTTTTTCCTCCTCGGAGACGACCTCGACGCGCGGCTTCTCTGCCGGCGTCTCCTGGCTTTCCGCCTTGCGGCCACGTTTGCCTTTGCGCCTGCCGCCTTCGCTCTCCGGCTGGTCCTTGGCGAGACGCTCGGAGAGGATGATCTTCTTGTTGTCCTTGTTGAATTCGATCACCACCAGCTCCAGCGTGTCACCCACGGCATAACCGTCCGCGGGCTTGGTCAGGTTGGGTTTGGCCAGATGCGAGAGCGGCACGAAGCCGTCAACTTCCGCCGGCAGCTCGACGATGACACCCTTGTCGATCATGCGCACGATCTTGCCGGTGGTGCGGGTGTGCACGCCGTAGTCCTTCTCGAACACCTCCCACGGGTTTTCTTTCGTCTGCTTGTAGCCCAGCGAGATGCGGCGGTTGGCCTTGTCCACATTCAACACCACCACCTCGACCTCATCGCCCTTCTTCACCACTTCACCGGGATGGCGGATCTTCTTGGTCCAGGAGAGATCGGAGATGTGCACCAAACCGTCGATGCCTTCCTCCAATTCCACGAAGGCGCCAAAGTTGGTGAGATTGCGCACGACGCCGCGCTGGTGCGAGCCCAGCGGATACTTCTGTTCAATGTCATCCCAGGGATCGGGCTCGAGTTGCTTCAAGCCGAGCGAGATCTTGCGCTCCTCCAGGTCGACATTCAGGACTTTGGCATCCACCATTTCGCCCACTGATACGATCTTGCTGGGATGGCGGATGTGCTGCGTCCAGCTCATCTCGGAGATGTGGATCAAGCCCTCGACGCCGCGCTCCAGTTCCACGAAGGCGCCGTAGTCGGAGATGCTGACGACTTTGCCGCGCACCACCGAGCCGACCGGATATTTCTTGTCGACATCCACCCAGGGATGCGGCTGCAATTGCTTGAGGCCGAGCGAGATGCGGTCCTTGGCCTCGTTGAAGTCCAGCACCTGCACCTTGATCTTTTGATCCAGGGAGACAATTTCGGAGGGATGGCTGACGCGGCCCCACGACAGGTCGTTGATGTGCAACAGGCCATCGACGCCACCGAGGTCGATGAACACTCCGAAGTCGGTGATGTTCTTCACCGTGCCCTCCAACACCTGGCCCTTGGCGAGATTCTCCAGGATGCGGGCGCGCTGTTCCGACATGGCTTCTTCCACCAGCACGCGATGGGAGACCACGATGTTCTTGCGCAGTTCGTTGACCTTGACCACGCGAAAGTCCATCACCTGCCCGATGTAGGCGTCAAAATCGCGGATCGGCTTCAGATCGATCTGCGAGCCGGGCAGGAAGGCGTCGATGCCCATGAGATCGACCACGATGCCGCCCTTGATGCGGCGGGTGCAGCGGCCCTGCAGAATCTCACCCTTTTCATACGCCGCCAGCACGCGCTCCCACACCCGCATGAAATCGGCCTTCTTTTTGGAGAGCACCAGTTGGCCGTCCTGGTCTTCGACATTGTCGAGAAACACTTCGATATCATCGCCGATTTTCAAGCTCTTCGGATCCGCAAACTCTTCGATCGGAATGACCCCCTCACTTTTGAAGCCGATGTCAACGGCGACCTCCCGGTTGTTGATGGCGAGGATTTTGCCGGTGACGAGCTGGCCCTCGACGAATTCCGACAGGGTGTCTTCGTAAAGGCGCTCGAAATTTTTCTTTTCTTCTTCGGAATACTCGACCGTCTCTTGCAAGTCTTTCTTCGCGACAACTTTGGTGGTGGGATCGTAGCTCATGCCGATACCCTTTGCCAGCGACGCAGTTTGGTGAGCAGCAGCAAGCGTGGCCTCGTCAGCGGCCGCACTGCTTTGCGGCGCGCCTTCGGATTTACCCGCCACGCTCCAGTGAATTACAGAGAGTGTGAACATGTCAAGGATGAACCTCCTTTTGGGAATGAGGGCGCTGCGCAGATGTGTCTCACCCGCGCAGAAAAACAGTCTTTCTTTCACATTCGCCCGGCAGCAGGGCCGGTTGCCATTGGCACGAGCCTGATCCCCGCATATCACTCCTGGCAGGAAGCCGCCAGTTGGGCGATGCGGGCATTTACCGCTGCTGTCACGGCGAGGTAAACCTCCTTGTCGGCGCGGCCATTGTCGAGAAAATTGGCCACCGCCAGTCTTTCCCCGAAGACCACCTTCACGCGGGGACGACGCCAGCCGAAGCCGCGGCGTTTTTGCAAGCCATCCAGGTGCACCGGCAGGATGTCGGTGTGATTTCGCACCGCCAACATCCCCACCCCGGCTTTGGGCGCGCCCAGCCGGCCGGAGCGCACACGCGTGCCCTCGGGGAAAACCAGCACAGCTTCCTCCGCCGCCAGCAGCGCCGACACCCGTCGCACCGTTGACAAACTGGTGCCGGTGCGGTCGGTGGGGATGGCGTTGTAAAAACGAATCAACGGCCCCAGCAGCGGGATGCGAAACAATTCCTTCTTGGCCATGAAATGGACCACGCGCGGAATCAAACAGCCGACCAGCGGCGGATCGTAACCCGAGATGTGGTTTGCCGCGATCAGCAGGCGGCCATGCCGCGGAATGTTCGCCCGTCCTCGCACCTCCAGGCGAAAGAGCGCAGAGAAATAGATCCGCAGCAAAAGCTGGGATAATCGGAAAATCAACCGCTGCACGATTCGCTTGCCGTGTGATCGGTTTTGGTCAGCGAGACACAGTTGCCGGGATGGCGGTCTGCCTTTCTCCCCGCTGCAGGCCTCCCGCACGCGGTATCACCTGCCCCTCCTTGTGATCCGCCCTGCCGCTTCCGCATGTCCCGCCGCAGCCATCTTGTGAAAGCCCCGACGACGTGCTCCACCCGGCACTGCCTCGCTGCCGGGTGTTTTGCAAGACTTGTTTGAATGACATGCCGAGGAGACAGGGATACCCTTCAGCTTTCCAGGCACCAGTGTTCTGCTGGCTTGAAATGTCCGGCCACCAACAATGTCCTCCTGGAACAGTCCTGTAAAGCTTTGCGCACGGTCCCGGGTGTTGACCAGGAAAATGCCGTCACGCAGGCTTCCCGCCTGCCGGCAGACAAGATGATGATCTCTGCGCTGAGTCCCCACAGGTAACTTGGCATTGCGCGGTGGAGCACCCGCTTCTGACCCGCTGGCACAGCCGGGGAGGGCGGCGTTGGCAGCAGACCATCAAAACCGTCCCACGAAAATGAAATCCCGCGGAAAAAGCTCTTTCGGGAAAATACTTCGCCCATGAAAGTGAAGTCCCACAAAAAAGCTTTTTCGTGGGAGTGTGCTTTCGCGGGAAAAGGAAGGCGGCGGTTTTTCCGCACTTGCCACGAAAATACCTGCCGGCAGACAAGAGGTCTGCGCGACGGTCTCTACACAAATGCTTTTTTAGTAGCGCCTTCAGGGGCGGTGCCTGAAGGCACGACTATCAAAGTTCATTTTCATCCCGATGGGTGCCCACACGGGCAGGACACCTCAACACGAAAACACTGCAGCACAAACTTGCAGCCGGGGGACAGGAAATCTGGGCTGCATGTTACAATGGGTCTGCCTGCGCAAAGAGGATTCCCCCGGCATGGCAGTCGGGGGCACTTGATACAAATCGTGCAATACCAGAAGACACTAGTGCACTGTTACGTTGATTTTTGTAGCCCCGACCCGTGTGGGTGGCTGCTGAAGGAGAAAAAATTCATCTTTGAACAGCCGCCCACGAGGGGCGGGGACTACAGCATTCACGTTTACAGTGCATCAGGCCAGTTTGCGGTGCAGCGCGTCGATGATGAAATCGACCTGCTGTTCGAGCGTCAGGTTGGTCGTGTCGAGAATGATGGCATCTTCGGCCGGCCTGAGCGGCGCCACCGCGCGCTGCGAGTCTTTTTGGTCACGAATTTCGATCTCGCGCCGCAGCGTTTGAAAATCCTTGTGCAGCCCTTTGGCCGCCAGCTCGCGCTGGCGCCGGCGCGTGCGTTCGTCCAGCGAGGCGCTCATGAAGATTTTGAGATCGGCATCCGGGAAAACCACGGTGCCGATGTCACGGCCTTCCATCACCACCCCGCCCTTGCGGCCGATTTCGCGCTGTCGCTTCACCATCAGCTCGCGCACACCGGGATTGCCGGAGATGGGCGCGATGTTGTTGGTGACATGCGGCTCGCGAATGCGCGTGGTCACGTCCCGGCCATCGAGATAGACGCGATCGCCGTCGGGATCGCTCTTGATCGTGATGTGCGTGCGTTGGGCCACCGCCACCACTGCGTCCTGTTGCTCGGGCGGAATTTTTGCCTCCAAAATTTTCAAGGTCAAGGCGCGGTAAAAAGCGCCGGTGTCCAAATAGGTGAAGCCCAGACGCCGCGCCAGCAGCCGGGCGGTGGTGCTTTTGCCCGAGCCGGCCGGCCCGTCGATGGCAATGATTGGACGCCGCTCACGCGTGGTGAGGTGCACGGCAGGTATCACTTGTTCCTGCGACGTGATTTCGATCATGGTTCGCGCTACCCTGTTGTCAATCCATCCAAAACTTCCGTGTCACGCATCCCAAGTGGCAGAAACAGCGTCCCTGGTTCTCAGCCCGAAAAACTCGAGGCTCTGGCGGTGCTCATTCTTTCATGCGCGCGCCTTTTTCCTCGGTGGAGAAAATCCATCCCACCAGCTTGCCGATGTCGATGCCGTCCTCCTCCTGCCAGTAGCGGCGGTTGCGCATGTAGCGCGAGCTGGTATCGCGCTCGGGAATGGCCCGGATCTCCTCTTCTATCTTTTCCATGCGGCTTTGCCACAAACGCATGTTGGCGGCGCGCAGGTCCACCCAGCCATCGTGGGCCCATTGTTCGAGATGGTCGGGCGTGAGCGCCAGCACGTTGGAGCCGCGAAACGGCGGGATCTTGATTTCGGGTCCCCGCAGCAGGCGGCGGCCGTCGGACAGCAAAATGGGTATGCCGATGGAAATGATCTCGGCACGCAGCCGGGCATTGCGCAGAAGCTCCGCTTCAAGCCGCGCCGCCATTTCCTCCGGCTGCTGTGCCCGCACCGCCGCCATCGTGCGAAAGACCAGCTTGAGCAGATGCGCTTCAAAGAGCAGTTTGGAGAGTCGAGGCGGTCCGAGCAGCTCGAAAGCCACGCTGTCGACCTTGTGCGCCGCCGCCAGCTCCTTCATCTGCTGCAGCACCGCCGCGCGCATCACGCCGGCGCGGTAAGTCGGCCCCATGACGGAATTGTCCAGGGCATTGATGATGTCATGGCCGGTGTTGCCGCCCTTCACCTCATAGAGAATGTTGCGCGCGATTTCCTCGGGCGTGACCAATTCCATCTGTCCGGAATCGGAAATCGCGGTGAATTCTCCCAGCGAAAAAATGCCGTTCTCGCCGGTGTCCACGAAAACCGACTGCAGCACCTCGCCGTCGAGCGCCTGCCAGGGGGCACTGCCGGCGGCCCCGTCCTGCAGCACCAGTTTGTCATCAAGTGTCACCGCCGCCTGCGGCGGGCAATCATAAAGCGGAATCGGCCGGCCCTGCCGCAGCACCGGACCGTAGGCGATGCGTTTCCAGGCGATGGCCGCGGTGGGCTTGATCTCCTTGGTGATCGGCGCATCGGGGGTGCGGGCCATGAGGAAGAGCAGCATGGTGTGTGCACCCGCAATCGACGACTTGCTCAGCAGCACACGCGACGGTTTCTCTTCCGAGTGGGTGTAGGGAATGTTCAAACCCATGCCGCCGGTGCCGCTGGTCCCAACTTTGACGTAGACTTCCGTCCGCGCCCGCCGCATGGCTTCATACAAAATTTGCACGTGCCGGATCAACTGCGGCACGTAAAGCGTGCACAGCAGCTTCTCGACTTCGGCAACCAGCGCCGCCGGAGAGGCCTGCTGCTGTTTGACCTGCGCCAAATGCCCGCGGATGCGGTAATAACTCGCAAACACGTCCTGGTAGGCCACCGCCGTCGCCGAATTCACGCAATCAACAATCAGGTTGGGCCGGTACTGCTGAATGATTTGAAACAACAACGAGTGCTGCAGAATGGCCTCGTTCAATTCATCCAGCACGTCCTCGATCAGCATCGCGCGCAGTGTCTCATCCTGCAGGATTTCCTGGCGGGATTTGCCCTGCAGGGTATCGCGCACGAAAATATTACCCCACGCCGGCGTGATCCGGCAGGGGCCGGCATACTCCTCACGCAGTTGCAGCACTGCGTCCCGCGCCTCAGCTTCGGTCAGCGAGGCCACAATCAGCTCTTTCGGATGTTCACTCAGCGCCTGGCGGCAGACCGCCATCCCCACCAGACCCCATCCCCCGAGTACCAAAACCGTCTTATTTTGAATTTCCATCGCGCACACCCATCGCCTGGTTCAGCAGCCGCACTTCCCTGGATTCAAGATACCGCCAAGCCCCCTCCCGTAGATTGCCCAGCCGCAAGGGTCCGATTTGAATGCGCTGCAGCCGCTGCACGCTGCAGCCGACCGCCGCGAACATCTTCCGCACCTGGCGATTACGGCCTTCCAGGATGGTGATCTCGCACAAGCGACGGTCATGCGGCCTGGGGAAGCGCAGCTCACCTGCCACCGGCCGGCGGGAGTCATCGATGCGCACGCCGCGCGCCAGCATTTTGGCAGCGCGTTCCGACAGTTCTTCCCGCAACGCGACACGGTAGACCTTGGGCACTTTGAAGCGCGGATGGGTGAGACGGTAAGAAAGATCGCCGTCATTGGTCAACAGCAGCAACCCTTCACTGTCACGATCCAACCGCCCCACCGGAAACACGCGCACCGGTGTCTTCACGAGATGAAAGACTGTCGGCCGGCCCTGCTCGTCCCGCGCGGTGGTGAGATAGCCCGCCGGTTTGTTGAGCATAATGTAGGTCGATGCCCGGCTGGGTCGCAGGGTTTCCCCGCGCGCCTGCACCAGGTCGCGGCTGGCATCCACCTGACGGCCCAGCTCCGTCACCGTTTTGCCGTTGACCTTGACCCAACCCGCTGCAATCCAGCGGTCCGCTTCGCGGCGGGAACACAACCCGCTCTGCGCCAGATAACGGTTCAGGCGAATAAGGCTGGACGATTCAGAAGCGACGGAGGGTTTCATGCTCAAACGTCACGGGGCGCAGCGATTCCCAGCAAGCATGCGACGATAAGACACTGGCGAAGCAGATGCTGTCAGTTAAACTTGCGGCCGCCTGCGCCAGCCGAAGCGGGTCAACGTGGTTTTCAGCCAATCCACGGCTTTGCGCCAAAGGCGAAGCAAGCCGTGGTTGGCCTCATTCGCTGCCGCTGTCACGAGTGCTGTGCCTGCCCCGAGCTGCGCCGGGGCTGGCACGAAAAAAGCGGGCGCCACCGTCGCTGCTTGTGCTTCGCCCGCGATGCCGGCCGGCGCGTTGCGTTCGGGTTCTGTTTGCGGCGCACTGGCATCGCTGCCGGGCGCGGCGGCATTCGCTGCGCCCTGGTCGGGCGACGGCATTTTTTCATGTCCTGCTTCCCCGGCAAAACTCGCATGCGCGGCGGCCGGGGGCTGCGGGTCCGGCGGTAGGGTGCCCGCCGCTGTCATGTCATCAGCAAAAATTTCCTCGAAAAGGGTATCGGGCAAAGCGGACTGCGGCGCCGCCTCATCGTTTTTCGGATCAGGCGGCAGCAGTGGGGACTGCAACAATTCAAGCTCGGCACGATCGGTGGCATTCTCCGGCAGGCGGCGTTCCCTCTCTTCTTCCATCGCACGCCACGCGGCAACGGCATCATCTGCGGCGGGCTTCAACTCTGCCGTCCTGCCCTCGCTCAACGATTCTTCCCCCCACCAGCCATCAATCTCGGCAGCCGGCTCTGCGGCCTGTGCGTGCTGCTCTGCCTCCGTCGCCAGGGAAAGCAAATTGAAGTCGCCGGCAGAGGCGGTGGACTCAGGTTCGTCCTTGTCCATGCCGGCGAGCGCCGCCAGCATGATTTCGCCGGTGCTTTGCAGATCCGCGTTCCCCTCCGGCGCCGGCGATTCCCCCGTGCTGTTCTCCTGGTCGATCAGCCTGCCGTCGAGCAACGCAAACTCGCGGGTGGTGCCCAAATCCTGTTCACTCGCGAAGCGCGAAAGCAGCGTCTCCGCGGCCCGGTTGAGCGGGTCGGTGGCCGTAAAGTCCGGCTCGCGAATGTTGAATTCCATCGCGGCCAGCTCGGTGGTGTCGGTTCCCACTTCGTTCTCAGGCGCCGGCTGCGACAATTCCGGCAACAACGTAGCCGGTTCTTGTTCAGTAAGATGCGCCAGGGCTTCAAACTCATCTTCATTGGAGGCGGCCTCGAGGCCGGGCGTGGATGCCGTGGCCCCGGTTTGGGCGGTGATTTCCGGCGCATCGGCAAACAGGCCATAAAAGCCGACACCTTCCTCCGATTCGGTGGTGCCGGCAATAACGGGCTCGGGCAGAGTGTCGATGAGATCACGGGGCTTCGCCGCTGCCGGTTCCTCCAACAATTCACTCACGGCCACGGCTGCCACGGCCGGCGCTGCCCAGGCCATCGTGTTCGCGCTCGTCGCGCCAGCGTGGGGTGCCGTGGTTTCATCACTCGGGCCCGCAACCGGTGGCACGGCCTCCACGATATTGGTTTTGGTGGGATGGGCGGGAGCCGGCACATTTTCCGGGGTCACCCTTTCCTGCGAGTCGGCCGTATGCGCCGGGGGCAGCGCTTCGGCAGCGGAAAGGGACTGGCCGGCCGCAGGCTCGCCCTCGCGACCGCCCTCGCCCTCAAAACTGATCGGCAGGCTCAGTTGCTTGTCGGTTTCCGCGAGCAACTGTGCCACTTCATCGGGCAGCCCCTCCTTGCTGAACAGCTCTTCGATTTCGCGCGGCTTGGGCAATTCCGAGAGGTCATTGATGCCGAAATACTTGAGAAATTCCGGCGTCGTGCCATAGAGCAGAGGTCGGCCCACGCCTTCGGAGCGGCCGACGATGGTGACGAGTTTGCGCTCCATCAGCGAGCCGACCACGGCATCGGAATTGACGCCGCGGATCTGGGCAATGTCCACCCGGCTGATCGGCTGCTTGAAGGCGATGATGGCGAGCGTTTCCATGCTCGCCTGTGACAGGCGATACTTTTGCCGGCCGAAGAACAGTTTCTTGATCCAGGGGTTGAATTCCGGCTTGGTGGAAATGTGATAGCCGCCGCCCACTTTGCGGATGAAGAAGGCGCGCCCGCTGGCGGCATAGTCTTGATTCAGCGCGGTAACGACCTCCGCGAGGGTGGCGGCATCCACGTCTTCCAGTGTTTCCTGCAGGCGCTCGACGGTCACCGGCGAGTCCGCCGCGAACACCAGGGCTTCGACGATGGGCTTGAGTTCGTTGAGAGTCATCAAATCCTTTTGAGCCAGATTTCTCCGAACGGCGTTGATTGCGTGGCGGTCACCAGGCCGCGCTGGATCATCTCGAGCAGGGCGATGAAAGTGATGATCATGTAGATTTTGCTGGGCAGTTTTTCCAGCAGGCTCATGAAGAGCAACTGTTGATGCACCGCCAGCTCCTGCAAGACATAATCGATTTGCTCCTCGATGGTCACGGGAATGTGCTCGACAGTGTGCGGGGTTTCGCGCGGCACGCGCAGCAGCACGTTCTTGAAGGCCGCGATCAGATCGAAGAGCGAGACCTCGACGGCATGTTCGAGAAAATCGGACTGATCCCTGGTAAATTCATAATCGAAATAGCCGCGAGGAAAAAAGTCGCGCTCGCGCACTTCCAGCTCCGCCATGCGCGCGGCCAGGTCCTTGTATTGTTGATATTCCAGCAGCCGCCGCACCAGCTCCTGGCGCGGGTCTTCCTCCTCTTCCTCGGCGGCTTCAGGGTCTTTCGGGAGCAGCATCTGCGCCTTGATGCGGATCAGGGTGGCCGCCAGCAAAATAAAATCGCCGGCCCCTTCGAGATCGAGCATCTGCAAAATCTCGACATATTCCAAATATTGCCGCGTGATGTCGGCGATCGGAATGTCGTAGATGTCGACTTCTTCCTTGCGAATCAGGAAGAGCAGCAAATCCAGCGGCCCTTCGAAGGTGTTGAGCTTGACACGATAAGCCATAAGCCTGCCCGTGCCCCGGCCGGGGCACGCCTGATCTCACAGATGAACGCCGGTGGATGCCGTTTCAATTTCCCCCAAATGCATGGCCTGGCGCACTTCCGCCATGGTTTGCCGGGCGACGACTTGCGCGCGTTTTTCCCCCTCGGCGAGAATGTCCTTCACCTCCCCGGGATGGCGCTCATAGTAGCTGCGCTTCTCCCGCAAGGGCGCGAGAAAGTCCGCAATGCGCGCGGCACAGCGGTTTTTGCACTCGACGCAGCCCAGGCGGCCGCTTTCGCAGCCGGCACGAATCTCGCTGACCTCGCCGGGGTTGAACTTGTGGTGATAGGTGAAAACCAGGCAGATGTCCGGCCGGCCGGGATCGCCGCGGCGAATCTTCTGCGGGTCGGTCACGGCCTTGCGCATCTGCGCCTGAATTTGCTCGGGAGCGTCCGACAGGGCAATGGTGTTGCCCAGAGACTTGCTCATCTTGGCCTGGCCGTCCAGCCCCGGCAGCCGCGCAAATTTCGTAAGCTTGACCTCGGGCTCCGGGAACACCGGGCCATACTGGCTGTTGAATTTGCGTGCAATCTCGCGGGTGATCTCCACATGCGGCGCCTGATCTTCGCCCACCGGCACCGCCTCGCCCTTGTACAGCAGGATGTCTGCGGCCTGCAACACGGGATAGCCGAGATGCCCGTAAATCAGGGTGTCGAGGTTGAGATCACGAGCCTGTTCCTTGACCGTGGGGTTGCGTTCCAGCCGTTCCTTGGTGATCAGCATGCTGAAGATCAAATACAACTCGGCATGCTCTTTGACTTGCGACTGGCGGAAAATCGGACTCAGCACCGGATCGATGCCGGCGGCCAGCCAGTCGATGACCATCTCAATGGTGTTGCTGTAAAGCTGCGACGTGTCCAGGCTGGTGGTAAGTGAGTGATAGTCGGCGATCAGGTGGAAATTTTGATGGGTTGTTTGCAGCGCAACCCAGTTTTCGAGCGCGCCGACGTAGTGGCCGAGGTGCAGCCGGCCGGTCGGCCGCATGCCGCTGAGGAGGCGTTTCTTGGTCATCTAGTTGAAATGGATCCGAGAATTTGCAGACTTATGGTTTCAGGCTGCAGGGAGCAGGGCAACTGGTTGAGCGGTAGAGCGGGCGTCCGCCTGGTATTTTTGGCCATCTCTGGGAACCCTTCTCACCCGTGCTGTTCCGGTTAACACCCAAGATTGGTTGAATGTTATCATGCCGGCGAACCCGCCGGGCTTTTTTACCCAAAATAAAAAACGCCTCGCGCTTGCCAAAACCCTGCACCCAAGCCGAGGACGCCTGCACAAAAACGCAACCGCCGCATGCTTCTGCGGGCATGGTGACGACAAAGAAAAAGCCCTAATTCATGAAGAGGTAGGGCTTCCAACGCTCATCGCCGATACCGATGAAATGCTGGATAAAATAAAGCTGGTTCGGCCGCTGCGGTTTGCGCAGCATGGGCATGCGCGCCTCCTCCGGCGTGCGGTTCCCCTTGCGGTTGTTGCAAGCCACGCAGGCGCAAACCAGATTCTCCCAGGAATCCTCGCCGCCGCGGTTTTTCGGCACCACATGATCGACGGTCAGAGGACGCTGCGTCGTGCCGCAATATTGGCAGCGGCCGTTGTCGCGCTTGATGATGTTCTTGCGTGAGAGAATCACCCGCTTGCGGGGAATGTGAATGTAGGTGATCAGTCGCACGATGCTGGGAAACGGCAACGACGACCGTACCGACCGGACTTCCCACAGCGGATGGCGTTCGATGATCTCCGCCTTGCCCAATACGATCAGCACAATCGCCTTCTTTGCAGTGATGACGCTCATCGGCTCGTAGTTTTGATTGAGGATGAGCACGTGTCGATTCAAACTACCCATACGGTTGGCAGGCGAATTTTTCCTGATCTGGGTTTTGAAAGTGCGGCCAATTTAAAAGAAACGGCGGCAAGAGTCAAGATTTTTCTCGGCGGGTGCCGGGCGCAACTCCAGCAGCTTTAGGCAGTTGGGGCAAGCACACCCAAGGCCGCCGGCGGACGTCTGCAAAAAGCAGGGTTTTGTTGCGCTTGCCTTAGCCGGCGGGTTTCAAAACCAGGCGGAAGATTTGCGGCGCAAACAACGCCGAACCATAGATGTAACCCTGCGGCCCCACAGTCATGCTGGTCACCCCGACGTGATGGCAAATGTGCTTGTTGTCCGAAAGCTCCCCCGTGCGCGCGATTTTCACCGCCCGTATATACCCGAGAAAGACATCATTGAACAGCAGCCGGCCATCAAGCAAATCCTTGTACGGGTCTTCTCCCGCACCCTCATACACCACGCCCAACGACAGGGAGTGACGCAGCTCGCCGATTGCTTCAGGATCTTCGTTTTGGTAGGTTGGGTCGCGGTGGCTGATGGCGAGAATCGGATTGCGAAACCCCGGCTGGCTGCACACGCCCTCACATTCCGGCCAGCCGAAATTCACCGCGCCGCCGGTGTAGAGATTGATTTCTTCAAACTGGTTCGAGCCGACATCGGCAAGCAGCAGTCCGCCCTGCCAGGCCAGCAGCCGAAAAGGACTGCGCAGGCCCAGCGCCACAATCTCGCCGCGCGTGTTGGGAGCGGTGCGCAACGGGTTGTCGGCGGGAATGTCATAGCCGCCGCTTTCCCGCGGTGCAATGCGGATCAACTTGCCCAGCAACGAAGCGGGATCCTGGGCGTACTGGGATTGCGTCGCGTCACCCAGGGCCGCGTAAAGGTGACCATCGCCGCCGAAAGCGAGCGAGTAGATGCCGTGCCAGGCACGACCGGGCGCCTGACGATCGACGTTCAAAATAACCGCCAGGGAATTGGCCGTGGCCTGATAATTGTTGGACCACTGCACGCGCACGATGCGATTCCAGCGGTTGTCGCCGGTGCTGAAACAAAAGTAAACGAAGCCATTGCGGGCGAATTGCGGGTCAAACGCCACATCGGTCAAACCAATCTCCGCGGGAGCCGGTGCCACCTCGGGCAGCACAAACGAGCCGAGCCGGGCCGCCGAATCCGCGGTAAGCACGAAGTGACAGACCTCGCCCGCCTTCCCCAAAACCAGGAATTCCGGGGAGGCGGGAAAAAATTCCACGCTGGTCGGCTGGGGCGGCAAACTCGCGGCGGAGAGCACGCGTTGCGTGGTGAAGCGGTTGAAAATGTCCTCCGTCACGCCGTTGCTGCCGGTCGGGAAATTGCCTGCCTGCGGGCAGGCCCGGCAAAACAGGCTGAGCAGGGCGGGGAAAAGGGGGAAAAGAGGGAAAGCCGTTTTCAATGACGTTCGTGATTCAAACATGCAAAACCCATTCACCGGAGTGTCCATGATCGACCATCATGACGAGCCCTTTGAAGACTTTTTCAACGACGAGGAGGGCATGCCGGCAACGCCCGGCCAGTTGCATCCCGTGACCTGGTATTGCACCCGCTGCGGTGAGGCCAATGAAACGCTGGTGGATCCCTCCGCCGGCCTCAAACAAGAGTATGTCGAAGATTGCGCAGTGTGCTGCCGGCCGAATGTGATTTTCATCAACATTGACGCAGAAAGCCTGCGCCTCACCCTGCGCAATGAATTGGAATATGAGTGAAGGGGCTCATCTCAGTTCCGGCCGGCCCGTGCCTGGCTGCTTGACGCACGAGTCTGCCGCAACCCGCCGGCAGAAACAAGGCCTCGAACCCAACCCGCTTGCACCCTCGCCACTTCGCCAATGAAGATCATCAATGAAGCTTTGATTATCGCCATCACACCCAATTTCTTCAAGCGACTGCCAGGCTGGCACGCCTCCCCCCTGCTCCCGCCGGCGTCCACACGTTTACCGCCATCCCATGAGCCTGGAATTCCATCGGCTGCCGGCCAAACTAAACTTCCTCTTGACGATAATCAATCAAAAATTTCCTGCCCTCCTGCCGGCTGCTGCCGGCCCGGGAGGTTGATGCCGGGTGGCATGCGATCCCATGCGTGTTTTTCGCGGGGCAAATGCGCCGGCCACTCCGCCGTTTCACCGTGCGGGCGGATATTTCGGCTTTCAGCTTGCGCAAACCGGCTGCGGGAAAACACACACATGATTGTGTTGGCCGGCATGCAACACAAAAGCCGGGCGATCATTCCTGATCGCCCGGCTTTCATCTAAGGAGGGCAAGACTCAAAAGTCGGTGCCGAGCGAGAACAGATACCTGGGCTGGCTGATGGTGCGCAAGTCGGTGGGCCACGCCACTTCATACTTCACCATGAAATAGCCGAGCTGCAGGCGCGCGCCCACGCCGAGGGCGCCGCGCAAATCCTGCAAATGAAACCCGCCTTGCGTGGAAAACGGCTGAAACGTTTGCTTTACCAGGCCCGGTATGTCCAATCCCCACGCGCCGGCGAAATCTGCAAAAGCAGCCGCACTCAAGAAATCCGCGGAGGGTGGCAGGAAGGGAAACAACGGGAAGCGGTATTCCACATTCGCCGCCACGAACTTCGTTCCCACCAAATGGCCGTAATCCGCTCCGCGAAACGTGTACGGCCCGCCAATCTGAAAGACCTGGGCCTCGCGGTCGAAGCTGGCGCCGGCCAGCAGGCGGGCGGCGAGCACCGAGCGTTGCTTCACGCTGCAGTAGCGACGATAGTCGCCAACCAGGGTGGTGAACTGCAAATCGTTCGTGGTGCGCTGTATTTCGAGGCGGCTGCGCGAGCCGCTGAACGGGCCGAGCGGACCATAAATGGTGTTGTCGAAAACATACGCCGCACCCACCTGGCCGAAGGTGGCGCGGCCCAGACGCGATTCCTCCCGGCGAATCTCCCCACGAGTGAAATCGATTTGATCGACAACCAGATTCGCCTGCACGAGGGTGGCACCCGCGCTCAGCTCCAGCCGCGCAAAGCGGCTGAACGGAAAGAAAGTGAAGGCATTGCCGCCGCGATGGGTCTGCTTCACAAAACCCGCCGCCGTGGGCGCATAAAACGCGCCATAGGCATCATTGAGCTGAAACACTTCAACACCCCAATGCAACCGGCGCGCTTGATTGAAGTAGGTCACGCCCACGTCCGTCATGCTGAGATCGCGGCGCAGATTGGCCGCGAGAATCACGTTGTGATGATTCATCACATCGCTGAAAAGAAACTGCGCCCCGCCCACCGTGCCGAAGAAGCCGCCAAAAACCGCGCCGATCGCGGCGGTGGTGAATTTCGGCAGGCCGCGGTAGCTGCGTTTTTCAATGGAATCTGCCGCGGCAAGCGCGTAATTCATGAACAGGGTATTGACCTCAGCGATCGCCGGCACCCATGCTGCTTCCGGGGCGGCCACCATCGTCGCGGATGAATCAGCGCGGCCGGCCGGTGCCGCATCCACGGTCGTTCCGTTGGCATTTGCTTCGCCTCCGGCCAGGGTGGGCGCCTGCGGCATTGCCATGCGATACAAATGCCAGCCGCCTTTTTCGAAGGCCGAAAATACCAGCACGCGGCCGTCCGCGGACCAACTCATTGCCGGCGTCACTTCCGTGATGCCGGCCACCCCGTTGCGCAACCGTGTCACCGCAACAATCTCTTTGCTCCCCAGATCGAGGCGATAAACATTGGCAATGCCCTGATGATCGGACACGAACGCGAGGGCACGGCCGTCCGGCGACCACTGCGGATTGATGGCGTTGCCGGCGAGATCCGTGATCACGCTGATCTCCCCGTCGGCCAGCGAATACAGCGCCAGCTCATATTCTCCGAAGAGCAGATGTTCGGGCTGCGTATCCCTGCCGCGATCGGTGGCAAACACGATGCGCGTGCCGTCCGGCGACCATTGCGGGTGCTTCTCCGCATAAAGGTCCTTGGTCAGGCGCCGCAGCCTGCCGTTGCCGAGATTGACGATGTACAAATCCGAGCGTCCGCCGCGCATGCCGACAAACACGAGATGATCGCCCTCAGGCGAAAAGCTCGGCGAGAGCAGGCCGTTCAATTCCGCAAAAACCAGGCAATGGCTGATCTCGTTCGTGTGCGGATTCATCACATAAATTGCGTCGTCCTTGTCAGATTTCGCAACGAAGGCAATGCGCCCGCCGTCACGCGACCAACTGATCGAGGTGTCGAAAAAGCGCAGCGTCTCAAAATCGCGGCTCCGGCCGGCCTTGATCAAACGCCGCTCGGAAAAGCCACCTGCGGCATTTTCGCTGAGCAGATACAACTCGTCAACGAAATGCTTGTCCGCGACATAAACGACGTGCCGTCCATCCGGGCTCACCGCCGGCACGAGATTCGCGCGGTGATCATAACCCTCACGCCCGGTGAGCTGCTGCGCGATCTGCGCCGGTGCGGCCAGCGTGCTGTCGGCCGGCAGCACCTGTTTGCGCGCGTGCTCATGCCAGGTGAAGGTCAGGGCTTTGAAATCGAGCCCGATCTGCTCCTTGAAAGCCTTTTCGACATCGTTCAGGCGCACCGCCGCTTTGAAAAGCGCGCCGACTTTTTGTTTGCCGTGTGTCTCGCCGACATAATGCCACAACGACTCGCCCAGACGATAGACACGAATGTCAAACGTGTTGTTGAGCTGCTCGACTTTGAGCAAGTGGTCGTAGAGCAGGCCGTCGCGCACCCACATGCGGGTCATGTTGTCCATGCCCACGGCGAGATATTCCGCCATGCCTTCCACGAACCAGAGCGGCGGACTGAAACTGCCCAGGCCGCTATTGTCGCTGCTCTTGATGAGGTCGAATTGAAAGGCATGCACCAGCTCGTGCACCAGCACATGGTTGAACTCGCGATAGGAACCGGTGAGCGGCAGCACCACACGATTTTTCAAACTCTCGGTCACACCCCGAGTGCCGTCGCCCAGCAGGCCGTCCACCACATTGGTTTGCTGAAAATCATTGAGCGAAGCATACAGCACCAGCGGGATGCGGCTTGTGATCTGATGATCGAGCACGTCGCTCAAGTAGGCATAGCCGCGTTCAGCCATGCGCGCGGCATCCTGTGCGGCCTCCGTTTCCTCGGGATAGTAATGCACGTCGAAATGCGCGGTGCGCAACACCTGCCACTTGAAATTTTTGTATTGCACTTTGTTTTGGCCGAACTGATAGCCGGGTTGCGGATGCCCGACGCTTTGCCAGAGCGTCAGGCTCAGAGTGATCATCGCAAAAATGCAGGCCGGTTTGGTTGTCATCGGAATCTCCTTGTATGGTGGGAATCGCTTTGCTGATCGCAACCCTGTGCCAACGCAAAGCACATGCCTTGCGCGGCAAAACAACTTGTCGAAAAGGCGGGACCGCACAACTCGCGGCAAGACAAATGGCAGACTCGGTTTTACGGCCTTGCAGGCGAGCGTCTCTTTCTCAGCTTGGCTGGATACGGAGCGACCACGGCAAGGGAAACAAGCACCGGGCAATGTCCATGTGGTAAGTTGCTTTGCAACGCTGACAAGCAAATGATGAACGCCGCATGGGCACGGCAGGAAGGGCTGCTGGTGGGGAGTTCACTCAACGGCATAAATCGCAAAGCTCGCAGCCTGCAGCGAGTCGCCGAAGACATAAGTCAGTTGATAACGGGCCACACCGGCGTCATCGCGTGATTCGCCAAAATCCCGCCAGTGCCGCATCTTGTCCAGGATCTTTTGTTCGAGGCCCGGCGCCCGTAGTGTGCTGTTTATGATTTCGGAGTTGTTGAGCTGTCCCAATGGATCGACTTCAAAGCGCAGCGTCAGGCTGCCATAAAGCGCGGGATTGTTCCGCAGCTCCCGTTGATAGAGATCGGTAATGGCCGGAACATGGCGTTGGATCACGGTTCTGATGGCCTGCGGATCTCGGCCACCAACACGCCGGCTCTTGAGCCCTGCGAGGGCGGGAGGAACACCGGTGCGAAGCTGCGGCGCAGTCGTGGCAGCCGGTGCAAGCGGCATGAGGCCGGCAGGGCAAGCACGGGACGCGCTTCCTGCCGCCGCGCCGGCATTGCGCGGGATGGAACCACGAAGCTCAAGGGCAGCGGTTTGTGGCAATACTGTTGGTTCGAGTCGGGAGGCGGCGGCGAGCGAATCCAACGTTTTGAAGGCGAGGGCAAGAACACTCTTCAGCGTGTCAATTTGCCCAGCCTGCTGCGCGATGGTGGCTTTGAGACTCGCATTCGTGGCGCGCAGTGTGGCAATTTCCCGCTCGAGCGCGCGACTTCTCCTTCTGATTTCGAGAATCTGTTGCAGGGTTTCCTGCAACGTGTCGGCAGGTGCGAGCAGGAGACCGGTGCTCAGCAAAAGACCAAGCGTCAGCCCGAGCGGCCCCCATCGGCGGCGGGGCGGCGTGTCATGCGCGTTGTTGTCGCACGCAGGATTGAGGGATGAGGGTTTCATGGCAGCTTGTGCCGGCCTGGTTTGTGGTCGTTTGCCGTTTTGCCGTGCATTGTCCCCGGGCACCTGCCCGGCGGGGGAACAAATCTCACAATCTTTGAGATACATGAGAGCTTTGCTTCCTTATCAAAAGGTCCGATGCGATGTCGGCTGCAGCCACAGGTTTAAGATTGCACCACACAAGCAGCGATACCACGGGTGCATGGTCACCGCTCGCTGCCAAAGACGTAGGTTACGAGATAGGAAGTCTTCGCGTGTTCAGCAGTCGCCGGGAAATCCCGCCACAAGGCCATTTTTTGCTGGATTTCTTCGAGAAGGCGCGCCGCAGCAACCTCTGGTCTCAAGCCATTCTCGACAACCTGGGGCATCCTCAAGCAGCCTCTGGCATCTATTGCGAAGCGAATTTTGACATGCCCTTTCAGCCCGGAGGTCATCTTGAGGTGTCTGGCGAACAAATCCGCCAGGGCAGCATTGTGCTTGACCAGTTCCTGCCGAATGAGCTCGACATGTTGTTCATCGCCGGCAAAGTCGCTGTTTGCCATGATGAGGTCAACCAGATCGGTGTGCCGCTGCTGCAACGGGCGATCGAACCCCGAGTGCGCGGCAAGCGGTTCGGGCGCAAAGGATTCGATGGTGACTTCCGGTGCGCGATTCTGCTTTGCCGGTACCAATTCAACCGCGCTGGAATCCAGGGAGCGTGGCTCTTGCGTGTGCTCGTCACGCAGAATATCCAGCCTGCCCAGGAAAATTTCTCTCTGCACTTGCAGTCGGTCAACAGCCTCAGAGAGATGCTGCAGTTGCCGGTCGAGCTGGGCAGTCTCCTCGTTGAGATTTTCGATTTGTTGTTGGATCTGAACTTGTCTCTTCCCAGTCTCACTGAGGAGGTTTCGAAACACCCTTATGCCCGCATTGATCACCTTCATCGACAGAAGGACGATGAGCAGAAGAAGGATGATCGCAATGTATTGCTTTCTGGCCCTCCGCGAAGTCAGCTTCTTGAAGAGCCGTTTCGCCGGTTTTGATTTCATTATGCTGAGCACCAGCGCGAGTATTTCCTTCCACAGCATCATGCACCCCCGGATTTCCTGTCTTGCCAGCGATTCCCGCCGCAAGCCGTTCCGGCGCCCAAACTCGAGGCGTGCGACGGAACGTTCGCCCCGAGCAGGACATGGCGCCCGGTTCTTTCACCGGTTGTTGGGCTTTGCGAGGGCCAGGCAAGTCTGCCGGCAAAGTGAAAGCGCCTGCCCTCGGCATCGATTTCAACTGACATAATGCCCCAGCTCTCTCAAAACGGTAATGATTGAAAGAGATTCGATGAGCTAATGTGAAAGAATGAATATTGCCGTGCGCTCCCCGGTTTTTGTGGATCCGGTGCATAAAGTCCAAGTTGATGAGGTGAGACAATTGAGACGTGAAACGGGAGGTGGGAGTCTTCCTACAGCCCCAAAACGGAGTTCGACAGCTCAGGATTTATTCGCGCAAAAATCTCGCCAGCAAGCAGTTTCTTGAGAAATGGGAAGGTTCCCAGACAATGACGGTTGCAGCAAGTGAAAAAGTGGACGGATTTGTAATTCGCATTTCATTCTTGTCACGACGAGTCGCCGCCGAAAATAGATAAACAAAAGCCCCGGGCTTTCACTTGTCGTCCGGGGCTTTTGCCATTGCAATCAGAATGCCGACACTGCATTGTCCGGGCGCGACAGAACTGCGCGGGAGCCATCCGTGGCCGACGCGCCGATCTTGGCGACCATTGTCCGCATTCCACCCATAGTCTGAACTGCGCCGCTCTTGCATTGGCAGGCACGCTGGTGAGATGAGAAATCTCAACACTGACCGGGGAGGATTTTCCCACTGTCACCAGCAGGGGCTCACATCACAAGCCGTGAATTCAACTGAAAGCCGGGCTTTCCTCCATCTCCTCTTCATCCTCCTCCTGCCCGTCGAGTTTTTCCGAGCGGCTCCAGCGTGCCCGCGCCACCGAAGCCAGACGCAGCAGCAGCAAGCCGCCAACTCCGACCCCCACCCACACGTAACCAGCCCGTGCCACACTGGTGTCGCTGTCGAGCAGGCTGGCCTTGCCGTCGCTATCAAACTTGAAGCGCACGCCATTGGCCGCGGCATGCGTTTCACCGCCTGCCGGCGGAAACGTGAAACTCAAAACGGTTTCCTGATTGATCAGCGAACCTTGATGCACGCACGCCTCCGCCACGTCTTCAAACAGATGATTCGTGATCTGCACTTCGCTGGGCGGACGCAGCATGGCGTACCAATGATAAATGAAAAAACGGTCCGGCACAGCATTGGGAGAGACGGGCGAACGAAATGCAAAATAGGTGCTGTCGGTCCGGAGTGTGCGCGTCCCGGTTTTGAGTGCGACATGACTGGCGTAATAGGCCAGAATCAAATCGTGCCCGCGGGAGAGCTCGAACTCATCCAGGCGGCCATCGCCGTTCTGATCGATCTCCGGCAATGCCACCAGCAAGGCTTGCGGCGAAATCTCCGATTCAACCCAAATGCCGCGTTTTTCCAGTCGGATCTTGGTTTTGGTGTCAAAGGGATGGAACGCAGGCTCGGCTTGGCCGGGCAGATTCAAACAGAGCAAGGCTATTCCGACTGCTGTGAACCACTTTCGATTTTTCATGTCCATTTCCCAGTCTCATCTTCTTCCTGAATGATATGGTGAATGCCTATCCTCGTCGTGCAGGGCATGCGGGCCGGCACGACCCTGAGGGAAGCAAGGCACGAGCAACAGGGATAACTTGCAAGCAACAGGCGATGCTACAACACGCGGTGTGAAGTATCCACACGCCCTTTCAAGGCAAAGGCGGTGCCAAACAAGCCGGCGGCGGCGGGGCAAAACGGCATCGGACAGGCCGTCTGAATCGCCTTGAGTTATGGGGAAGTTGTCGCAAACGGCGGGTTGGAGCGTCGAACGCGGTGAGAAAATTTTTCCCAGTTATTGTAATGAGATTTCTCACTTCAAAAGCTTACCTGCCAACTCAAGCCGGCCACAATCTTCCCTGTTGTGGGCAAGGGCAGCAGACTCACCGCGGGCGGCGGTTGTGCTGCAGGTGAGGCCAAGGCGTCAAAAAACGAATACACCCAGATGCCGCTGGTCAGCAGCGCCGAAAGGTTGCGCGCCCGATTGAGAGTGTTGTAGCGGCGGTAAGTCGTTTCCGCCTTGGCAATCGTCGCCGCGGAAAGATAATTTTCCCGCGCTTTCTCGCGGCGCAGATGCAGGGCAGCGGTGAGCACCACACCCGCGCCGGCGCCGGCCATCAACAACCGCCCTTTGGAAGTTTGGTTTTTGTGCAACTGGCCCAAACCCGGCAACACCAGCGAGCGCAGGGCGGCCTGCGGCCGGACATCAGGAATTACCAGATAGCGTATCGTTCCGCTGCTGTGGCCATTTCCCAGAGCCAGATTGGCTTTAAGTTGATCCAGAAACTGGTGAATCTTGGGCGAAACATACAGCGAATCCAGTTTGAGATCCGGCGCCAGCGACAGCGCCTGTTCGAATTGTGACTTGGCCTCGAAAAAATCACCCTCACTGTAGGCAATCACCGCCAGCACCTGATGCACTTCAATCACCTGCTGCGGTGTCAGACGTTGCCAGTGTTGCAACGCTCGTTCACCCGCCTTTTTGGCGGCGGCATAATTCAACTGTTGAAACGCATTTCGCATTTCACTCACCGCCTGAGTGTTGGTCTGAGCAAACATCGCTGAATCAGCGGTCAGGCTCAACCACAGGGAAAGCGGTGCGAGAAAAATCTGATGGGGCCCGAGTTTCATGCCTGTGCGGGTATGGATCGCCAACACGTGCTTTGTACACCGTTCCTGTTCGGCAGTAGAATAGTGACCAAAGCGGTTGGATGCGGATTTTTGTGAGGTGGCGGTTACACTCGGTTGGAAGAGGAGCAAAGGCCGGCAAGGGGCGGCGGAGACCGGAGCAGGAGCAAGAGTCCGCTCACTCTTCGATCACGATCTCGCGTTGCATGCTGGCCAGGATGCGGTGTGTGCCGGTCTCGCGCACCGCAATCTCGATACGATGCGGGCCTTTGTCCAAATCTTGCAGTGCAAGCGCGATCAGTTCTGCCGCGGTGTCGCCGGTGAGGGGTCGCTCGTGTGACACACGCAGCGCCGGGGCGCGCGTGGCGGTGCGGGAGCGACCGGCGGTAATTTCATAGCTCAGCTCATAGCTTCCCGCCAAACCCGCCGCCTGCAGGTTGTAGATTTCGAAATAGCAAAACACCGGGTGGCGCCGGCGCAGCACCGGCCACGGGTAGGGCGCGAGCACAAGCTCCTGCCGGACGACCCGCGGCAGCATGCGGGCTTGCCTGTCATTGTCGATCTTCCAATAAAATTGGATCTCGCTGAGCTGCAGACTGTCCGTCGTGAAGGCGCGAACCTGCAGGGGCCGGGTGGCAATGCCAAAAGCTGCGGTTGCGGGATTCTGCACTTGCAACAAGAGGGTCACGTGTTGCGGCGGCGAGATGATGGCGAGCAGGCCCGCGGCATTGGACAGATTTTCCTGCGGCAGCCAGGACAGCGGAAAGCAAACGCGTTGCTGCTGCGTGGCGAGCGTCTCGCGGTTGGGATCGCGCAGCAAACAGGCAAAGTCAACCGCGACGCTGTCGCCGGCACGGTCTTGCTGGTGATCGACAAATTGTTTGGCGAACGGTGCGAGCAGGGTGATTTCCACGCGTGTTTGGCCATCAGGCGCACGGAACTGGACGATGCTGTGGGAAAACTGCAGTCGTTTGCCGGGCGCCGGCTCGTGTGCACTTGTCGGCGCGACCCGGCGGGCGGCGGCACATTCCGCTTCATGTTGCCAGGCAATTTCCAACAGGCGTTCATTGGGCGAAGCCGGTGCGCCGGGTGAAAGCTCGCCACGGCGGCTGAACATGGCAGCCTGCAGCAGTTCCATTTCGAGGCGACCCACTTCCTCCGCGGTGCGCACCATCACCGGCGCCACACCGGCGCGCTGCTTGATCAAATCCCCCCATTGCCACGCCAGATTGCGACGCAGACGGGTTGCCACCAGTTCGGTGAGACTGCGCACCTCCCGAAACCCGGCGCCCTCGCGCTTGAAATGCACCACGAAATCATGCGTCACGTTTTCATAGCTCCAGGTTTCGTTGGCAACCACGAGGTAGTGCTCGTCGGGAACTTGTTTGAAGGGATACAGCCGCCTCACCTGGGCGTGAGTGATGAGATTGAAGAAAGCGATGCGGCGGTACCCGCCGGGATCCTGAAAACGCCGGTGGGGCTTGCCATACTTGAGATAATACCTGCCGCGGTCATCGCAATAGGGCGGCCCGGCAGCGGGAAAGTACTGTCGCACATACTCGCGCCGGCGCAAATGCTCGAGCAGGCGCTCATTGTGCGGGCGAAAGGGATTGGGGTTGTTCGCTTTCCAGTACGAAATGATGCAGGCCTTGCGTGCCGGCAGTGTGGGCAGACTGTCATAGTCCCGCTGTTCGCTGTCTGCCAGCAGCAGCCGCCACTCGGCTTCGAACTCCCGCACAAAAGTGAGCGAGTCCGCCTGCTGCAGAGCAGTGAGATATTGCTGCTCCGCGCGCAATGAGTCGTCGGCGAAATCCGGACGCTGCCCGGGCTGGGCCCGCAGACCGGCAACCAGAATCGCACAGGCGGCCAATCCCGCACCGAGGTGGCAGCGCAGCAGGGGCCGGCGCTTGGCAGCGGATGCGTGTTTAACATTCCACATGAGAATCACCGGCAACGGGCATGAGTGATTGCAACTCTGCCTACACAAATGCCATGCGACTTTCAAATCGCAGGCAAAATTTGTGGAAAGAGGGGAATGCTGAGCGACAGTGATTTTTATCTGCGTTCAGTAATAAGAATCTGTGCTCAAAAAATCTTCGCGGTCGTGATTGCTTTCCCCGTTATGAAGATCGCGAGGTGGCAGCGCACGCCGACGGCGGCGGCAAGGCTTTGGGCGGCAGAATGATTCTGGCTGCGGGCAGGCGAAAGACGGTCAGAGAATCAGCGCGAGAAGTGCACTGTCACAGAAACGGCAACGGGCTGGCACAGTATTTTGTCATGGCCGTGCGGGCATTGCGAGCAGGCGGGGCATGACACCACAGACCGGAGCAGCAGGTGCAAATGTTCAGCCACTTGGAGAAATCCACCGCCCGGGCGTTCTCGATTCGCAGCAACTTTTGATTGGTGCATGCCTTCGTTGATCGGGCTTCCAAAGGTTCCCAGTGCCCGGGCGGTTTTGGGCGTGACTAAATTCTTTCGACAGGCGAAACAGGCGCTTGAGTGGTGACGTTCTTCGCCGTGTCATGCGCGCTGCCTGCGATGGCCGCAACAAACCTGCTGCAGCTCAAGCGGCGGCGGCGGCGGCGGCTTGCTGGGCTTTTTTCCGGCGTTTAATCCGGGCCTTCAGCTTTTGCCGGCGCTCCATTCGCTTGCGGCGCTGTTTGCTCTTGCTTCTCGCCATATAACTCCATAGCCAGTTTGATAAAGGTGAAAAACCGGGGAAAGTCAGTCAAAACGTGACCCAAAATCTAGTCGCGCCGGACACTTTTGCAAGTTTTTTTTGGCCATTCCCTGCCGGCAAAACGCGTTGAATCGGCTGTGGCTGATGCGAGACCCGGGGCATAAAAACTCTGTGTCCTTCAGACAGCCCCACAATTTACCGAAAGAATAGCTTTTGTACCTGAATTTCAAATCCAGATTGATCGCCTCCGCGAGAGACGCTGCTTGGATCGCGACAGCCAACCACCCAAGGGGTGGTACATAAAAAAATTTTGCGGGCAACGTTGCTGTCAACTCCGGCAGCAGTGAACTGTTTTTATAGTGAGGCGGCATCTCGCATTCCCAAAACTCCGTTAGGAGTGACCTGCTTGGCCCTCCTTGAAAAAAACGCGCCAGATCATGGGAAATTTGACAGGCCACTCCTGACGGAGTTTAAAGACACGCAAGATGCCCATATCTACAAACTCCTGACGGGGTTTTGTGAATACACCATTGCTTCCGGGCAACCGCAAGCCAGCATGCAAAATTCAGGTTGTAGCAGGCCCTTCAGGGTCGCTGTCTGCAGGCACGACTCCCAGAGTTCATTTTCATCATGAGGGCTGCTGCGCACGGCGTGACAGATTATGCGGGAATGAATGCAAGCGTGCGGTCTATTGACGGAGAATTTTCCCGCGGGCCGCGGGGCTGTAGAGCGAATCGCCGCGGGCCGCGAGTTTTTCATAGAGAAGTTGTGCTTGCTTGGGATCGTCTTTCAGGCAGGCTTCGGCGAGGAACCACTGCGCGGCGGGATCATCCGGCTGGCGTGCAACGAGTGCTTGCAAAACTGCACGCGCGGCTTGCGGCTGTCCACTTCGCAACAGGCTGACGCCCTGGATCAGTCGCAACTGTGGCTGATCGGGCAGCACCTGTATGAGTTGGGCGAGCAATGACAGGGCTTGCGGGTATTGCTGCTGCGTATAAGCGGCCCGGGCTTTTTCCCAAGTTGCTGCCAGAGCGGAGTCCAGCACACCGGCGGCACGGCTGCTGGTGGACCATTCCGGCTGGCGCAGAAAGGCCGGTGTTTGTCCGGCAAATATCGAAGGACCCGCTGTGCCGGCTTCATCGAAATGGCCGGCGGATTGGTTGGCAGCCCTGTACTGATACCGGTCCAACCAGAAATAGCCGGCCCCCAGAAGAAGCACAAGCACGGCATAGCCGGCCAGGGCGGGGCCGTGAGCGCGCAGCCAGCGCAGCGCGAAAGGCCCGGGGGAAGCATGCATTTTTTTGTGGAGAAAATTCCCGAGCAAGGCGGGGGAGTGACGGGGTGCGAAAATCAAATCACCGTGACGTTTCATCACCAGGGCTGTTTTTTCCATGAGCAGCAGGTCGCGACTGCACTCGTCACAGCCCAGATAGTGTTCCTCGAAATCACCGCGTGCCGGCTCAGGCAGCTCGTGACGAACATAGGCGGCAATGATTTCGAGACGGTCTTCATAGGTGCATGACATGGGAACCTCGGCAGGCTTCTCTCCCTCACGAGTAAAACAAGGATTGCATGGCCGGATCTTTCAAGCAGAGTTTGCGCAGGCGTTTGAGCGCATCGGACTTCAGGCTGTAAACCTTGTCAGCAGGCAGACCCATGATCTCGGCCACTTCGCCTTCTTTCAGCCCTTTGTAGAACACCAGCTTCAGAACCTGGACGTAATTATCCTTGAGACGGGAGATTTTATCGCGCAAGCGGCGGGCCAGATCGCTGGCTTCTGCCTCGTCACGAAAAATAACACCGATACTCTCGGCCAATTCGAGAGGTGCGTTGCGGCGCCGTTGTATACCCTTTTTGCGAAAGTGGGTTTGCGCCACGTGGTTGGCGATCCCGAGGAGAAAAGTGCCGGGCTTGGCGTTGTTGAGACCCCTGTAGTTTTGACAACTCTGCAAGGCCGCCAGCATCGTCTCTTGGACCACCTCCTCCAGATCGGCATCGTCAAGATGCCAGTTCTTCATCAGATAATACTTCACCATCAACTGGCGCGAGGCAATCCATTGGGGATCAAGCGATTTGGGATCGTCAGCGATGTTTCACTCCTCCCTGCGCTTGAATGCAATCATCTCTACAGCATATTTTCCTCACCATTTCCCAAAGTTGCAACATCCTGAAACTCGCAGTGAGTCCGCACAGCCAGTTGGGGTCTTATATGACTGAACGGGGGAGAACTCACCCCAGGGCCCTTCTGAGTTTGCTGAGCAGGGAAGCGCCGTAAAATAACGTTCTGCCCTCTCAAAAGCAAACGCAGTGATGGTGAAATCTCCCGGCCCGGCCATGTACGCCTGCCGGCGACAGGGCCGAGCCACAGTTGGCCGACTGTGCCGCATGTCTTGTGCTTTCTTTCACTCCAACCTGAAAGGACCAAAGACCATGCGTGCAGTCATTGCGTTGCTCGCGGTGTTGGCATTACTGGCATTGCAGGCCTGTTCCGCCAACCTGCCGACCGCGCCAGAAAGTCAAGAAGTTCCCTCCCTGCAGAGCAACATTGGAAACACGTGCCAGGGTATCGAAGATCCTCCGCCGCCTCCGCCCGGCAATCCCGGCGGTTGATCCCCTGCTTATGCTGTAAGCTGCATCATGCGCCGGTGCCCACAGCCGGCGCATGAAATTTTCTGGTTTTCCCCTGCCATTTTTGTCGGGCCATGCAGGGTTGTGCGGTCAGGCTCAATCTGCTGCCGCCTTCCCACGAACCGGCTGGCAAAGTTCATGAGGCCAAGGGTGGGGGGGATTCCCCTGTGTCCCACTTCGATGCGGCCAACCGGACAGCGCAGGATGAGAGCGGATGGCAAATGCGCCCTCCTCGGCAAAGCAGGTGTGGCGGGCGAAAGTTCACCGGGCAAGGCTCCATCAGATCAGCAGGATGCCGCAGCCATACTCACCTGTTGTCTGGATTCCCGCTGTCACCAATTTCTCCAGAAATTCATGCCAGACGAGTGCAGGACAGCAGTGCGCCCTTCAATAACGTGTGGAATAGCCCGGGCATCCCTGCCTGCAGACAAAATGTCTGCGCTGCGTCCCCACTCGTAACTGAGGCATTGCGGATGGCAAGACTTTCAGCTTTCTGGTCAGGCGCGTAACCTGCCCCCTGGAGAAACGTTCGCCGTTGGGAGGATTTTGCGGCGCGCATGATGCCTGCCTGCCTTGCAAAGGGAAATTCCGGGCCGCCGGTGGGTCTGCTGAAAAACACGGACGGCATCATGAAGTGTTGGCTGACCCGAACCCGCAGGGGTTTTGCCTTGACCCAACCTCTGTAATTGTGCACACGGTGAGCTAATGGCGAGCGCCGGAGGCTCTACGCCTTGGGCGTAGTCGCGCCCAAAGGGCGCTCGCCAGAATAATCAAGACAATGGCCGCTGCATACCAGACATTGAAGGAGCGTGGCGGCGGCAGGGCGACCTGCCAATCTGCGCCGTAATAACAGAAGCCGGCCCAGTTCAGCAGACTGGCATGGCTATCGTGCAACATCTCGAGCTTGGCCGTCTGCAGCGCGCGCACAGTGGATTGGCCGCGCCGCAACGCCGCGTAGTATGACGCAAAGAAACGCGCCGTGGCCTGGTCTCTGACCGTCCAGAGGCTGGCGATCACGCTCGGGGTCCCCGCGGCGCGAAAAGCCTGCACAAATCCTGCAAACCCCTCACCATTCAAAAAAATCCCACGCGCGGTTTCACACCCGCTCAAAATGGCAATCCTGGCGGCGAGTGTCTGTTCGAAAATTTCAAAGGCATAGATGCGATCGAGCGAACTGTCGGCGTTGTTCGCCAGCAGAATCTCCGCATGCAGCGGCTCGCCGGCCTCGCTGAGAGCATGGCTGGCGATGTGCAGCCAGTCACATTGCGGCAGTGCCGCCAAGACGTTGGCGCGGGTGGCGTTGCTGCCGGTCAGCAGGTGATCCACCCTGGTGTTGGCCCGGATTGCTTCCAGCTCATCCCGGCTGCCCGGCAAATCCTCGCGCCGGCGGCGCATGCCGGAGGACAATGCCGCCGGGGATTCACTGTAGCGCAGGGGATCGGCCACCAACAAAAAGGATTTGATGACGAGCGGCTGCGGCGCCGGCGGCTGCAACGATTGCAACGACAGGCCATAACGAATAGGATGGCGTTCGAGCAAAAACGCAGCACGCCCGCCGGCCGCCGGTTCGGTCACCAGAATCTCAAAAGGCAGGGCGTGCAAAACGCCATCGGGAACCACGGCCAGGTTTCGTTCCTGACGCATGGACAACGGAGCGGCAACCAAAAGCCGGTAGGCGGTGTATGCCGTTGTGGTGTCAAAACCGGCAACTTCACGCGCCAGCCTGTCAGCATGATGCAGTGCCAGCATCGGATGCATGCGCGCAAGCAGCGGCTCCAGTTGCTGCCGGCCGGCGGCGATCTCCCAGCCCTGCAGCGTATCGCCGGCCACTAAAAAAACCAGACTGAGCGAATCGTCGACAAAAAAACTGAGGGCCACTTCCTGCCGGCGAGCCAGCATTTGGCGCAAGTTGTTCAAGGCCGCCTGGTCAAAAACAACGGACGGTTCACCGGCACTGCCGGGCAGACTCTTTATCAGCTCCTGGCGCTGCAATTCGGCGGCAAGCAGCAGCGCTTCAAACCCGGGCTCTTGGGAAGCTTGCTTTAAACGCTGCCGCAGGATCAAAGAATCGAGTTGCGCCAGCCGGGCGTGCAGGGATTGCAAGGAATCGGAGCCCTGCAGCAGGTGGGCCTGCCAGCGGCGTCGTTGCACCACCAGATCGCGACTGCGCTCCGCCAGGCAAATTGCCTCGGCGGTTTGCCCGGTACGCCACAGCATGCGGCTGAGGCCAAAGAAGATGGCGCGTTCTTCGCCGGCCAGAGAGGCGGACTGCTCCAGCGAGGCGGTGCGTACGTTGGAGATCACCACCTGCAAGGCAGCGCGATAGATTGCGAGCGCACGCGTCAGATCGCCGGCGCGGGCAAGGGTTTCTGCCAGGCCGGCAGAGGCCTTCAAAAAGCTGAGATAGTCCGGTGCCTGTTGCAAACGGGTGAGTGCGCTGGTGAGGAGGTGTTGAGCGGGCTGGAGCTCGCCGGCCCGCAAGTAAATTTCACCCAACGCAATTTTGGCTTCCACCTCCAGATCAACGAAACCCGCTTGTCGTGCTGCGGCGGCAACTTCGCGCACAACGGGCAGCGCCTGGGTATGCCGCCCCAACATGCTCAGCAAACGCCCGCGATCGAGCACGATCGTCAAGTACAACCTGCGGTTCTCCCCCGCCTGGGTCAATGCCAGTGCGCTGTCACAATAGGCCAGCGCTTCGCGATGACGTCCGAGCTGTTCATAGGCCTTGCTGAAGTGATGCAAAAAATAGCGCCGGTGCAACAGCGAGCCGAACTGTTGCATGCGCCTCTCGTTTTCCTGGAAGCGTGCCAGCGCCTGCTGCACCCGCCCGGCCTTGAGATCGGTGAGGGCAATGCTGTAAAGCAATTGAATGGCATATTCGCGCCTGCCGAGCGAGTCCGCGATGGCGGAAGCCCGCAGGAAATTGCGGGCGGAGGCCTGCCAGTGCCCGCGCGCGCGTTCCAGGCGGCCCTGATAATAAATTGCCGTGAGCAGGCTGTTGCCATCCGCAAAAAACTGCGCCTGCTCCTGCACGAATCTCAAATACTTCTCCGCCTCCGCCCAGCGGCATTGATTGAGCAGCTCCTGGCTCAAACTCAGCCGCAGGAGGTACTCCAGCTTCACGTTGCCGATCAGCCGCGCCAGCGCGAGGCTCTCGCTGCGCAGGCGCTGCGCCTCTGCGAGGTTGCCGCGCCCCATCTCCGTCTGGGATAAAACGTGCAGCAATTGCGCCAGCCCCTCTGGATCATTCGTTTTGCGGCAGACGGCAATTTTCCGTTCGAGAAGCCGCGCCGCTTCCTGGAAGCGGGACTGATAATTCAAGTTGTTGCCGGCCGTCATGCACACCTCCCAGGAGTCATGCCCCTGCTCCAGCAGGGCGAGAAAGAGGGCAGCGGCGTCGGCCGCCTGATTTTGGGATTGCAGCAAATAGGCGCGGGCATATTGCAGCCGCCAATTGGCCGGCTGTAATTGCTGCTGCCGCTGCAGAAACTCCAGGGCCTGACTGCGGTCAGAATTGTCGATGAACAGCTCATAGGGCTGCAGGTTGCGGCAGCCGAGTTCCAGTGCTTTCCTGGCTTGCACACGGGTTTGCGCCGTGTCGCGGAGAAAGTGATGCAACACGGCGAGTGCGCCCGCGATTTCTCCGCGATACTCTTTGACCGCTGAATCGGCGAGCAGCGTGGTGAGAAAAGCCAGGCCTGCCTGCGGCCGGCCCTCATAAATGAACAAATAGGCTGCGGTTGGGAAAACGCGCGGAAAGATTGGCGGTTGTGACAAACACTCCAGAATCAAACTTTGCACCTGGCGGTATTGCCTTTTGCCCATGGCAAGGCGGATCTGCAAATATTCGGCGGGAATGCCCTGCTCCGCTTCACTGTCGAGCGCAAACGCCGCCACCGGCAGCAGCGCGCCGAGCATCACCTCGCGGCGGATTCGCCTCAGCAGTTTTGCCCACCAGATGTCATCGTGCTTGCATTCTTTTAGTGGCCCGGGCTGGCACTGCCTGACAGGCGGCTGGCCTTGCGGCGGCAAGGCGGAAGATCGACGTGTGCGGCGCATGGCGGCCAATGCCTCTGGCTATGAGCAATGCAAAAGCCCGCGACCCGGGCATGATCGCGGGCTTTGTTTTTCACGTGAGGCGGCGGACTATTTGTACTCTTCCATGATTTGCTGCAGGACTTCGCGGCCCGGGCGCACGCGGCTTTCCGGCAGGGTGGCGAGCGGTTCGTCAACCAAATTCATTAGACTGATGAAATCGTCCAGCGTGGGATCAACGAAGAGGATGCCGGTCAAGACTTCCCCGCGTGCCCGCGCCTTGGCGAGCACGCGCAGGGCATCGGCCTTGCGCGCCGGGCTGTAATCTTCCGGCAGCTTGCTCAGCAGCAACCGCGAGCCATCGTGCAGTGTGACTTCCCGGGTGGTGCCGGGCGCATAATCCACCACGATGTCCTCGAAATAGGGCACAAAGCCGAGATCGCCGAGCTTCTCCTCATGCTCCTTGACGTAGTCATAGCTCTTGGTGGAGCCCTCATGATCGTTGAAAGTCACACACGGCGAAATGATGTCGAGCAGCACCGTGCCACGATGGGACACCGCGGCCTTGAGGATGGTGGTGAGCTGGCTCTTGTCGCCGGAGAAGGCGCGCGCCACGAAGCTGGCGCCCAATTCGATGGCCATGGCACACATGTCGATGGCGGGCAGCTCGTTGACCACACCGTTTTTGAGCCGGCTGCCCTTGTCGGCGGTGGCGGAGAACTGGCCCTTGGTCAGGCCGTACACGCCGTTGTCTTCGATGATGTAAATCATGGGAAGATTGCGGCGCATGAGATGGACAAACTGGCCCATGCCAATCGAGGCGGTGTCGCCGTCGCCGCTCACGCCCACGATCATGAGCTGGTGATTGGCCAGTGCGGCGCCGGTGGCCACCGCCGGCATGCGGCCGTGCACCGCATTGAAACCGTGTGACAAGCCCAGGAAATAGGCCGGCGATTTGCTCGAACAGCCGATGCCGGAAAATTTCGCGACACGATAGGGATCCACGCCCATCTCGTAAAAGGCGTCGATGATGCGTTCGGAGATGGCGTTGTGGCCACAGCCGGCACACAACGTGGTCTTGCCGCCGCGGTAGGCGTCACGGGCCAGGCCGAGACGATTGACTTTTGCCGCCGGCCGGCCGGGTGTTGCAGGGGTCTGTGCCATGTCAGCTCTTCTCCTGATTCAGAATCTCTTCCACGACGATGCGTGCCGGAATCGGCAGGCCGTTGTAGTAACGCACGCTGCGCAGTTTCGCTTTCACCGCCGCGTCGTGCTCCAGGCCCAGCAGACTGTACATCTGGCCGTCGCGGTTTTGATCCACCACGTAAATCCGCTGGTGTCTGCTGATGAATTCGTTCACCTCCCCGCCGAAGGGATAGGCGCGCAACCGCAGATAATCTGCCGGCATTTGATGTTGTTCGCGCAAAATATCGAGCGCCTCCACCACCGCCCAGTGGCTGGTGCCGTAGGCGATGATGCCAATGGCCGAGCCGCTCTCCTGCTCGCACACGGCACCGGGCACGCGCTGCCGCGCCGTCTCAAATTTGCGCGCCAGCCGGTCCATGTTGCGGCGGTAATCGCCCGGCCGCTCGCTGTACTGCGCCCGCTCATTGTGGCCGCTGCCACGCGTGAAATAAGGGGCTTTGGGATGTTTGGTGCCGGGCAGAGTGCGGTAGGGAATCCCGT
The DNA here is from genome assembly GCA_034506255.1 of candidate division KSB1 bacterium. Classification (NCBI taxonomy): domain Bacteria; kingdom Pseudomonadati; order Candidatus Zhuqueibacterales; family Candidatus Zhuqueibacteraceae; genus Candidatus Coneutiohabitans; species Candidatus Coneutiohabitans thermophilus. The sequence goes on along the minus strand of JAPDPX010000009.1, from coordinate 130,469 downwards.
CGCCGTCCACGTCTTTGTAACGGGCAAATTCCGCCACCTTGTCCAGGTCTTCGGCCGTGAGAACCTTGCCGCGGCGCAGCGGCTCCGCAGGATAGACAAAGGGATCCGACATCCACAAGTTCATGCCAAGATCGAGATCACTCATCACGAACACCGGGGTCTGCAGCTCCTCAGCCAGATTGAAAGCCTGCACGGCCATCGTGAAGCACTCCGCCACGGAACAAGGCAACAGCATCGGGTGTTTGGTATCCCCGTGTGAAAGCACCGCGGTCGGGAGAATATCCCCCTGCATCGTGCGTGTCGGCAGGCCGGTGGAGGGGCCGACGCGCTGGATGTCGAAAATCACCACGGGAATTTCCGCATAATATCCCAGCCCCACGAACTCGGCCATCAACGAAATCCCGGGACCGGAGGTGGAGGTCATTGCCCGCGCACCAGCCCAGCCCGCCCCGATCGCCATGCCCAGCGCGGCCAGTTCGTCTTCCGCCTGCACGATGGCAAAGGTGGCTTTCCCGGTTTGCGGGTCGAGGCGATATTTGTTCATGTATTCGATCAGCGTTTCACACAGGGAGGAGGAGGGCGTTATGGGATACCAGGTGACCACCGTGACTCCGGCAAACAGGCAGCCAAGCGCGGCGGCAGAATTGCCGTCGATCACGATCTTGCCGGCAGTGGCGTTCATGCGCTCGACGCGATAGGGCGGCTTTTCCGCAAAATTGTTCCGGGCAAACTCATAGCCGGCCTTGGCAGCCTCCCAGTTCATCGCGGCCGCCTTGGCCTTGCCCTTGAATTGCTTCAACAGTGCGCGCTCCACTTCCGCCATCTCGATGCCGAGCAGGTAGGCCAGCACCCCGTCATAAATCATGTTGCGCACCAGTTTGCGCAGTTTGGCCACCGGACAGACCGGCACCACCAGCTCGTCAAAAGGCACCGGATAAAAGATCACATCCTGGCGCAGTTTGTCGAGCTGCAGTGGCGCGTCATAGACCGCCACCGTCCCGGGCGTCAGCCGCATCACATCTTCATTGGCAGTTTCAGGATTCATCGCCACCAGAATGTCGATCGTCTCACGGCGCGCAATGTAACCGTGCTTGCTCACCCGCACGGTGAACCAGGTGGGCAAGCCTTGAATGTTCGAGGGGAAGAGATTTTTTCCGGAGACCGGTATCCCCATTTGAAAAATGGCGCGCATCAGCACCAGGTTCGAGCTTTGACTGCCGGTGCCATTGGCGGTCGCAACATGAATATTGAAATCATTCACGCAAACTTCGCCATTTTGCGCAGGGGTGGGGGGTTGGGATTGAACCGCAGTCACCACATTACACCTCTTGACTCAGTTTGAGATTGAAAGGTTTGGGCAATTCTGGCACAATGGCGGCCAATATAAAGCGCACCGGCGATAAAAATCAATTGCTTTCTCCCCGGTGCAGGAAGGGGAATTGTTGCCGCAGCGTGCCGGCGGCAGGCACAGGCGCGCCACCCAGCAGGGCCTGCAATTGCAGTGCGTTGATCAGGCCCTGGCCACGCGGATAGTTGTTGAAGACGATGCAGCCCAGGGAGGTGCGGGCGAGTGCCGTTTTTACGCGGCTGACAAGCGCGGCCAGTTCGGCTTCTGAATACAAATAATCATGGCGGTCATCACGGCTGGCTGCCGGCGCCAACCAGGCGGTTAGATTGCGGCCGTCAAAACGCGCATAGGCCACCCGGCCGGGCGTTTCCAGCGGAAAGACAAAGGCCCGGCCCGGGCGCGGCTGATCAACATGCGCCAGGCACAAGCCCGCCGCCAGCAGACTCCTGCAGACGGTTGTCTCGGACCACGAATGGTGATGCAGCTCGATCACCAGCGTGTGGCCGGCAAAAGCGTCCGCGAGCCAGTGCAACCAGTCCTGATTGGCGGAGGAATTGGGAAAGGTGTAAGAGAACGAGGCGACCACCGCGGCCAGCCGTTTCGCACGCACGAGCGGTTCCAGGCCGGCAAGAAACCGTTGCACTTCCGTCAGCGATTGCGCGGAGCGTTCCCGCAACAGTTTCTGCCACAGCCGGGCGGTAAAGCGCAACCGGCGGTGCGCCTGCACCTGTTCGAGCCAGCGCCGGGTGGTTGCGGGTGCCAGGGGCTGGTAATAGCTCGCAGTGATTTCGATGAGATCAAAGGCGTGCGCCAGCCGGGCAAGGATCTCGTCACGGTTGCCGTTGGCCAAACCGGCAAAGCGTGCGGAATCCTCCCAGCCGGCAACACCGAGATGGAGATTCTGCGGCAGGGCCGAGGTGGGCGACAACGGCTTCATGCTCGGATCACAGCTTTGCAATAGATTCAACCACCGCGTGGTCCCGTCCTGTTGGCAAGCCTGTTGGTGGCCACGGCCACCGCGCCATGCTGGCACGGCCCGTCCGTTGCCGGCGACAACTCATTTTCCGGCAGGACCTGCCGCAGGCACGGTGCCGGGTTGCCCGGAAAACTTCGCCAGCAGGTTCTGATAATCTGTTTCCGTATTCACGTTGTAAAACGACTGCAGTGTGGCATCCACCTGCCGCACTTCGGCCTCACTCACCACGCGCACGCGCACCTGCGAAAGCCAGCCGGTCATGCGCAATTGGTCGGCCGCGAGCGCCCGCGCGATGACGGGCAGACAAGTCTTGTCATAAATCGCGCACAACGGCTGCAGGCGGTCATGCACATGGGGGATGACAACATCGAAGCCGCTGCTCCTGGCCATCAAGTCCCGGGCCAGCTCCGGCAACAACCGCGGCATGTCGCAGGCGCACACAAAATTCTTCGGCAGCGGAGAATGCAGCAGTCCGGCATGCAAGCCGCCCAGGCTGTTTTTACCGGTAATGAGATCGTAAACAATGCGGCCAACAGGTGAGGCGAGTTGGTGATCCGGCGTGGTGACGATCAGCACGTGCGCAAAGACCTGCTGCAGGCGCGTGGCAAGCGAAGCCAGAAGTGTCGTGCCCTGCCACGGCAACAGCGCCTTGTCGCGGCCAAAACGGCTGCTCTTCCCGCCAGCCAGAATGATCGCAGCGCCCGTGGAGGTCATGCCGTCCCTTTCACTGCCAGCCTTTATTGGTTGGATTGCGCTTCCACTCTTGCGAAAGTCACCGCCGGGTCATCGATGATGAAGCAGTAGGCCCGGGCTTGCTCGCCGGGAGTTTGGGAGAAAGCGGGATCGCTGGCAGCTTCGCCGATATACCAGGACACGGTGCGGGAGGGCAGGGCACTGGCGGTGTCCGAGGCTTCGGTGAGATAGCGTTTGCCATCGCCAAACTCCAGCACGATGAACACACGCGGCTCCGGCGTCCGTTTGCGCTCCGCGGCCATCACCGCCGCCAGCCGACCGCGGCGTTCCGCCTCCGGCACGGACAACGGAAAATCGAAGGGATTGACGCTCAGCGTCTGCCAGGGCAGCGCGACACTGCCGGCGGCAGTCACTTGATTGGCGCCCGGCGAGCGGTGATACGTAACCGTCACCGGGTTGATCACCAGCAAATATTTGCTGTGATCCTGCAGAAAGTCCAGCGACTGGATTTGGACGGCGGGGTGGCGGCTGACTTCCATGGTGTCGGCCACAGCCACGGCCGCCGAGTCACTCCCGGCCGGTGCGGAAGCCTGCCGGTTTTTCAAAATTCCCCCGCCTGCAAAGAGCAGCCAAAAGATGGCGCCTCCGGCAACGAGTTTGAGCAGGGTTTCCATGATCCCCTCCCGTGAGGCCCGGATCGGTCACAAACTTGACCGGGCGGAATTGCCTTTCACGCACCCGGGATCATCATGCGGGGAACAGCTCTTCTCAACAAGCAGCACGGTCATGGCGGTTGTTGATCCCATCCGGCCGGGAATTGCTGAAAAGGCGCATCCCGCGTCGCAGGTTCAACGGGTGCACACACCGAGTTCACCCTGTCCAACCAGTTTCTGTTCGCAAAGGTTTCAAGCCCGGCTGAGCCGGGGTGTCTCACAGGCCGAATCTTGCAAAACCCTGAAGATTTTTATGCCCCGGCCAGGCCATTGCTGGAACATTTTAGTAGTCACCGTTGCGGACGGATAATAACCACTGGTGGTTCACATTGAAAGAAAATGTCGCGCGGACAGCTTGTTTGCATGCCGGCTGGAAATCCGCGCTACAGCATTTGACTGCACATCGGCGGGCGACCTCATTCTAACTCCCACCTGGGAGAGAAGCAAGGACAAATTCCGCCATCGCGTAATGTCTCAGTTGCGTGTGGGAACAGTCGCGCAGACCTGTTGTCTGCAGGCAGGAGTGCCCATTGCTGCCAACTTTTGGGAAAGGCAAGCCAATTGCGGGCAAAACAATTCACAAGCAAGGACAGAAAGATGAAGCAAAATTCAGCGGGCGGGTTTTCATCAAAAACATTCCAGCTCTCTGAATTTTGCACCCAGATGGATCCCCTCCGCGAGCAACGCCGATGGGATCGCGACGCCCCCCAGGGGGTGGTGCAGAAAAAATTTTTCCGGCCAACGTGCGGTCAACTCCGTCAGGAGAGAGCGACTGGGTTGTTCTCAAGAAACCGTGCCCGATCATGAGAAATTCGACAGGCCACTCCTGAGGGAGTTTTGTGAATACGTCATTTCTTCCGGGCAACAACAAGCCGGCAGGCAAAATTCAGGTGGTTGCCTGGCAAGAGCGCTGAATATCTTTCTGCCATAAATCTTTTTGTCATGACTTGCTTGAAAAAGTTGGTGACATTGCGCAGGGATGCCTGCACTGCTCCACAAGTTACCGGGGGATTACCCGGCCCGCAAAAAGCGGTTGACATTCCTGATTTTTATGCTACATTGCTGCCGGCAAATGCGCGCTGTGAGCGGCACACGGTGCGAATTTCATGCGGTAATCGCATCGGAAAAATTTGTTGCCGTGTGCGCAAAAGGATTTCCGCGAAGCGGACGGACGCAAGCCGGGCGAAGACCACGGAAGAAAGTGAATGATTTTTTGGTCTCCTGCCGGTGGCCGGGATAATTGCCCCGGCATCTGTGCAAAGATGTTTCAGCCCCGGCGGAGGGTGCTTTCCCCACCCGTGTCGTGCCAACGTTGATGTTCTTCCGCGGACAAGGCGTTGCAAGAAGATGTCGGAAGTTGGCGATTTCGGAGGAACAGAAACCACTCCTCACGCGACGAGAGCCAAGCCAGGCATGACTTTTCAGTTGTGCCTTTTTGTTTTTGGGAGATGACGCCATGGCAAATCCACACAAGCAATACGAGCCGGTGGCGGGCGAGGCCGTCAGAGCGGCGGCAGTGGCGGGCATGTTCTATCCGGAAAATCCGCAAGTGCTCAGCCGGGTCGTAAACGACTTGCTGGCGCAAACGCAGATTGAATCATCCCCCGGCCGTTTTGTCGCCGGCATCGCCCCGCACGCCGGCTATCGTTACTCCGGGCCGGTTGCCGCCCACACCTATGCACTCCTGCGCCACCAGCCGCCGGCAACCATTGTCCTGATTGCGCCCAGCCATTGGGAATATTTTCCGTTCGTCTCCGTTTTTTCCGGCCGCGGCTACTGCACGCCGCTTGGCGAGGTGCCGGTGGCGGCTGCACTCGCCGGGCAGCTCATCCAAAAGCATGAGAACTTCCTGGCCACCTGGCACGGCCATCGCGTCCAGGCGGAGGGCGGCGAACATGCCATCGAGGTGCAACTGCCGTTTGTGCAGCGCGTGGCCCCGGACGCGACGATCCTGCCGATTGTGATGGGCGAGCAAAGCTGGGACTTGTGCGAGGCCCTGGGGCAGGCCCTGGCTGAGCTGGCAACGGAGACGCCACTGGCCATCATCGCCAGCTCGGATCTTTCCCACTATCACAACGATGCCGAGGCGCGCCGCCGCGACGGGTATTTCATCGAGCTGTTGCAGGCCGGCGAGCCGGAACCGCTGTACGAGGCGCTGCAACAGCGGGTCTGCGAGGCCTGCGGCGGCGGCCCGATTGTGGCCGCGCTGCTCGCCGCCCGCCGGCTGGGTGCAGCTCACGTGCGCGTGTTGCGCTATCAGAACTCCGGCGACACCAGCGGCGACTACAGCCGCGTCGTCGGTTATGTCGCCGCCGCCTTTGAACGCATGCCGTAACGGCCGACGGCGCCACCGCAGGCCAGCGAGGTCGCATGATGCTCTCCGACCGGCAAAAGGCCGCTTTGCTGCAGCTCGCGCGTGACGCGATCCAGGCCAGCCTGCGCGGTGAGCCGGAAGTCACCCCGCCCGCCACACCCGAGCCCGGCTTGGCCGGGATGCAAGCCGGCGTGTTCATCAGTCTGCATGTCGGCGGGGAGCTGCGCGGCTGCATTGGCAGTATCGAACACACCCGGCCCTTGCTGGACTCGGTATGTGCCATGGCGGTTGCTGCCGCCTGCAACGACCCGCGCTTTGAGCCGCTGCGCCTGGAGGAACTGCCCGACACCCGCATTGAAATTTCCGTGCTCACCCCGCTGCAAGCGCTGCGCAATCTGCAGGATTTGCAGATCGGCAAACATGGTGTGATGATCCGCCTCGGCAAACGTCACGGCCTGTTGCTGCCGCAAGTGGCCGCGCAACGCGGTTGGGATGCCGGCACTTTCGTGCGCCACGTTTGCCGCAAAGCCGGCCTGCCGGAAGACGCCTGGCAGGATCCCAAGGCCGAGCTGCTCTATTTCAGCGCCGAAGTTTTCTCGGATCAGCCGTGAACCGCGCGCCCATCGCACAACCGGTGGCCGCAGACCCGCCGCACTTGCGCTGCTGATATGACCTACCGCATGCGTACACGGATGGACTGGCTGGCATGCGAAGACCACTGGCTGGCACCCTATGCCTGCCGCAGTCGCGACGCGCACGCCACCCGCCGCCATCCCGAACCCGAGCATGCCTACCGCGCCGCCTTTCAGCGCGACCGCGACCGTCTGGTGCATGCCCGCGCCTTTCGCCGGCTGAAACACAAACGCCAGGTCTTCCTCATCACCGAAGGCGATCACTTTCGCACACGCATGACGCACACGCTGGAGGTGGCGCAGATTTCCCGCACCCTGGCGCGCGCCCTCGCCCTCAATGAGGATCTGGTGGAGGCCATCGCGCTTGGCCATGATCTCGGCCACACCCCCTTCGGCCATCTCGGCGAACACGTGCTGGACGACATCCTGCAGGGCCGGGATACTTTGGAGGGCAGCCTTTCCCCGCAGGCCACCGGCGGCTTCAAACACAACTATCAATCCCTGCGGGTGGTGGATTGGCTCGAGCAAAAGTACACATTCCCCGGCCTCAATCTCACCGCCGCCGTGCGCGAAGGCATCCTCAAGCACACCCGCTTGAAACGCGGCCAGTATCACTATCCCGACCTCGACACCAGCGGCCTGGCGTTCGAGCAGGAAGTGGCCTCCACGCTGGAAGGTCAGGTGGTGGCGGTTGCCGACGAGGTGGCACAACGGACGCATGATTTCGAAGACGGCTTGCGCGCCGGCCTGGTCGCGCTCGAAGACATCGCGGCGCTCGAACTGGTGCAGCTCGTGCAGCAGCAAAGCGGGCTGGCAAAGCTGCGCCACGATCATTACCTCTATTGCAACCGCCTGATCCACGGCCTGGTCAATCTGCTGGTGAGTGATCTGATCGAGGAAACACTGCGGCGGGTACAGGCTTTCGAACAGCGCGAGCACCGCTGCCAGCACTTTACCGGGGAGATCGTCGCTTTCAGCGCGACGGTCGATGCCATGCAGCGCGAGCTCAACAAGTTCATCTATCAACAGATCATCTTCCGGCCGGAGGTGCGCCATGCCGACGAGGATGCACGCCAGGTCTTGCGTACGCTCTTTCGTCTGTATCTTGAAGATGCGCGCCTGCTGCCGCCCTCGGCACAACGGGCTGCTGTGGCAGCGGGACCCGGAACCGCGGGACGCCTGCGCCAGATTGCGGATTTCATCGCCGGCATGACCGATCATTTTGCCCTCGCCGAATTTCAACGGCTGCGCAGCCTCGGCCTGGCGGTGCCGGATATCGCACTGCAGGACCGGAGTCACCGCCGGCACCTTTCACCGCCTGCCAGCCCGCAGCCCTGACCTGCCAGGAGCCCGATGGAAGTTGTCTTTCACGAAGTCTCGTTTGCCTATGAGCGTTTTGGCGAGCCTGCCGCGCCGCCGCATGTTGTCCTGCGACGTTTGAACTTCCGAATCGGTGCCGCCGAGGCGGTGGCCATCGTGGGCCGCTCCGGCTCGGGCAAGACCACGCTCATGCAACTGTTCAACGGTTTGCTCACCCCCACCGCCGGCCGGATTCTGGTGGATGGCGCGGACATCCATGGCCGCGGTTATGATCTGGCGGCGTTGCGCGGACGCATGGGGCTGGCTTTCCAATTTCCCGAGGCACAGCTTTTTGGCATGACGGTCGCCGAAGACGTCAGCTTTGGGCCGCGGCAGCAAAAGCGGACACCCGCAGAAGCCCTGGCAGCCGCCCGCACCGGCCTAGCGCAAGTGGGGCTGTCGCCGGATTTCCTGCCGCGCCATCCCATGACGTTGAGCCAGGGCGAGAAGCGCCGCGTCGCGCTCGCCGGCATTCTGGCAATGAATCCCGAGATGCTCATTCTCGATGAACCCACCGCCAGCCTGGATGCCGCGGGCGTGCGTGAAGTGACACGCCTGCTGCGGCGGTGGCATCAACGCGGTCAAACCGTGGTGATCGTCAGCCATGACATGGACCTGGTGGCGGCGCTGGCGCAGCGCGTGCTGGTGTTGCATGCCGGCGAGATCATCTTCGATGGCCGGCCGGCGGAGCTGTGGCAGCGCAATGGCGGCACGCCGCCGCGCGATTCTCACTCCCTGCCCGATCTGCTGGCGCAGGCAGGCCTGCCATTGCCGCGCGCCGAGCGCGTGCGCCGGCTGCTCACCCGTAAAGGCCTTGAGCTGCCGGGGAGATTTTGGGCGGACGAATGAAGTGAAGGTTGACTCTTCCCCAATAAGCAGCATACAGCGCCAGGCCGGTTCCCGATCGCACCGGCTTTCCGGCCCAGGGCTGTTAAAACTTTTTCGCAGCAACAAAATCCCAAAGCCGAAGCACGCAAGCCGGCGAAGCCGCGGGGGCTTCGCCCAGAGTGACCCTGCCGTCGCGCTGCGACGGTGGCTTTGTTCTGCGCGGGGCAGACGATTCCCGCCGTGACCGCGTTGTCGTTCACGGCATCGCAGCAAACCGAAAGGATTCCCATGACCCCCCCGACCACGATTGGACTTTTTCTCCTGCTCACCGCCACTGCCGGTGCGCAGACGTTTGACCGTCTGTTTCACAACCGCACCCTGCGGGTGGACTACTATCACAGCGGCACCAAGGGCCAGGAGTTTTTTGCGCTCGAGCAATGCCATGAAGAAGGTGAATGGGCGGGCAGCCGGCACAACTTGATCGATCATCTCAACCGCGGCGAGTATCAGGCACGAGTATATGACATTGCCAGCGCCACGCTCATCTTCTCCTGCGGCTATTCCACCCTGTTCAATGAATGGCAAACCACGGACGAAGCCGCGCACGGCCAGTGGCGCACCTTTCATGAAAGTGTGTTGCTGCCCATGCCGAAAGGCAAAATTCAATTCACAATTTGCCGCCGCGACCGGCAGATGAACTTCCGGGAAATCTTCTCGTGCGTGATCGATCCCAATGCGCCGACGCAGGTCAACCGCAGCCGGCGCGTGCCGCAAAGCAGGATCACCGCCCTGCAACAGCACGGGCCGGCGGACAGCAAGGTCGATCTCGTTCTGCTCGGCGACGGCTACAGCGCCGCGGAGCAGGAAAAATTTCGCCGGGATGCCCGGCATTTCAATGACGTGCTGTTTGCCACCTCGCCCTTCAAAGAGCGCCGCCAGGATTTCAACGTGTGGCTGATCGAAGTGATCTCGGAGGAGTCCGGCATTTCCAAGCCGGGGGCCAACGTTTGGAAAAATAACGCGCTCGGCACCGCCTACGACACCTTTGGTTCGGCGCGCTATGTGCTCACCACGGCCAACAAGACGCTGCGCGACCTCGCCGGCCAGGTGCCTTATGATTTCATCAACATCCTGGTGAATGACAATCGCTACGGTGGCGGCGGCATCTATCGCCTCTACACCACCACCTACACGATTTCCGATCAACCCGGCCAGGAGTGGCAGCGCGATTACGTGTATGTGCATGAATTCGGCCATTCCTTCGCCGGCCTGGGCGATGAATATTACAGCTCGCAGGTTTCCTACAACGAGTTCTACGCCAAGAACGTCGAGCCCTGGGAACCGAATATTACCGCCCTGCTCGACAAGGCCAATTTGAAGTGGAAGGCATTTGTCCTGCCCAACACGCCGCTGCCCACACCCTGGGAGAAAGCTGAATACGACAGCCTGGCGCTCGCGCGTGCCAGGCTCGACCGCCTCGCGCCGGATTATTATGCCAAGCGGGAGCCAATATTCAAGCGTCAGGAAGAAATTTTGAAAAAAACGCAGTATGCCGGCAAAGTCGGTGCGTTCGAGGGTGCGGGCTACGAAGCGCGCGGTCTCTATCGCCCCAGCGCGGATTGCCGCATGTTCTCACTCAGTCTGGTGGATTTTGACCCCGTCTGCCGGGCCGCGATTGAACAGGTGATCGATTTTTACACCAAGCCTGCAGCGCCATAGTGCCGCTTTGCCGCACGCCCCCGGGCCGGCCGGCACACACCCCGCGAGCAAGATTGGCAGTCACTCAGGGCGAATCACGCAGTATTTGTTCAAGCACAAACTGCCCGGCCAAGCGCCGACTGAAATCATTCCGCCGCCGCACAAGAACAAAAAGAGCCGCCGCACCCTCTCAAAAGCAGAGTGATTCGGCGCGGCACGCGCGCATGACCATGCCCGCCTCCGCCCTTCCCTGCCAAACTTTGCTCCCAAATTTCTCCTTGACATGTGGAGGCTTTTTTCGTATCATATCCCCGACCAAAAAAGTCGGATTTTATACAGAGACTATGCTGAAACTGTCCCGCAAAGCCGAGTACGCGATCATCGCATTGAAGCACATGCTCAATCGCGAGGCGGATCATCTTTGCACGGCCAAGGAGATTGCGGAGCGTTATCACATCTCCGACGAGTTGATGGCCAAGATCCTGCAAAAGATGAGCAAGTCCGGCATTCTGTCAAGCACGCAGGGCGTGCGTGGCGGCTACGTGCTCGGCCGGCCGGCACACCAAATCACGGTGGCGGACATCGTGGAATGCATCGACGGGCCGCTGAGCATCGTGGAGTGTGCCACGGAAGGCGGGGATTGTCAATGTGTGCAATACAGCGAGGGCGTTTGCAACATCAGCGATCCCTTCATGAGGATTCAAAACGAGTTCAAAAACTTTCTCAACGGCATTTCGCTGGCGGACTTGAACCAGCCGGCCAAACCCGCCAATCGTTTGTATCGTATTCGAGTTTGAGAGTTACCAACACTTTTGTTCACTCGTACCCGAAGGAGGTTTATCGTGGTTACCCTGACCCCCAAAGCAGCAGCGGAAGTCAAGAAGATCATCGCGCAAGAAACACAGGAGCACGACGGGGAGCTGGCCCTGCGCGTGGGCGTGCAAGGCGGCGGCTGTTCCGGCCTCTCCTATTTTCTCACGCTCGACAAGGAAGTGCGTGAAGATGATGAAGTCATCGAGTCCAATGGCGTGCGCATTCTGCTGGATTCGAAGAGTGCTTTGTATCTGGAAGGCACCACGGTGGACTACACCGACGGCCTGCAGGGGTCGGGCTTCACTTTCCACAACCCCAACGCAGTGCGCACCTGCGGCTGCGGCCATTCCTTCCAGGCCTGAGATCATGGACACTGGCGGGCAGTAGCCGCGGCCCTGCCGACAGTTCCTTTTGTGGGATTGCCGGCCGGCGCACTGTTTTTTCACCAATCCGGGAATTCATCTCATGAGCACCGAGATTTCCACCATAGAGAAGCTGACGAAGAGCGAGTACAAGTACGGATTTTATACCGATATCGAAACCGACCTCGCTCCCAAAGGCTTGAACGAGGACATCATCCGCCTGATCTCCCGCAAGAAAAAGGAGCCCGAGTTCCTGCTGGAGTGGCGGCTGAAAGCGTTTCGCCATTGGCAGAAGCTCAAGGAGCCGCGCTGGGCGAACGTGCAGTATCCGCCCATCAATTATCAAGACATCATCTACTACGCCGCGCCCAAAACGCGCAAGCCGCTCAGCAGCATGGACGAAGTCGACCCCAAGCTGCGCGAAACCTTCGAAAAGCTCGGCATTTCGCTGGAGGAGCAGAAGCTGCTGGCCGGCGTGGCCGTGGATGCGGTGATGGACAGCGTGTCGGTGGCCACCACCTTCAAAAAGGAGCTGGCGAAACTCGGCATCATTTTCTGCTCGTTTTCGGAGGCGGTGCAAAATCACCCCGAGCTGGTGCAAAAATACCTGGGGTCGGTGGTGCCCTACACCGACAACTTTTTCGCCGCCTTGAATTCGGCGGTGTTCAGCGATGGTTCCTTTTGCTATGTGCCCAAGGGCGTGCGCTGTCCCATGGAGCTGTCCACTTATTTTCGCATCAACACCGCCAACACCGGCCAATTCGAGCGCACCCTGATCATCGCGGATGAGGGGGCGTATGTCAGCTATCTCGAGGGCTGCACCGCGCCGATGCGCGATGAGAATCAACTGCATGCTGCGGTGGTGGAGCTGGTGGCGCACAAAAACGCGACCATCAAGTATTCCACCGTGCAGAACTGGTATCCCGGCGATGCCGAGGGCCGGGGTGGCATCTACAACTTCGTCACCAAGCGCGGCATTTGTTTGGAGGAGCACGCCAAAATCTCCTGGACGCAGGTGGAAACCGGCTCGGCGATCACCTGGAAGTATCCCAGCGTGATTTTGAAGGGCGACTATTCGGTGGGCGAGTTTTATTCCGTGGCGGTGACCAACAACCGCCAGCAGGCGGACACCGGCACGAAGATGATTCATCTCGGCAAAAACACACGCAGCACCATCGTGTCCAAGGGCATCTCCGCCGGCCGCAGCAACAACTCCTATCGCGGCCTGGTCAAGGTCGGCCCCCGGGCGGAAAACGCACGCAATTTCTCGCAGTGTGACTCTCTGCTGATCGGCGACCAGTGCGGCGCGCACACCTTCCCCTATCTCGAAGTGGCCAACAAAACCGCGAAAATCGAGCATGAAGCCACCACTTCCAAGATCGGCGAAGACCAGTTGTTCTACTGCCACCAGCGCGGCATATCGATGGAAAACGCGGTGGCGCTGATCGTCAACGGATATTGCAAGGAAGTGTTCAAGGAGCTGCCGATGGAGTTTGCGGTGGAGGCGCAGAAGCTGCTCGCCATCAGCCTGGAAGGCAGTGTGGGATGAGGTTGCCGCCGCGGCAGTTGGCCACCGCGGTTGCGCCCGGGCTGTCCCCAAACAGCGATTGGAACTATAATGCAGCCACGCGGCTGCACGGCAAAGGCCGCCTGTCACATCGCACAGGCGCCGCCGTTCGATCAGGCAAAGGATCTCATCACAACAATAGTGTTCAGGGAAAGTGAAGCATGTTGAGTATCAAGGGTCTGGAAGTTTCCGTCAATGGCAGCAAGATTTTGCGCGGGCTGGATCTTGAGGTGAAGGCCGGTGAGGTGCATGCGATCATGGGCCCGAACGGCTCCGGCAAGAGCACGCTGGCCAATGTGCTGGCCGGGCGCGAGGGCTACGAGGTGGAGGCCGGCGAGGTGCTGTTCCAGGGCAAAAATCTGCTTGACATGGCACCGGAGGATCGCGCGCGCGAGGGCCTGTTCATGGCGTTTCAATATCCCGTGGAAATTCCCGGGGTGAGCATGGCGAATTTTCTCAAAACCGCCATCAATGACATCCGGGAACATCGCGGCCTGCCGCCGGTGGACGCGATGGAATTTCTCAACACCATGAAAGCGAAGATGCGGCTGGTCAACATGGATGAGAAACTGCTCAGCCGCGCCGTGAATGAGGGCTTTTCCGGCGGGGAGAAGAAGCGCAACGAAATTTTCCAGATGGCGATGCTGGAGCCCGCGCTTGCCATTCTCGATGAAACCGACTCGGGGCTGGATATCGACGCCCTGCGGGTGGTGGCCAACGGCGTCAACAAGCTGCGCAGCAAGGACAATGCGATCGTGGTGGTGACGCACTATCAGCGCCTGTTGAACTACATTATCCCGGATTTCGTGCACGTGCTGGTGCAGGGCCGGATTGTCGAGTCCGGGGGCAAGGACCTGGCGCTCAAGCTTGAAGAACACGGCTACGACTGGGTGCGCGACGAGAAGCTGGAGGCCGCGGCGGCCTGAGGCCACCAGCGGCTGTGTCCGCAACCCTGGCGGCAGACGCTGCCCATTCCGCCATTTGAAGATCTCTTCACAGGTTGATAAAAAAATGGAATCCCAAACCCTGCAACATACCGATGCCAAGGCGTGGTATCTCGCCTATTTCGATTTTTTCGAGAACAAGCTGAACGGCGGCGCAGCGCTTCCGTTTCATCAAATCCGGCGCGAGGCCATGGCGCATTTCGCCGAATTGGGCTTCCCCACGATGCGCCAGGAGGAATGGAAGTACACGAACATTGCGCCGCTGTTCGAGCACACTTTTCATCTCATCACGGAGCCGGTCAGCCTGACGCCGGCGCAGGTCGCGGCCTTCGAAATTCCGCACGCCGCGCAAAATCTGCTGGTGTTCGTAAACGGCCGCTTAGTGCCGGAATGTTCCCGCATCGTTTCCCGGGCCAGGGGACTGGTGCTCGACGGGCTCGCGAACGTTTTGCAGCGTGATGCCGCGCTGACCGAAGGACATCTCGCGCAATACGCCAACTACGAGCAGGAGCCTTTCATCGCCCTGAACACCGCCTTCGCCCACGACGGCGCGTTCGTGAAGGTGCCGCGCGGGCTGGCACTGGCCGAGCCGATTCATTTGCTGTATCTCGCCGTGACAGAGGGCGGCAACTCGTTTGTGGCACACCCGCGCAATCTGATTCTGATCGGCGAAGACAGCCAGGTGCAACTGATCGAAAGCTACGGCTGCCTGGGCAACGGCGTGTCCTTCAACAACATCGTCACCGAAATCGTGATCGACAGGAGGGCGCTGGTCGAACACGTGCGTCTGCAGGACGAAAGCCGCCAGGCCTTTCATATCGCTGCGCGCGAAGTGGAGGTGGCACGCGACAGCCGCTACACCTCGATCAGCATCGATCTCGGCGGCCGTCTGGTGCGCAACAATTTCAATCTGCGGCTGCGCGGGGAGCATGGCGAGGGCAATCTCTACGGCTTTTATCACGGCGCGGGCGGGCAATTGATCGACAACCACACGCGCATCGATCACCTGATGCCGAACTGCCCGAGCAACGAGCATTACAAGGGTATTCTGACGGACCGGGCCCACGGCGTGTTCAACGGCAAGGTGATGGTGCACAGGGCTGCGCAAAAGACCAACGCCTACCAGCAGAACCAGTGCCTGCTGCTCTCCGACGAGGCAGTGATCGACACCAAGCCGCAATTGGAGATTTTTGCAGACGATGTCAAATGCAGTCACGGCGCCAGCGTCGGTCAGCTCGATGACGACGCTGTCTTCTACCTGCGCAGCCGCGGCATCGGCGCGGAGGAGGCCCAATCGCTGCTGCGCTTTGCCTATGCCAGTGAAATTCTCAACCGCATCCAATCCGAGCCGGTGCGGGCGCACGCCGAGAATCTGGTCAATACCTGTCTGCGCACCGACCACAGCATGTGAGCATGGCATGGCCGCCCATACTTTGGAAGCCCGCATGAGCCCGCATTCAACCGCCGCCGCGCGTCTCGAGGTGGAGCGCATCCGCCGCGATTTCCCGATTTTGCAGAGCCGGGTGCGCGGCAAACCGCTGGTCTATCTCGACAATGCCGCCACCTCGCAAAAACCGCAGGTCGTGATCGACGCGCTGGTGTACTATTACTGCACGCAAAACGCCAATGTGCACCGCGGCGTGTACTATCTCAGCGAAGCCGCCACCCGGGCCTACGAGGGCGGCCGCGAGACCGTGCGCCGCTTTCTCAATGCCGCCTCCACACGCGAGATCATTTTTGTGCGCGGCGCCACCGAGGGCATCAATCTCGTCGCGCACGGCTACGGCCGCCGGCATCTACGCGCGGGTGATGAGATCATCATCACCGCGATGGAACATCACTCCAACATCGTGCCGTGGCAGTTGCTGTGTGAGGCAACCGGCGCGAAGCTGCGCGTGATCCCCATCAATGGCGACGGGGAGTGGATTTGGGAGGAGGCAGTCAAGCTCTTCAATCCCAAAACCAAATTTGTCGCGGCGGTGCACATCTCCAACTCCCTGGGCACCATCAACCCCATCGCACGCCTGATTCGACTCGCGCACGAATGGCAGGTGCCGGTGCTGGTGGACGGTGCGCAGGCGGTGCCGCATCAGCCCGTGGACGTCGCCGCGCTTGATTGCGACTTCTACACTTTCTCCGGCCACAAGGCCTTTGGGCCGACGGGCATTGGCGTGCTTTACGGCAAGGAGACACTGCTGGAGAAGATGGCGCCCTACCAGGCCGGCGGCGACATGATCAAGTCCGTCACCTTCGCCAAAACCACCTACAATGATTTGCCCTATCGCTTCGAAGCCGGCACGCCGAACATTGCCGGCGTCGTCGGGCTGGCGAAAGCGCTGGAATATCTTCGCAACGTGGGCTATGACAAAATCGCCGCGCATGAGCAGGAGCTGCTGGACTATGCCACCGCCGCCCTGGCCACCCTCAAGCCACTGCGCATCATCGGCACCGCCCGCACCAAGGCAAGTGTGGTCTCCTTCGTGCTCGACGGCATTCATCCCCATGATGTCGGCACCATTCTCGACCGCGACGGCATCGCCATCCGCACCGGCCACCACTGCACCCAGCCGGTGATGGAGTTCTTTAATGTTCCGGCGACCTCCCGCGCCTCTTTCGCCTTCTACAACACCACCCGCGAGATCGATGCGCTGGTCGAGGGCCTGCACAAGGTGATCAAGATCATGGCGGCCTGAGGCTCGACTCCGGCCGGCCGAGGAAGAATCCATGGACGAGCTGCGCGAACTCTATCAACAAGTCATACTCGACCACAACAAAAACCCGCGCAACTTCGGCGAGCTGGCAAACGCCAGCCATCATGCCGAGGGCTACAATCCCCTGTGCGGCGACCGGATTCATCTGTTTCTGCGCGTCGCCGACAACATCATTCAGGACATCCGCTTCACCGGCCAGGGCTGTGCGATTTCCAAGGCCTCGGCCTCGATCATGACTTCGCTAGTGAAAGGGAAATCCACCACGCAGGCACAGGAGCTGTTCGACAAATTTCTCCAGCTCATCACCAGCGACCCGACGCAACCCGTCGAGGTCAGCGGCTTGGACCGCCTGGTGGTGTTTGCCGGCGTGCGCGAGTTTCCCCTGCGCGTCAAGTGCGCCAGCCTGGCCTGGCACACCCTCAAGTCCGCGCTCAGTGAAAGCGGCGCGGTGGTCACCACGGAATAATGGTGGAAAGCATCAGCATGGACAATGGCACCGAAAAAGCCCGGCTGCGGGAGGAAATCATCAAGGTTCTCGAGACCTGCTACGATCCCGAAATTCCGGTGAATATTTATCAACTGGGTTTGGTCTACAATATCGACATCAATGATGCCCACGAGGTCGACATCCAAATGACGCTGACCTCCCCGATGTGTCCGGTGGCCGGCTCTCTCCCGATCGATGTTGAAAACAAAGTCAAAACGATTCCCGGCGTGAAGGACGCCCGCGTGCAAGTGGTATGGGAGCCGCAGTGGCATCCCGGCATGATGAGCGACGTCGCAAAGTTTGAGCTCGGCTTCTTGTGAAACAAGTGCGCGCCTCCCCGCTTTCCTGACGATCCCCGCCTCGCGTTCTCCCTGCCCCTTTCCTGATCAAAACCGCCACAAAAGATTGGACCACCGCGGTGCGCAAGACGGCCCGGCAATCACACCGGTGTTTTGTTGCGGCGCTGCGCCGCAGTGGCGTGCCGGTGGTTTGGTCCTGAATTTGGCATGCGGGCTTGTTGTTGCCCGCGAGAAATGACTCGTTCACCAAACTCCGTCAGTTATTCTGTTCGAAGTCAAGCAAAACCTTTTTCGAATGTGCAGCAGCGCTGACTGCGAAATAGGCCCATTTGCCGAATGGCGTCACGGCTTTTCTCTCACGAAAATGCGCTCTCACGAAATGTTTTTTTCGGCGGGAGTTCTGCTTGGGTGGCCCGCATATAACCACCGGTGCCGGCGAAGATTTCCGGCAAACGACCGGCGAAACAGGACGCGCGTGCTCCAGGCAGCGCAGGCGGCAAGCTCGCTACAACAGCCGGGGATGACGGATGCTAAAGCTGCAAACGATTGCCGAAATGATAGAGGCGTAAAAACTCCAGGGGTTTTGCCAGCGGCGGGGAAATATGGGAGAGCAGATCGATGGGCGACAGGCCGATACCCACGAAGTATTGCGGGGTGACTTGTGGCCGGAAGGGGCGGCGCACGCCATAACCAAAACCGAGATGAAACGGCAGGCCGAGCTTGCGGTTGAAATCGTAGGTGAGCCAGTGGGTCATGCGCTCGTAGCGCTTGACTGTCTTGTGGCGGAAGGGATCTGCCGGCGTGAGATAGCTGAAGCGCAAATCGAAGTCGCGCAGGAAACCGACGCGCGCCTTCGCCAGCGCGAAGCCGATGCCGGCAAAGTTGGCCACGAGATCGGAATAACTGGCTTCGTCATGCAGTCGACGGCCATCGACATACTCGAGTGCGGTCATGACCACTGCTGCTGTGCCGGCACCGATCCAGTCGGCGGTGGCCGGTGGCACGCCCGCCCAGTTGTAAATCCCGGCGACCGCCTGGGTGATGCGATAGCCGCCCTGAAAATGCAACAGCTCATCGAAGAGCAGCGTGTGATCCTTGGTCAAATCGTTGCCGATTTTGAACGGCTGCCCGACGCGGCCGAACAGGCCGTTGTATTTCACAAAGCCATAACCGCCAATTCCCAGCGTGGCGGTTTGCACCAGGGCCAGACGCTCCCATCGAATGCCGGGCATGGCATCGGGGCGTGTGTGTTTGAGCGGGGAGAAAGGTTCGCGAGCGTGCGCTGTTGGCGGTTGCAGCAGGCGCTGTGGCGTGTACGCAGAAGTGGCCGTGCCGTGGCGAAATTGTGCCAGGCCGGAGGGAATCTCGAGGTCACGCGTGAACTGGCGCGGCGGCTCAGCCTGCCGGAATGCGGGCAAAGCCGGCGCGGACGCGGGCACTTTTGCATCGGAGGCGACGGGCGCAGCCGCCGGTGGTGCCACTTCCGTTGCCGGAGTCGCAGCCGGTGGTGGCGGCACCGGCACCTCATGAATGCCGGCAACCAGCAGCAAGAGCCACAGCAATACCTGTCGTGGCACAGACACAGCCAGGCGCCGCAGGTGCGATGTGCCTATGGACTGTGACGCCAGGCAAAGTGTGCCTGATGTGCAGCGCTGTTGTTTCCTGTGCCTTGGTTGCTGCCGCGAGAGGGCTGCCCGTGCGTGGCGCGGCGTAAAACGCCGGCGGCGTGAAGGCCGCCGCCGCGCGGCGCGCTTTCTTCGTCGGGCGGAAGGTGCCATGGCAAGACGGGTCATGCTGGACAGCGGGCAACTTGTGATTGATGCGGGCGGCGAAATGAACCGGCTTCGGTATGGGAGGTGATCAGAACGGAGGTGATCGCACGGCGGTTGTCCCCCAGCACAGGAGTGGTACCAAATATAGACGGGCGTCACTCAGATGCAAGGCTTTCTTTGGGAGAATTTGACGGGGGTGGGGTATTTTTGCACGGACAACAAAATTGGAAGACCGTCACACCTGCATTCCCAACGCCTTCATTTTTTTGTAGAGATGACTGCGTTCCAGGCCCAGCAGTTGTGCGGCGCGGGTGACATTGCCATCCACAGCTTGCAGGCAGGCCGCAATATAGTCGCGTTCGGCCTGTTTGCGCACTTCCTCCAGCGAGGTGCCGAGCGGCGCTGCCGGCCGCAGGCTGCTGTGTGGCATTTGCAGCGAAAGCGGCACATCTGCCGCGGTGATGGTCTCCTGCGGCGTCATAATCACCAGCCGCTCGATGGCATTCTTCAACTCGCGGATATTGCCGGGCCAGGAGTAGTCCATGAGTTTTTTGATGGCGTCCGGTTCCAGACGTTTGCGCTTGAAGCCGTTTTCCTGGCAGAAACGTGCGACGAAATGCTCGATGAGCAGGGGAATGTCGCTGCGCCGCTCCCGCAGGGGCGGCATCACAATGGGCACAACGTTCAAGCGATACCACAAATCTTCGCGAAACCGGCCGTGCCGCACCTCCTGCTCGAGGTTCTTGTTGGTGGCGGTAATCACCCGCACGTCAACGCGCCGCGTTTGGGAACCGCCCACCCGCTCGAATTCGCCTTCCTGCAAAACCCGTAAAACCTTGGCCTGCACTTTCAGGCTCATGTCGCCCACTTCATCGAGGAAGAGCGTGCCGCGATCGGCGAGCTCGAATTTGCCTTCGCGGGCGGCGGTGGCGCCGGTGAAGGCGCCCTTTTCATGACCGAACAATTCGCTCTCGATCAAATCCTCGGGGATCGCCGCGCAATTGACCTTGACAAAGGCGGCGCGGCTGCGCTCACTCGCGGCGTGAATGGCGCGCGCGGCCAGTTCCTTGCCGGTGCCGCTCTCGCCCAGAATCAGAACACGCGTATTGACCGGCGCCACCCGTGCAATTTGTTCACGCACCTGCTGCAGTGCGGGACTGTCCCCCAACATCTCAAAGCCGGCGGCAAGTTCACGACGCAGGCGGGCATTTTCCTCCAACAACCGGCGCTGCGTCAGCGCATTGTTGACCGCCAGCAGCAGTTTCTCCTTCGCAATCGGCTTTTCCAGGAAGTCATACGCGCCCTCGCGCGTGGCAGCCACCGCATTTTGAATCGTGGCATTGCCGGAAATCATCACCACCACCGGCCGGTGCGGCAGCCCTTTGAGTGACTGCAGAAACTGCATCCCGTCGCGATCAGGCATGACGATGTCGAGCAACATCACCTCATATTGCCGCTCGCTGAGAAATTTTTCCGCCTCGGCAGCCGAGGCCGCCAGGGTGACGGCATAGCCGGCGCTTTGCAAAATCATTTCCAGGGAGCGGCGCAGGTTGGGCTCGTCATCGACGACCAGGATGTGGGTGACATGCATGTGTGGCTCGCAATCAATTGCCCCGCTCAGGGCACTTGAAATCCCAGAATTGGCCACAAGAAGTGGATAAAGAGATTGAAGACGATCCAGCCCACGAAGTTGAGCATCAGGCCAGTGCGAACAGTGTCACTCACGCGCAGGAAACCCGAGGAGAAGGCTATGGCGGTGGCGGGAGTGCCCATCGGCAGCATGAAGGCCAGCCCGCTGGGGATGGCAACCACCATGGTCATCACGCGTGGATCAATGCCAAGATCGCGGCCCATACTCAGGGCCACCGGCATGAACAGGGCCACCACCGCGGAATTGCTGATGACTTCGGTGAGCAGGATGGAGAACAGGGAAATGGCGGCCATCAGCATCACCGGTGAATGCACAAAGCTGCCAAACGTGTGGTGTGCCAGCCACGCCGCGCCGCCGGTTTTTTCCATGGCATAGCCCAGACAAATGGCGCCGCCGTACATCAAGAAGATGCCCCAGTTCACGTCTTCCTCCACTTCCCGCCATTCCGTCAATTTGAACACGAACGCCAGCACTACGGCGATGATGGCGATGTTGGCCAGGCCGAAGTCCCGGCCCACGCTCATCCAACAGAGAATGGTCCCTAGCACCAGCAGGCCGACCGTCAGCTCCCGACGCTTCAGCGGGCCAAGCTGCTGACGGCGCTGCGCCAGCAGTTCCTGTACTTCTTCGACACTTTCCACCTCGGGCGGATAAAACACCACCAAAACAGAATAGGCGGCCACCAGCAACAGCAGCATCGTCGGCAGCGCCGCCAGCGCCCACGGCAGGAAATCCACGGTCAGGCCGGTGGTTTCCTTCAAAATGCCGACAGCCAGCGGCGCGCGACCGCCGCCCAGGAAAGTGGTGATGCCGCCGATGATGCAACCGTATGCCATCGCCAGAAAAAGCGCTTTGCCGAAACGGCTGGTTTGCGGCGTCAACTTCAGGCAATCGCCGATCTCCAGCACGATGGGAAAAATCATGGCGGCCACGGCATGCTCCGACATCCAACAGGAGAGAAACGCCGGGAAGACCAGCACCCCGAGCAGCAGACGGCGCGGCGAGGTACCAAAGCGCTGCAGCACGGCCAGTGCGATGCGGCGCGACAAACCACTGCGCACGAAGGGGGAAGCCAAAATAAACGCCCCGAGAATGAAAAACACCACCGGGTTGCCGAACAGCGCGAAGGTGGTTTGGGAATCGAGCACGCCGGCAAGCGGAAACAAAATCACCGCCAGCAGGCTGGTGATCATCAGCGGGATGACGTTGGTGACATAGAAGAGAATGCAAACGGTGAAGATGCCCACGGCTTTCAGGGCCTGCGGCTGCAAATTCGCCGGCACCGGCAGGGAGGAAATCGACCAGTAAGCCAGCGCCGCCACAACAAAGACGGCTGACCGGTAAAGCCGGTTTGTCCAGACACTGCCGGGCGAGTCTGTGGGAATGGGTTTCATGCTTCACCCGCTGCCATTACGTTGCATGACCGACCTGCCCTTCAGGTGCTGTTGCCGGCCGCCGCCCCACGCAAGGCTCGCTGCCACGCCGGGTTGCTGTCACAGTCCATAATACCACGGGATCAGGTATTCCAGAAAACCGGCCATACAGAGGGCACTCATGAAATTCAGCGCCAAACCGGCGCCTGCCATCACCCCCAACGAGACATTTCTCACCCCGCCATAGAGCAGCGCGTTCACCGGCGTGCCGAGTGGCAACATAAAGGCATTGGTGGAGGCCAGACCAACCGCCATAAGTGCGACCATCGGATTCAAACCCAGGTGCACCGCCAGGCTGTGCACCAGGGGAAAGAGCACTACCGCAATGGCGGTGTTACTGAACGCTTCGGTGGACATGGTGGTAATGAAACACAGCAAGAAGTACAAAACAAAGGGCGACAGCCCTGCCGGAATGAGTTTCACCAGATGGCTGGCCAGCCATTCCGGTACGTCGCAAGACATCAATGCGCCACTGACCGCCAGGATGGCAGCCACAAAGGCAAAGGCACGGAGCGGCAGCTCATGCAAGATGTCGGCGAAGCGCAGCAGTGATTCGCGCGGCTGGTGGGGATTGCGAAACAAAGGAGCGAACAGCAGCACGAGGAAGGCCAGGGTAAAAATCGCAGCGAGCTTGTCCCACGAACTCCAGCTCAGTTCGAAATTCATGACGGTGATACGCCAGCCGGGCAGGGGCAGCATGAGCTGCAGGATCGAATGCAGTGCCCAGAAGACGAACCAAATGGCGATCGTCAACCCGGCGAGGCGCACCCTGCCACCCTGTGGCGGCCGGAGGGGAAATTCGGGGAGGTCGAGGCCTTCTCTGCGCTGCGCCTTCGGCACGAACAAATATACGCTCTGCGCCCAGGCCAAAAAAATCATGATCACCACCAGCGGCAGACTCCACCCGAACCAGGAAAGAAAGTTGATTTTTTCGCGGCCGGCTACTTTGAAAAGTTCCAGCGCACCCAGCATGAGTGCATTGGCCGGGCTGCCGACCAGCGACCCCATGCCGCCGATGTTGCAGCCGTACATTACCGCACACACCATGATGGTGGTCAGCCGGCGTGCCAGGCGGGCGTCGTGATGCTTTGCTAAACTCCCGGCCAGGGTGTTGAGCATGGGCAGCAGTGTGAGGGCGGTGAGGAAGTTGGGCGTGAGCATCGACACCACGGTGGCGGCAATCATCAAATACAGCAGAAATCGCTTGAAGGAATCACGGCGCGCCTTGAACAGCCGGGCAAAAAAGTGCTCAATCAAATGGTAGCGCACACTCATGCGCGAAATGAGGAAACCGGTGAGAAAAAGAAACAGATAAGACATGTCCACCTTTCGAGTCAGCGGGCGTGGCAACGTGGGACAACAGACGGAGGACTGCCAGCCGTGACACTACAATGTTCCGGCTGTTGTTCGTGCAAGCATGCCGGCACGACGCAAGACGCCCAACCAGTGCCACAGGCAATTGCCAAACACGATGACGGCGGACAGCATGATCACCGCGGTCAACACCGAATCGACATAACCCTGCAGCGCCCTGGCCGGCGTGTGCGTCAACGGCCAAAAGTTGTCGGTGATGTTTTGCCAGCCCGCCACCAGCGTGGTCGTGCCGACAAAGGTCAGTGGCATCAGGGTGACTCAGGCATAGCGCGCGCGGCCGGTATTGATGATGACGGTGGTGCCGACCGCCAGAGCGATGGCGGCCAGCAGTTGATTGGCCACCCCGAACCTCGGTCAGATTTGACTGATGCTGCCGGTGAAGATGAAGCAGGTCCAGGCGGCACACACCAGGGCGCTGGAGAGAATCGTGCCCGGCATCCAGTCGGTGCGCTCCAGCGGTTTGTAGAACTTGCCCAAAAATCCCTGCACCAGGAAGCGGGCCACGCGCGTGCCGGTGTCGATGGTGGTGAGAATGAACAGCGCCTCGAACATGATGGCGAAGTGATACCAGTAGGCCAGCAAATGTTTCATGCCGGGCAGGGCGGTGAAAATTTGCGTCATGCCCACCGCCAGGGAAACGGCGCCACCGGTGCGCCCCTGCACCGCCTCGCCCACTTGCTGCTCGAGCCCGGGCAGATTCACCACGCTCATGCCCAGGCTGGCAAATTTCTCGACCGGCACATTGATGGCGAAATAATCGGCGGGATGCAGGGCGCTGGCGGCAAGCAGCGCGGTCACGCCCACCAGACTTTCGATCAACATCGCGCCGTAGCCGATGGGGCGGGCATGCGTTTCCTTGTCCAGCATCTTCGGCGTCGTGCCCGAGCCGATCAGCGCGTGAAAGCCGGAGATCGCGCCGCAGGCGATGGTGATGAACACAAAGGGGTAGAGCTTGCCCGGCACGATGGGGCCGCCACCGGCGATGAAAGAGGTGAGCGCCGGCATTTTCAAATCCGGATGCACCACGAAGATACCGATCACTAGAAAAGCGATGGTGCCGATTTTCATGTAGGAACTCAAATAGTCGCGCGGGCAGAGCAGCATCCATACCGGTAAAATGGAGGCGCTGAAGCCGTAGACGGCAATCGCCAGCGTGATTTCATGCTTGGGCAGGGTGAAAAACGGGGCGAGCGCGGAGTCGGAGACGTGGCGGCCCGCCACCACGGCCACAATCAGCAGGATCACGCCGAGGGCGGAGGCCTCCGCGATTTTGCCCTTGCGCAGACGGTACATGTAAAGCCCCATCGTCAGCGCGATCGGGATGGTCGTGGCAATGGTGAACGTGCCCCATGCGCTGTCGTGCAGGGCATTGACCACCGCCAGGCCGAGGCCGGCCAGCGCCATGATGATGAAGAGAATGGCTATGGCAGTAACAGTGCCGGTGACCGGGCCGATTTCCGTGCGGGCCATCTCCGTCAGCGACTTGCCCTCGTGGCGGACGGAAGAGGCGAGAATGATGAAATCATGCACGGCACCACCAAGACACACGCCGACCACCAGCCACAGGAAACCGGGCAGATAGCCAAACTGGGCGGCAAGCACCGGACCGATGAGCAGGCCGGCGCCGGTGATCGCCGCGAAATGATGGCCGAACAAAACCCATTTGTTGGTGGGGACATAATTCTGCCCGTCGTACAGGCGATGAGCGGGAGTAAGGCGTTGATCGTCAAGCGTGAGAATCTTGGCTGCAATGAAGGTGCTGTAGTAACGGTAGGCAATGGCGTACATGCCGAGCGCGAGCAGAATGATGGGGAGAGCATTCATTTTTCATTTCCAAACACATGCGCAAAGCCGGTGATCATCTCGTGAGAATTCGCATGCGCAGCATCGCGTTCCGGCCGGCTCGAAACCGGCATGGCGGTTACGGGAAAACGGCAAACCACGACCGGCAACAACTGATCGTGGTTTGCGCCGCCTTTCCGGCCTCAGTCTTTGCGCTGCGGCGTGGTCAGCACTTTGATGAAAAAGTTAATCGAGAAAAAACCGATGATGCTCCAGGCCATGAGCATCGTGATCAAACCGGAAGTTGACATGCCGGGTCTCCTTATGCGTTGCGGCTGCGGCGCTGCCAGGCCTTGCGGACGGCCAGCGCGATGCCGGCAAAAACGATTAACAGCAGCGTGCGGGTCATATCGACGATGAAGACGCGGGTCGGCTTGCCATTTTTGAACCAACTGGTGTCATCAAAACCGATGTGCAGGATTTTACCGAGCAGACTGCCGGCATCCAGCGGCCAGCCTTCGCCGCGCAGGAGTTTGCCGAATGCCCCCGGCCAATCACCGCCTGCCGGGCTGATCAGGGAGCCGACAAACACCGCGGTAATAAACACTGGCGTGATGTATTTGATGACGAACTTGAAAAACAGCGGCACCTTGATGTCGGCGCCGCGGTTGATCTCCGCCCAGCCCTTGTCGATGCCGAATACCCAGGCAAAGGCGATGATCTCGAACATCGCGAAAATGACGAGCGAGTAGCTGCCGACCCAGTCATCATATTCGCCGAACGCACCATAGCCGAAGAAGAAGATCGTCGGCAGCGCGAGCAGGAAGGTGAAGAAGCCGAAAAACAGTGCAGAACGTTTGCGCGTGTACTTGAATTCGTCCTGCATGAACGCCATCACCGGCTGGCCCATGGCCAGCGAACTGGTGATGCCGGCAAAGAACAACAGGCCAAACCAGGCCAGCCCGGAAAGCGCGGCGAAAAACGGGCCCCAGTTTTGGAAAAGATTGGGCATGGTGCGGAATGCCATGGTCAGGCCGACATTGCCCGGGGTTTGAATCCATTCCAGGCTGAAGTAGGCCACGGCGATCGGGATGACAATGGAGCCGCCCAGCACCACTTCGACAAACTCGTTCATCCAGCCTGCGGAGGAGGCGTTGAGGGCGATGTCGTCCTTCTCGCGCAGGTAGGCGGCGTAGCAGTGAATCGAGCCCATGCCCACTGAAAGCGTGAAAAAGATCTGACCGGCGGCTTCGATCCACACCCGTGGGTTCGCCAGCGAACCGAACTGGGGCGTCCACAGGTAATTCAGACCGATGATGGCATCGTTGACCGCGCCGTGCTCCCCAGCATCGAGCGTGAGGGCACGAATGGCGAGAAAAATGGCGAACACGATCAACATCGGCATGCCGATCTTCGCGGCGATTTCGACGCCCTTGCTCAGCCCGCGCGAGAGAATCCAGACATTCAATCCGAGCGTGATTAGAAAGAAAAAGATCGCCGTCGGTGGAAAGTTGAAAAACGACCCGTTGGTGGTGCCCACATAGTTGTTGAAGAAGGCCGACACTTCCCCCGGCTGCAAACCGGAAAAAGCGCCGGTGAGCGAGTACCACACATAGCCCAGCGTCCAGGATTCCAGATAGGAGTAGTAGGCCGCCACCACCAGATTGGTGAAAATGCCGAAGACGCCGGTGTACTTCCACCACCAGCCGCCGCCCAGGGCGTCCATCATGCCGGGCGCGCTGTGATGGCCATACTTGCCGCCGTGTCTTCCGATCGCCCACTCGACCCACAGCAGGGGCACCCCCATCAGCAGAAACGAAACGAGGTAGGGGATGATGAAGGCCCCGCCGCCATTGTCCACGGCGCGCGCGGGAAAGCGCAAGAAGTTGCCGAGACCAACAGCGTTGCCCGCCATCGCGAGCACGAGACCGACGCGTGATCCCCAACTTTCTTTAAAGCTCACTGGCTTCCTCCCTTGGGTTAATGGTTAGAGTGAATGGCCTGAGAGGCGCTGCCTGTGCGCGGCGGCGGGCGTGATCACCTGCCGCCGGAAAACGGGCGCGGGCGCCGACCGGTGTTCGAAATGGCGATAGAATAACGAATTGCACCGATGCAACAAAGCGAAAAATAACGACGCCCGCCAAGCGCGCCCGGCGTCAAACCGTCAGCTTCCATTCCCGCAGGCGCTCGAGATACTCGTAGTTCGTGAGATCGAAGTGAATCGGCGTAATCGAAACCAGATTCTGCCGCACGGCGCCTTCATCGAATTCGATGCCCTCGTTGGCTTCGATTTTGGAGCCGGTGAGCCAGTAATAGACACGGTTGTGCGGGTCGACACGGCGGTCATAGTTGTCATTGTAGGTCGAATTGCCCATGCGCGTGATGGCGATGCCGCGGATTTCACTCTCCGGCACGTTGGGGACGTTGACGTTCAGCAGGGTATCCCTGGGCAGGCCTTCCGCCAGCACCTTCTCCGCCAGACGGACGCCCAGTTTGGCAGCATAGGTGAAATCGGCATCCTTGTAGGTGGTGAGGGAAATGGCGATCGAGGGTATGCCGAGCAGCATGCCCTCGGTGGCGGCGGAAACCGTGCCGGAATAGATGATGTTGATGCCGGTGTTGGAGCCATAATTGATGCCGGAGATCACCAAGTCCGGCTTGCGCGCGAGCAGGGCGTAATAGGCGATTTTGACACAATCCGCCGGCGTGCCCTTGACGGCATGGCCGAAGAACCCGCCGAATTTTTCGAACTGCGAAACGCGCAGAGGATCGGAGAGCGTAATGGCGTGGCCGACCGCGCTTTTTTCACTGTCCGGTGCCACCACCGAAACCTCGGCAATGTGCTTCAGGGTTTGATACAAAGCGTACAGGCCGGGCGCAAAGATGCCATCATCATTGGTCAGGAGAATGTGGGGTTTCATCGTCGTCACCGATGGCCGCGCAGGCCGGACGAAACCGGCTCACCTCCCGGGTGATAACCCGGCCCGCTGACGGCGGATGAACAACTGCGGGATTGGTCCAACGACTGTTGCCGGGATCAGGCAGTTTGCAGGCCGGCGGGCCTGGCATTGACCTCTGCCCAACGCACAGTGCCGTCTTTGGTGGCATCCGCGGATTCATTCACCATGACGCGCAGCAACTTGGTGAGGTTGTCGCGCAGTGTGGGCCGGGGACAAATCAAATCGACAAAACCGTGCTGGAGCAGAAACTCGGCGGTCTGAAAACCCTCCGGCAAATCCTGGCCGATGGTTTGCTTGATCACGCGCGGCCCGGCGAAGCCGATGAGCGCGCCCGGCTCGGCAATGATGACATCGCCCAGCATCGCAAAACTGGCGGTCACGCCGCCGGTGGTGGGATGAGTGAGAATGGAAATAAATGGCACGCGCGCGTCCGCCAGCCGCGCCAGCCGCGCGGACGTTTTGGCCATTTGCATCAGGGAAAGCGCACCTTCCATCATGCGGGCCCCGCCGGAGGCGCAGACGATGATGAGCGGCTGCCGCCGGTGGAGCGATTCATCCGCAGCCAGCGCGATTTTCTCGCCCACCACCGAACCCATGCTGCCACCAATGAAGCTGAAATCCATCACCGCCAGCACCAGCCGCTGGCCCGACAGCCGGCCATAACCGGTGATCACCGCATCCAAAACCCCGCTCTTGCGCGCGGCCTCCTTGAGCTGCTCGCTGTATTTCTTGATGCCCTTGAATTTCAGCACATCGACCGGTGCAATATTGGCGTTGAATTCCTCGAAGCTGCCCTCGTCCAGCAACAGGCGCAAGTAGGTGCGGGCGGTGGCGCGAAAATGATACCCGCACTTGGCGCAGACAAAAAAATTCTTCTCCAGATCCGGCTTGTAAATGATCTCGTCGCAGGACGGACACTTGGCCCACAGGTCGGGCATGTCCTTCTTTTGTTGCGAAACCAACCCTTTGCTCTCACGCTTGAACCATGCCACCGCGATCCTCCTCTCTCAGAGAGGTTCATTCTCTCTGCAAGTTCTTCCGCATGACCACCGCATCTTCGCCATCGCGAACATAATAGCCCGGCCGCACACCCTGCACCACAAAACCCAGGCTGGCATACAGCCGCTGCGCCGCCAGATTGGAACGGCGGACTTCGAGATAGGCTGCGGTGCACTGATGTTGCCGTGCCTGCTGCAAGGCGTAATCAAGCAGCAGCCGCCCAAAGCCACGGCGGCGGAGGCCTTCTTTGATGGTGACATTGGCAATCTCGCACTCATCTGCCACCAGCCAAAAGACGATAAACCCGGCGATTTCTCCGGCACATTCCAGCACGATGGCATGTGAGACGGCCGATCCCAATTCGGCCCGGAAAGACGCTTCCGGCCACGGCTCGGTGAAACTGTGCGCCGCAATCGCGGCGACTTGAGGCACATCCTCGCTGCACATCGCACGCAGAACGATTTCGCCTTCCCGGCTGTGCGGCAAGGCCGCACCAGACGCGCGTGCGAGCGTGCGCAACTTCATATTCGAGGATTCCAACCTGCGGTCTCGAAAAAGAAAACTGACGGTGCCGTAATCACCCGCAAACGCAGCCGTTTCCACCTCCGGCAGTCTGCCGGTGAAGTCCTTTTTTCGCCGGCAAGGCGAGTGGCGGCAGCCCTCACCATTCGAAACTCTGCACGACGATCACGCCCTTTTCCCGGGCGAGTTCGAGAAATTTCCCGGTGGCGTAGTGAGTAACCAACACCTTCACGACCTCGCACGGGCCATATTCCGCCAGGACGGCCTGGACTTTTTCATCCAATTCGTCGAAGACATCCGGCTTGCGGCCCTCCCGCCGTTCGTCGAGGCGCACCTTGGCCTCGCCAACAAGCAGAACTTCCCGGCCTTCCTTTTCGCCACGGCTCAAGAGATTGATTTCTTTGCCACCCACCTCCGCCCGGATAATTTTGTCCTTGACTGTAATGCCATGGTCGCGCAACAAAACGGAGGGTAACATCCGAAAGGCCTCATTTTCGAAGGCATACCCGAAGCTGCGCGCCAAACCGCCAAGCTCATTGCGTGTTTCGTTCAGTCCAACCGCAAGTTTTCTGACTTCGATCTCGGTTTGCCTTTGCGCCTCCGCAAGCTGCTCCAGCCGCCGCTCCGTCCGTTGTTGCGCCTCCGCAAGCTGCTCAACTCTGCGATCAGTGTTTCTCTGGGCTTCGGTGAGTTGTTCGAGTCTCTCTTCCGTCCGTTTCTGGGCAGCAGCAAGATCCCGGACAATTTCTTTTAATTCGCTGAAATCTTCCCGGGTGACGTGCGCTTCCCGGATGCGTGTATCAATAAGCTGGACGATTTCCTGCTTGACGGCAGAGGTCAATACGAGTTTTTTGGATTTGGATGTCTGCATGTTCATCTCAGAAGGCCGGTGGCTTTGCTCCCTGGTTTTCAGGGATGACCACAAGCGTGCGGCGCAGGGCGCAATTTAGCACATCACGAAGTGGATTGCAATTTCAATCTTGAATTGCTGCTGCCGGGGCAGTGGGCATGCCCGCGATCATCTGCCAATAACCAGCCTGAAAGTTGATATTCCAACCGGTTGCAGCCGTGCGTCCTTTAATGAATTTCAACAAGAGGAAGGAACAGCGGTGGCGCGCACGCCTGGAATAAACTCCTGAACATACATTGGCTCCAACTCCCCGGCGGAAACGGTTTCACCCAACGCCAGTTTCATCTGCCCCAGCCAGGCAATGACACCACCGCCGAGGCGCGCGCTGCCCTCCGGCAGGGCGATCCAATCCGTGCGGGCTTGCAGCAGGCCGGCATCGCGCAACATCGGCACGCCGTCACCACACAGCAGGGCAGCATCCTGCAGAAACGCGGGGAAATTCGCGACCACCATCACGTGGTCAGGCACCAGACGCTCCGGCAGGCCCGCCGTCCAGCAAAACTTGGCAGTATAGATTTCGCTCTTGCGCGAGCGGGTCACCGGCACGATGATCTCTCCCGGCCGGCGGACAGCAGCGCGCGCGGCAAACGCCTGGGCCTGCAGCGTGCTCACAGCGATCATTGGCTTTTGCTCCGCGAACGCCAGGCCCTTGGCCACTGCAATGCCGATACGCAAACCGGTGAATGAACCCGGACCGGCCGACACCGCAATGGCAGCGATCTGTTCAAGCGGCCGGTTCGCCTGCCGGGTGAGATGGCGAATACTTTCGCTGAGCACCCGATCGTGATGGTGTCCGAGGTCGAACCAAATTTCTGCGAGGAGACGATCCGCCTCCGCCAGGCCCACGCTGCAAATCGTGCCGGCTGTCTCGATTCCCAGGACCGTCATCGTGCCTGCTCCTCGCGCGTGGCGCGCTCGATCACAATCAATCGTCTTTCCGGCTGACTGGCAAAATCCGGCATCTCGAAACGCACTGCCAGCGGTTTGTCAGGCAGCAGCGGCCAGGCGAGTTGCGGCCATTCAATCAGGGATATGCCCCTGCCCTCCCAGTATTCTTCGAGCCCGAGCGCGGCAATCTCCGCCGTGGTGTGCATGCGATAGAAATCGAAGTGATAGATGGGCCAGCGGCCGCCCTGGTAGATGTGCATGAGCGTGAAAGTGGGGCTGGTCGCCTTTACCGGCACACCGAGTGCGGCACAGAAACCCTGCACGAAGGTGGTTTTGCCACTGCCCAGGTTGCCCACCAGCAGGATTACTTCACCCGGCGCCGCCAGGCCGGCCAGGAGTGCGGCAAGCCCGCAGGTCTCGGCAGGCGAGTTCGATTCGAGTCGCAGGGCACGCTCGCCGGCGAGCACTGCTGACAACTCCAGCGCGGAAACTTGCAGGGCATTCATTGAAACCGGCTTGTCCTTTGAGAGTGCTTGTGCACGTTTAGCGGGAGACTGGCGGCCTGGCTTGCGTCGACCGCGCGGGCGCCATCAACGCATCGCCAGCGGTTCCAGGCGCACAACCGGCAGGATCATCTCTTCCATGGAAACACCGCCGTGCTGCAGGCTGTCACGATAGTAATTGAGATAATGATGGTAGTTGGTCGGATAAACAAAATAGTAGTCTTCCTTGGCGAACAGGAAGTTGGTGGTCATGCTCAGGCTCGGCAGTTGGTAGGTTTCCGGCTTGTGCACGATGATGGCTTGTTTGGGATCGGCCTTGAGACTGCGCCCGAATTTGTAGCGCAGATTGGTGGAGGTTTCGCGGTCGCCGATGACCTTGGCACCCCGCATGCCGCGAATACTGCCGTGATCGGAGGTGATGATCACCGTGTTGCCACGCTGCGCCAGCTCGCGCAGAATGCGGTAAAGCGGGGAATGCTCGAACCAGGATTTGGTCAACGAGCGGTAGGCCGCCTCGTCCGGGGTGATTTCACGCAGTACTTCGGAGTCACTGCGGCTGTGGGCGAGAATGTCCACAAAATTGACCACCAGCGCCAGCAATGGCAATTCGGCATAGGAGGCCATCTGCTTTTCCACCGCCCGCGCCTCGCTTTGCTCGAGAATCTTGATGTATTTCAGCGGCGGCTTAAGGCTGACGTTGAGGCGGTGGAGCTGGGCTTCCAGAAAAGCATGCTCGTGGCGGTTGAGGCTGCTGTCGTCGTCCCTGTCGAAAGCCCAGAGCTCGGGATGGGCGCGCTGAATCTCGCGCGGAAACAGACCGGCAAAAATGGCATTGCGCGCATAAGGCGTGGCGGTCGGCAAAATGGCGAGATAGTGCGTCCGGCTGACGGTGAACA
The DNA here is from genome assembly GCA_034506255.1 of candidate division KSB1 bacterium. Lineage (NCBI taxonomy): Bacteria > Pseudomonadati > Candidatus Zhuqueibacterales > Candidatus Zhuqueibacteraceae > Candidatus Coneutiohabitans > Candidatus Coneutiohabitans thermophilus. The sequence goes on along the minus strand of JAPDPX010000009.1, from coordinate 97,035 downwards.
ACTCGCGCAGCAGCGGCTCGATGGTGAGCCATTGATCCAGGCGGAGATTGTCGATGACCACAAAGGTCACGCGCCGGCCCTCCCGCACGGGCGGAATCACGTGCTTTTTGACAACATCGATCGAAAGCGGCGGTCGCTCCCGGCCCGCGGCCCATGCCGGATAATTCTTCTCGATGTACTTGCCGAATTCCGCGTTGCATTCCCGCTTTTGATCGGCCAGCGTTTGCCGCAGACCGAGATCGTCGTGCCGGTCAAGCTCGACCTCCCACTCGCACAACTGCACATAAATGTCGATCCAGTTTTCCCAGGTGAGCGGGCCGAGCAGGCGCTGTGAAATCGTGTTGAATTCCGCGATGTATTCCCGCGAGACGCGCGCGCCCGTGATTTTGCGCCGGTCGAGAATCTTCTTGCAGGTCGACAGGATCTGGCTGGGATTGACGGGCTTGGTGAGATAATCGTCTATGCGGCTGCCGATGGCTTCTTCCATCAGCCGCTCTTCCTCATTCTTCGTCACCATCACCACCGGCAGCGCGGGATTGATTTCCTTGATCTCCGCCAGGGCCGACAGACCGTCCTTGCCCGGCATCATCTCGTCCAACAAAACCAGGTCAAATGACTGCTCCCGAATCAGTTGAATGGCGTCATCGGCATTACTGACGGGATGGACGGCATACCCCCTCTTTTCCAAAAAAAGCATGTGTGGTTTGAGCAACTCGATCTCGTCATCAACCCACAAAATTTTGCTGCGCGCCTCGCTCATGTTTTGTCCTCTTGGGAAACCCGGTTACTATCCCGCTGCCGTCACGTCCATGACACGATTGCCTGCCAGGTCTGCCCTGATCCGGTTTTTGGCCTGCTGAGCAACTTGTAACGGGATTGGCTTCATCAAACGCGGCGAAAAAGTAGGGAAGTTCCCCAAGATAGTCAATGAAGAAGTTCCACCGCATCAAACGCCAACGCCGAGAGATCTTCCCATGGGAAAAACGACTCATCCGATAAAATCCTTCTTCTCTCCCGGGATTGATCCTCGCCATTGATTATTCCGCATTGTCTGAGTGAGATGCTGGATATCTGCCTGACACATTGCGTCAAAAGTACACAGCCGGGTTGCACCACCTGAAGTTTTCGATTGTTCGGCAGGAATGACAGGCCGTGTCTCTGGCACGCCGGCAGGCTTGCGCATGGCCAAACAAACTGGTAAAAAATGCGAAATAAGCCGAGTCTGGCTTGTCCCGCGCTGCTCTTCTGTTTCAGCTTGTCACTTTTATTTCACCCTGCTGAGAATCAGCGTGGACAGTGGAGCGTGGCGGTGCGCTGGCACAGGCCTTGCGTGAGACGGATGCAAATCAACTCTGATGCGTCGATCAAGCGGCAGGTTGCACGCAAAAGCAGCCTGCTGCCGTGCAGGTGTTTCTCTCATGTTCAGTGGCAGGAGACGTGAAATGAAAAAATTCATCCTTCTGCTCGTGATGGCCGCGTTGCTGCCGGCCGGTCAGCGGGTGGAGGCGCATCATCCGCCCACTGCTCGTGTCGAAGTTTGGTCGACACACGGCGGCGGCGACTGGGATGATGCCGAAGCGTATTTCGAGGTGTTTTTGCGGGTGAGCGATCACGGTTACGTCACTGTCTATCAAATCGACCCGTACGGGCGGGTGGAAATCCTCTATCCGCTGGCACATCATCACCAGCGATTACTGCGCCCGAACCGGGTGTATTGCCTCGGTGATTTGGCGGATGACATTTGGCTGGATTATGGCGATTGCGCGGGGCAGGTGCAGATCGGTGTCATCTTCACGCCGGAGCCCGTCTACCTGGCGCCATGGCTCACCCGCAGTTTCTGTGAAGCGGGATTGATCATCGGGCCCGTGCAGGTGGTTTACCGGCAATATGACTTTCCGCGCATCTTCGCGCGTGTGGAGGCCGACCTTCGTCTTCATCTTGGCCCGCGTTGCGCCCCGGCCTTCCTGGTCACGCCGATTGCCGTGCGGCCGCGCATGGTCTATCGCGGCCGCCCCTCTCACCATCACCGGCCAGCGCCGCTTCCCCCAATGAAGAAACGGGAAAATGACCGGCGTGGCTACTGGACACCACCGCGCGAGGAGAGAGACTGGCGTGGCTCTCCTGCCGAGGCGCCGCCGGACCGCCACCCGACCGTGGCGCAGCGCGATGACGCCGGACACTCTGTTGACACAATGGCGAGGGCGGCCAAAGATTCCCGGCAAAGCCGGCGGCAACCGCGTCACGAAATAAAAACTGTGGCGGCGCGACCGATACCGGATGAACACGACACGCCCGCGCCCCGGCAAGCACGGCGCGCCGTGAAAAGGGATTGAAAGCTTCGACTTCACGCACGCTGCACGGCCGAGGGCCACAGCACCAATTTGCCGCCTTCGGTTTCAAAACCCTGTTGCAGGAACGCATGCGCCAGTTCACTGCCAGCAGCCGGTGAGCCGTCGATCTCCTGCACCTCCAGGCGTGGTCGTGGCCGCAGCTCCGGCGGCAATTGCAACCATGCCTGGAGCTGCTGGAGCAATGCCGGCGCCATTGCATCGTGCCACCCGGCGCCGCGCCACAAACGGCTGGCGAAATTCTCGAGGTAAGCCACCGGCCGCTCTTCATAGAACAGCAAATGATGTCCAGGGCCGCGGGTCACTGCAATCTTCCCGCCATTTCTGCCCGTGAAATTCCACTCGACCGTGCCGCCCAAAGGCAGCGCCGGATCCATGGTGCAGACCAGCACGGCAGGCAGCGGATCGTCATGCTTCCCCGCCTGCAATTCCTCCAGCAAGTCGGCGGCAGCGGGCAGCGCAAATTGCACGCCGGACAAGCCATCAATGAAGTAACCACGGAGAATCTCACCCTGCCACTCGAGACGCTTGAGCCAGTGAAAGAGCTGCGGCCAGGGCAACAAGCCGTTTTCGCGGCGATACCCTTCCTTCACCACAATGCCGTGACGCTGCAACAACAGCCGCGCCTGTTGCGCGGCACGATCCGTGGGCGCCCTCTCCTTTCCCAGCACGCCAAATGAGCTGGTGAGAAACCAGCGGCCTTCCGGTTGCGCCGACGCAACGCGTTCGCGCCACATTCTGGGAAACCCGGGCTGGGGCCGGCGCAGCCGGTCGGCCGTTGCCCATGAAGGTCGTGGCACCAAGTCGGGCGGTGACGTCCCCGCTGTCGGCGCGGCAGGGGCCGACTGCAGACATTGCAGGAACGCACGGTAATTGTCGCAGCTCACCAGACCGAGATTGACCAGCGTGCGCAGCGCTTGTTCGATTTGCAGCGCAGACAAACTGGTACCAATCAGCAAGTCACGCTTCAGACTGGCGCCATTCTCCTGCAGAAATTGATAAATCGTTCCGGCAGCCTCGTCGAGACCTCCGGCGGTTTCGCGCAACGCCGGTTTGCTGAGAAAAGTGCCGCCTTCACCGCGGGGGATGAACATCACATGGCGGCGGCCTTCCTCGCCGGTGCGGCGCGCCACGACGATGATTTCGCCGGCCGCGATCATTTGTTCGAGCGCTGCCAGTGCCGCCGGAAGCTGTTCGCCCCCCAAACGGCTGCGCAACACTTCGCGTTCAAACATCTGCAGGGGAAACTGACAACCGCTGTACTTGCGCAGCAGTTCCTGCAGCGATTGCCCCGTCAGAGCGAACTTGTGCCAGCGCAACAGCAGGCGATAGTAGACCTCCCGACTGGCGGGCACTCGCGCCGCACGGCGCAGGGCAATGGCGCGACGATAGAGTTCGGCAAAATTGTGGCGGTCACACCATTGCTCGCCTGCCACTCCAATTATGAGCTGGCCGCGCACGACTTCCCGCTGGCGATGCAACTGCGCCAGGGCCTGCTGCAGCAGTTCGGCGGGCAGATGCCGCACCAACCCGGAGGGGAAAGGCGTCTCCTTCGCCGCCAGTTCTGCCAGCGGAAGCGGGCCGTGGCTGCGCAACAGCCGCTGCACCAGCGTAAGCACGCTGGTGAGCGTGAACGGTGCCTGGAAGAGCGGTGCGTCAGTGGCGGCAACCCAACCGGCAAAAGGAGCCGGCAGGCAGAGGATGCGTTGCTCTTGCTGCAACTGTTCCAACCAGGGGGAAATGTCGCTGCGGCTGCGGCGTTGCAGCTCCCTCCCCGGCAACGGGCCGAGCTTTTCGATGATGACCAACAGGTCTTCCGCGGAAGCCGCCTGCGTCTCCGGTGTCACGCACTGCCAGCGCGCTTCCGCGGCCGCCACCAGCTCCGCCGTGAGCAGCGTGGGAATGGTTTCGCGCGCAAGGATTTCCGCAAGCAATGCGCTGCTTGTTTCGGCGGCTTGCGCCGGCGCACGATGGCGGTCGAAGTCGTAAAGATTTTCCGCCGTCAGACGGTACATCAGGCCGGCAGCCATGGGCGACGGCCGCGCCGTTTCCACCACCTGCAGCCGCAGCTCCTGCGCCTGCAGGGCCGCCAGGACCTGACGCAGCGCGGGCAAATCGAAAAGGCCTTGCAGACAATCACGATAGGTTTCAAGGAGAATGGGAAAATCGGGGAACTGGCGCACCATCTGCAGCAGATCGGCGGCGCGCAAACGCTGCAGCCAGAGCGGCACTCGTTTGCCGGCACGCGAGCGCGGCAGCAACAAAGCGCGCACGGCGTTGTGGCGGAATTGTGTGACAAACAGGGCACTGTTGCTGACACGTTCCAGCAGGCTTTGCTCGATGACATCCGGAGGCAGCCGCAGGAGCTCAGCGGGGGCCGGCGGCTCACTGGTATCGGGCAGGCGCAGCACGATGCCGTCGTCGTTGTAGCTGTATTGCACTTCTGCCTGGTGGCGTTTCTCCAGCACGCGGCACAGGGCAATGGCCCAGGCGCCGTTGACCCGGCTGCCGAAGGGCGCATGCAAAATCAGGCAGGACTCTTCGGCATGATCGCGATACCACTCGGCGACGATTTGCCGGTCGGTGGCGATGGCGCCGGTGCACTCCCGCTGGCGGGCAAAGTAGTTCGCGAGATTGGTGGCGATGGCGGCATCGCTGCAACCCTGCTGTTCGAGCCAGGTCACACAGTCGCCGCGGTCGAGATGTTCGAGCAATTCCCGGCGGAACGCAGCGATTTTCAGACTGGTGGCATAGTCACGAAAGAGATGCTCGCCGCGCCAGAAGGGCGGCCGCGGCTTGAGGGCACGCACCGGCGAGACGATGAGACGGTCGCGCGCGATGGCCTCGATGCGCCACTCGCTGCTGCCCAGATAGAAAACGTCGTGCACGCGCGATTCGAAGACAAATTCCTCCTCCAGCTCACCCAGCTTGGTGTTGCTGTCCGCGAGATAGACGGCATAATAGCCGCGATCGGGAATGGTGCCGGCATTGAGCGTGGCGAGCAGGCGCGCGCCGCGGCGGGCAAGCAACCGGTCGTTGATGCGATCCCAGATGAGTCGGGGCTGCAAGGCGTGCCGCGGCGTCTCGGCGTAGCGGCCGGCGAGCATCTCCAGCACGTTGTCAAACATCGCCGGCGAGAGTTGGCGGTAACAATAACTCTGGCACACCAGGCGGTACAGCGCCGGCCGCGGCCATTCGCGCATCGCCACTTCGGCGACGAGCTGCTGGCTGAGCACATCCAGGCAATTCTCCGGAATCACGGTTTCTTCGATATCGCCGGCGTGCATGCAGCGCGCGAGGGTGACACTGTCGTCCAGATCGGCGGGATACAGTGGCAGCAGCCGGCCCTTGCTGGTCGCGCTCAGCAAATGGCCACTGCGGCCGACGCGCTGCAACCCGGCGGCGACCGTGCGTGGGGATTCGAGCTGCACCACCAGATCGATGCTGCCGATGTCAATGCCGAGTTCCAGCGAGGCGGTGGCAATCACCGCGGGAATCTCACCCGCTTTCAGCCGTGCTTCGATCTCATGGCGGCGTTCGCGCGCCAGGCTGCCGTGATGCGCGAGGGCGATCTCGGCTTCCGGGTCGCCGGTGGCGTCGCGGTGTTTTTCATTCAGCCGGCGGGCGATGCGCTCGGATTGCGCGCGCATGTTGACGAACACCAACGTGGTGCGGTGAGCGCGGATCAAGTCGTAAAGTTTATCGATCACGGCGTGCCAGACAGTGGCGTCGGGCAGGTCGCCAAAATCCGGCACGGGTGAGATCACCTGCAAATCCATCTCCTTGCGCCCGCCGCAATCGATGATGGTGACGGGCCGCGGCACAGGGCGATCCTCCCCCGGCCGGAAAACCTGCCCGCCAAGATAGGCGGCGATGCGCTCCAGCGGCTTTTGTGTGGCGGAGAGGCCGATGCGCACCGGTTCCTGCGTGCACAGGGGCATCAGGCGCTCGAGCGACAGGCTGAGATGGACGCCGCGCTTGTTGTTGCTGATTGCATGAATCTCATCGACGATGAGATAACGCAGGCCGTGAAACAACTCCCGCCCGGCGGGCGCAGTCAGCAGCAGAAAAAGCGATTCCGGCGTGGTGATGAGCAAATGCGGTGGCCGCCTGAGCATGGCCTGGCGTTCACTCGCAGGTGTATCGCCGGTGCGCACCAACGCACGAATGGGAGGCGGCGCATAGCCCAAAGCCCGGCTGACTTCCTGAATGCCCTGCAACGGCTGCTGCAAATTGCGGTGAATGTCGTTGTTCAGCGCCTTGAGCGGCGAGACATAAAGGGTGTGAATCCCTTCGACATTGCGCCCGAAGTCGATGGGGGATTGTTGCAGTCCGCGCCGGAATAGATCATCGAGGCACCACAAAAACGCCGCAAGGGTTTTGCCGGAGCCGGTGGGGGCGAGGATGAGCGTGTGGCGGCCGGCGGCAATCACCGGCCAGCCCTGCGCCTGTGGCGGGCTCGGCGCGGCAAAGTTTTCACTGAACCATCGCGCGATGACGGGATGAAAGGGAAGGTCTGGAAGCATGGTGAGGTTTCAGAATGAGTTTGAATTCGCAACCACTCCCTGCGTCCCGCGGCAGGCGTGCAAGGCCTGTCAAAACTCGGGACCAGCCGCAGCTTCGGGGTTTTTGTGCAGCGGTTGAGTTTTGCGCGGCAGGGCTTCACGTGTTCAGTCGCACAAACCTCCAATGAACGGCCCCGGCCAAACCACCATCCGGCGGGCTGCAGGCAATATAACCTCGCGGACAAGTCGGAAGCAAGCCGGGGGGGGTACTGGCGGGCCGCCAGCCTGGATGGCAATCTCGTCACCGTCAGGGTTGTTTTGGAGAGCAAATATTCGTTAATTGGCGCCGGCCATCAGATCGCGATTGGCTGGTGAGGTATGCCGGTGATTGGCAACCCGGACCGGGACAACAGTCAAAAAGCCATCAGGGATAAAAAACGACCGGGAGTGGATCATGCAATGCTATTCTTGCGGGACAGAAATTTTGCTGGAGGGAAAACCGGGCCGGCGGGACACCTGCCCGAAATGCGCAGCTTACTTGCATTGCTGCCGCAATTGCCGGTTCTATGATGTCAACGCCCACCACCAGTGCCGCGAGCCGCAGGCGGAATGGGTGCAGGACAAAGAGATGGGAAATTTTTGCGATTATTTCGAGGCGGCGGCCGTGTCGCTCCCGCCGCGCATTGATCGCGCGGCTGAAGCCAGAAAAAAGCTGGATCAGCTTTTCAAAAAGTAGCCTGCCCGCCCGCGAGGGACACGTTCAGCCTGCCCATAAACGAGAAAGCCATTCTGCTCTTTTTCCGGCAAAATGGCTTCTCGTTCACGGCATAAGTACCCTTCCTGGCACTTCCTTGAGCCACCCTTGCGGGCGATCGTTATGGACAAGAGAACGGGACGAACCCAGCAGTGTCTGATATGGGCCGTCCCGTACCCCCATTCACCCCCACGCCCCATAGCATCGTGAGATGGCGATGCGCGGTTTTCATCTGGGAGAGATCAAGCGACAGCATCGCCATTCATCACCATAGACACAGGAAAAGCCGGCACACTCACAGCACTCTCAGAAAAATTCCTCTTGCATTTTCCGTGCGCGCGCCCGCCAGGCCGGGGCATCATGCATCTGCTGATAACGCAGCCATATGCGCTGCGCTTCCTGCCGCCGGCCCAGCCGCTGCAACAACACCGCCAGATTGTAATGCGCGGCGGCCGAGGTCGAATCCCTCGCCACGGCCTCGTTGAAATATTGCAATGCCAGTGCCGTATCGCCCGCCGCCTCGCTCACCACCCCCAGATCATTCAGCAGTGCGGCATCGTTGTGCGAGTTTTGCAGAAGTTCGCGCAACCCTTGCCCGGCGGCTGGGAAATCACCATTGAAATAGGAGAGCAGCGCCAGCCCGTGTTTGGCGATTGGGTTGTTGTGACTCCACCACAAGCTTTTTCGAAACGGCTGCGTGATGGCAGGGTTTTCCTCCGCCGGGGCTGCGCTGCGCGGTGCCAGCTCGGCCGGCATGAAATCCCCCGCCATCCGCAACTCGCCCTGCCGAATTTCATAGTGCTCCGCCAACCGCTTCATCCCCACCTGTGCCAGATGGTTGCTGCGCCAGGCAATCAGCTTCGGACCCGCCATCAAGCAAAGCACCAAAACAGCGGTGGCTGCCAGGGCGAATCGATGCTGCCGCAAATCCATTTGTTGCCACAGCGTCTTGAGTGCCCTCAGCCATTCCGACTGCCCGTGGGCCCGGACTGAGACGCCCGCGCGTTCTCCGTCAGTTGTCAGGCATGCGCGCCTTGCTCCTTCGGCCAGATCGGCATGCCACTCGCTCTGCAGGCTTTCAAGCACGGCCGGCTCCACGATTTTTTCACAATCGTCAGTGCTGGCAAATTCTCCACGGATCACTTCCGCCAGCACCTGACGGCATGTGGCGCAATTGCTCAGGTGCTCTTCCACCTCCCGCTTCTTGAAAAAGGGCAACAGTCCGGAGAAATACAGTGCGAGGGTTTCGACTTCGGGGCAGGGGGCAGCCGCTTTTCGTTCACTTCGCGGATGATGCTGCGGAGCAATGGCAACAAAACACGCGGCCAGTTCGTCCAATTTGCGGCATTTTTCACACCGGACAAGGTGCTCGGCCATGGTTTTAGCCTTCTGCTGATCGAGCATCCCGCGATGCCGACCGAGCCAGGCTACCAGATGAAAATGCTCATCCACACCCAATCTCCCATTCGGAAGGTGCCATACGTTGTGGCGGAAGAAACTTCATTCCCCCCGTCCGGACAGGAGCCCAAGGATCGTTGCGCGCCGGCTTGGCTGCCCTGCAGCGGGAGAAACTGGAAAATGGAGGGAGGGCCGTGCCCTTTGCACCAGCACGGCCATAAATCAGCGAGCGCTCTATTGTTGCCAGCAAAACCGTTGATGATGGAGACACAGCGCGATATCTTTTGTCTCACGTCTTACAAGACACCAAAACCCCGGTTTCCATCACAAGAAAAGTCCGGGAGGCAGGTTGCCTGTCACGACCGGTTTACAAAATGCGCCAGCCGCTGCCGCACGCGGCTGAGCGCAACTTCCACCGCGTGCGCCGTCATTGCGATACCCGGGAAAGAGGCGATCTGTTCGACACTGAGACCGTCAAAGTAGTGGAGTTGAAACAGGAGCTTGTCACGCGACTTGTTGGGGCCGCGCAAAGCCAGGTCCAAAGAATGGTTGATTTGATCGTGCAGCTCCAGCATGCGAATTTTTTCGTCGGTCGTCAACTCATGCTCGCCAGACTTCCGGCCCTGTAATTGCCGCTCGCAGTCGAAATCGCTGCCGGCGTCGAGCGAGAAGTTGATGGGCGGCCGCTTGCCCGCGCTGTTGTTGCGCAGGTGATTGAGCGTGAGGTGCCTGGCAATAACACGCAGATAACGAAACCAGGCTGCTTCAGTGAAGCCCTTGAACATCTGGAAGGCTCTGCCATTGTGCTGCAGCAGCCGCAGATAAACATCCTGAACGATGTCGTCCACGGTTGCCGGCAATCTGGCGGCATACTGCCGGTTTTGTTGTTGCAACGTCCGCAGAATGCTTTGGCGAATGGCCCCCTCATAGCGTCTTGTGAATTCGCGCCATAGAACCGGATTATGGGGATCATTCGCACACCGCCGCACCAAATCCAGATCAGAGCCGTCAGTAAACAAAAGCGCCATGCCCAGGTAAATGACCATCCAAACCGCATCCGGCTTGCAGCACAGGATGATGATCACGAAAACGCATAGGAGCAGGTTTTGACGGGAAAAAGCCTCGACGTGCAGGCGGGAAGATGATTGCCGGAAACGGTGAAATCCGGCAGTCAGGCGTTTCAGGGCGTTCAAGAGTTCCTCCTTTGAGCAAAACAGGCGTTTGCCAACCCGGAGTTGTGTCAAATCGCACCTTTCGTCGATTGGAAGCGCACGACCTGGACGGTGATTTTAGTTCTTTTAGAATGAATTTCAAGCAGGATTATCGAAATCTTTTCACTGCATCGTCGCAACGGCGGCGACCCGCGCAAGCGTCGGCCGGAACACGGTCATTTTTTGAGTTCAACCTGGAACGATGCCAGCCGGGATTTGCGTATCCGCTCTCGTAACGCAGACATCTTGTCGGCGTTACGTCAAGCTCGAGGAAGGGTGGTCTTCCTTTTGCGGTGCGCGTGCTGCCCGGTGTACGCCTCGAACGCTTTCTTGGCTTCCGACCGACGTAGATCGTCTGCCTTGTCACGTTCGCAACACTCGGCAAGGGTGGTTGGCTGGACCTTGCCCTGCAGAGATTTTCACTCGGCCAGAAACTTGGTTCTATGTTGATTTGTGTGGGTAACGAATGGCAAGAGCCCGGCCGCAGGCTTGGCACCAGAACGCTTCCCCAATGTCGGCGCCTGCCAGTCCCTGTTTTCTCCCACGAAATTGCACTCCCACGAAAGGGCTTGCCATGATTTTCGTGGGGGCTCTTGTTTGCCGGAATGTCGGGAACACGCCGGGCAGGGACTACGCCCCCGGGCTTTCCTGGCTAACGCCGGTTGCCTTCGCCGGAGAGTAATGCCACAATTTTCAGGAAGTGGATTGATGCCGATCACCGCCGATAAAAATCGGCATAAATCCGGGTTGCTCCGCCCCTGGAGAATGCGGTCGTGGCCGCGTGCCGCGTTGCGATTGACCCACACTGATCAGCATGGAACCAGAAACGTTAAGCTGCCCTGATGCCTGAGCGCAGGCTGCCAGCCTGCATTACGACATTCCCGGCCATCAGGTCGCCACGCTGGTCGCGGGATGACGTGCAGCAGGCAGACATGAGGTGATGTTCGATGCCAGCGAATTGCAAAGCGGCTTTTATCTTTATGCCCTGCAGGCCGGAGACTTTCGTGAAATGAAGGAGATGTTGCTGATCAAATAGCATCAAATGACCAGAGGATGGTCCAAGGGATTAGTAGGATTGCGTCTATCGGGCATTTTCCCAAAGCATGTTTGGTATTACTTTCCCGTTCTCGGGTGTGCTCTAACATGCTTCGGGGTCCGGTTATCCCTGGGCGGGTCGCTCGCCAGCGTTGCCCGCTTGTGTTTCACCGGACGTATGCAATCTATCACTTTGTGGATTTGAGTCAAGCGAATTGTCTTTTTGTTCTGTGATCTTGCCCGTGTGCCGCACTTTCTCGGGCAACAGATCGATATACTGCTGCACGACACGCTTGGAGAGTCGCGCGAGCTGTGAGATCTTTTCGAGAGTGGTCACTTTGCGGGTCATGCGAATGTGCTTGCCGGCCGGCTCATGGCTGGCGACCGCTTCGTAAGCGATCTCGCCGGTGGAAAGCGTGACATTGGCATGCTCCTGAAAGTAGAGCGCGAATTGCTGATAAAACGCTTCCGCGATGATGGGAGTGAGGTTGAAATCCGCGGCGAGCTTTTGGACAATGGCGGCACGGGCATCTTTAGATTTTAATCGCAAGATGCCAGAGGAACCTTGTGGATCAGCCATAGGAATGCTCCTTTCTGGATTGTTAGTGCAGGTTCAACAGAAAGATAGCTGCTCCCATGGTCATATGATACAAACTTTAAACAAGGCCATTTGGCCACCCCGCGGTTGGCAAAAATGCTGTTGCCACTCGCGGCATGATTGCGTAGATTTTTGAAACGGAGCGCCGCTTCAAATGCGCCTCGACAATTTTTTGCTGCAACAGGCTGCAGGTGCTGCTTTGCAGGCGAGGGATGACGGCGTGGGCCGCAACGGTGCAGGGCGGGCGAGGTTGTGGAGGGATGTCATGAAATACACGATGGCTGTGCGATGGTGGCCGGCAGGCGCGGCCGCAAAAGAGGTGCGGGCGCTCGCGCCCGGGTGGCAGATTGCCTGCCACGAAGCGGGACTCTTTCACGTGGCCGCACTTCTGATGGTGGGGTGGCTGTGTCTGGCCCCACCGCTGGCGGGACAGACGCTGATCCAGCGTGATCCGGCGATAGTGGCGATGCTGGCGGAAGTTTCGCGGGAGCGCCTGGAGGCCAATATCCGCGCGCTCGCCAGTTTCCACACCCGCCATTCACTGAGTGATACTGTGAGTGAGCAACGCGGCATCGGGGCAGCGCGACGCTGGATCAAGGCGGAGCTGGAGCGCTACTCCCGCCAGAGCGGCGGCCGGCTGGTGGTGGCATTCGATCCCTTCGTGGTCGAGGCTGATGGCCGCCGCATTGCGCAACGCACCGTCATGCAGAACGTGCTGGCGCGTCTGCCGGGCAGTGATCCCGCAGACACGCGCGTGCTCATTATCAGCGGCCATTACGACTCGCGCGCCTCCGATCCGCTCGATGCCACCAGCCAGGCGCCGGGCGCCAATGACGACGCTTCCGGTACCGCGGTGGTGATGGAGCTGGCGCGGGTGATGAGCCGGCACGCTTTTCCCGCCACCCTGGTGTTTGCGGCGGTGGCCGGCGAGGAGCAGGGGCTTTACGGCTCGAGTCATCTCGCGCAACGCGCGCACAGCGAAAAATGGAACGTGATCGCGATGATCACCAACGACATTGTGGGCAACACCCGCGCCAGCGAGACCGGCCTGCATGACAACACACACGTACGCGTTTTCAGCGAGGGGGTGCCGGCCGCGGAAAGCGAGGCCGAGGCACGCCGGCGCCAGGCCGTGGGCAGTGAAAATGACAGCCCCGCGCGCCAGCTTGCCCGCTATTTCAAGGCGGTGGGCGAGCGTTACGTCGATCTCATGAATGTGATGCTGATTTATCGCCGCGACCGCTTCCTGCGCGGCGGGGATCACACCCCCTTCAGCCGCCTGGGCTTCACCGCGGTGCGCGTGACCGAGATGTACGAAGATTTCACCCGCCAGCATCAAAATGTGCGAAGCGAGAACGGCGTGGCCTACGGCGATCTGCCCGACTTCGTCGATTATCCCTACGTCGCACAGGTGGCGCGTCTCAATCTTGCCGTGCTCGCCAATCTTGCTCTGGCGCCCGCGGCACCGGACTCGGTGGTGATTCTCACCCGCGAGCTGACCAACAAAACCTCGCTGCGCTGGCGGCCGCCGGCAACCGGCCGCTCGCCGGCGGGCTATCGCGTGCTCATGCGCGAAACCATCAGTCCTTACTGGCAGCACACCTTCGAGGCCGGCAATGTGACAAGCTGCACACTGCCCTATTCCAAGGACAATTATCTGTTTGCCGTACAGTCCATTGATGCTGCCGGCCACGAAAGCCTGCCGGTTTTTCCCACGCCTTCGCCCTGAACCCTGCCGGCTGATACAGGCAGCCGGGAACAGGCAAGAGGCGGGATAAAATAGTGGCTGTCCGAAAACGTTCCCACCCCGGCTGAGCCGGAGTGTCCCAAACAGTCGGAAGCGTGCAAATGCAGCGTATTTGAAGCAACGGCCAAGCCCTTGCTGGAACCGCTGTTGCAAAGTCAGTAACTTCGGACGGACACGAAAAACGGATCATCCGAATTTTGCGTACATTTTGCGACAACAAGATGAAAAGAATCGCAAAATCAGTAACGGCGTTTGCCTTCAATTCAAGAGGAGATCAATGAGGAGGCGCGATACACATGTCACCCCGAGGGGGTTTCATTTAGGCGAACGGCACTTCGCTATAAACATCTCACTCCTATCGGAGTTCATCAGATGCAAAGAACAGTCGGGTGGCCATGTACGCTTGAGTCGGATGATCTGAAAAACTTCGCATTTCATGCCGTTCAACAGACAGGAGCGACTTTGTCCCCCATCCGGCTGGCGCGACCATCCTTGAACAACGCCTTCTCGCAGCGGCCCTGGCGCGAACGCCGGCGCTTTGCCACGGCGGTCTTTTTTCTGTTTTGCGGTGTCGGTGCGCTGAGCGTGCTGGTCAATCACGCCGCGGTGCCCATGCCGGTGTACTTTGTGCTGGCAATGATGCTTGCTTCCGGGCTGTTTGCCGGCAGCTTTGTGCTGTTCTTCGGCCGTCTCTTGCCCATGATCCTGTGCCTGGCGGTATTTTTGACGGCCATGATACTGCTCACGAAATGGGGTTCGCACCTGCAACAACGAGAGCTGCCGCACACGCATGAATTAACGGCCGGCGCAGCAGGCCACCAAACGCAGCCGGCAGCCACAGTGTGGCAAACTTCTCTGCGCCGTGCGCTGGTGCGCGACACCCTGCTGACACTGCTGATGATTGTGTTGAGTTACGTCACTTTCATCGATGCCTTCAATAAAGAATGGGAGAAACGCGCGACGGTGGAGTCGGAATTGCGGGTGGCACGCCGCATCCAGCAGAACTTGCTGCCGCCGCCGGAAAAAATTCTCCCCGGCTGGCGTTTGCACGGCGTGTTGCAACCAGCCGCCACCGTGGCGGGCGACTATTTTGATTATCTGGAATTCGCCGGCGGTGCAAACGCCGCGCTGGTTGCCGATGCCTCCGGCCATGGCGTGGCGGCCGGCCTGCTGATGACCATGCTGAAGGGCCAACTTTTTACCCTGATCACCGAGCCCTATGAGGCCGCGGCACTTTTCAATCGTCTCAACGACAGTGTGCGGCGGCTGGCACCCCGCAACATGTTCGTCACCGCTGTCATGGTGGTGCTGACGCAGGATCACTCCGGCGGCATCGAAGTGGTAACTGCCGGCCATCCCCCGCTGCTGTATCTGGATGCCGCGCGCGGCCGCGTGACCGAGCTGGGCACGCCCGCAGCCGCCCTGGGCTTGCACGCCCGCCTGTCTCCCGCTCCGCAGCGTTTCACGCTCAACCATAATGACCTGGTGTTGCTTTACACCGATGGCGTGGTCGAGCAAATGAACGCCGCCGGCACACAATGGGGGATCGAACGGCTGAAAACCGAATTGCAACAGCATCACCATCTGCCGCTGGCCGAACTGTGCCAGTGCCTGCTGCAGGCGGGTGCGGCTTTTCGCGGCCGGGTTGCGCCCCATGATGACATGACCCTGCTCGCCATCCGGCGCGAGCCCCGTCTGTCCGGAAAAAGCTGAGGAAACACTGACAGCAAGGATTTCGCCACCATCGCCCTCCTCAACCACGAAAGGCGCGGGCTGCCAACCTGCAGGCAGACTGGATGTCTGCACTACGTTTTCATCCCAATGGGTGCCCATACATGCATGGCAAATTGCCCCGGAGTTTTCACAGCAACAAGTGTTGTGAAAAACTCGGCCCCGCCGAGGTTGGAACGTTTTCAGATTCCAACAGATTGTGCCCGTCCCCAAAGAAGTGACTCCCCCGGACACCGGGGATTGGGGAGAGATACGCGTTCGCTTGGGTTTGTCAGCGGAGAGATCGAACGGGAGATGGCAGGAGGGGCATGGGCTGGCCGGCGTGGCAAAAAGCGCCGGACTCGGCAGAACGGGAAACAGCACCCGGGTGGAAAAGCACAACCCCGCCGGCCTGCTGCCGGCGGCATGGCGGCAGTGACGGGCGGGGTTGGGAGGGAAAAACGAATGCGCGTTTCACCACTTACACATACACATCGTACGGAAAATAGCGTCGGTAGATCAGATTCGAAAAAGCAGCGGCCTCGTTGACGTAAGGGTTGATCTGATGCTTGCGGAAATACTGCCGGATCAAGCGATGGGCTTGTGACCATTCCGCCGCGGCATCGAGCTCGTGCAAAAGCTGCTCATAGGCTGCCGTGTCGCCACTGAAGACCTGTCTCACAAAGCGCTGCCGCTGCTGGGGGGTAATCAGTTGTGCCAGGCTCATCTTTGTTCCAGAATGAGATTCATTGAGGCCGGAGGTTCTGATGACAAAATTCTCCGTCTCGGCCATTCTTCGCATCAACACGCGAGACTCCTTTCACGGGAAACAAAAGAAAAGGACGATCATCCCTGGAACAGTTGCGTTGACTACTCCTGCTTGAATAATCAAAAAAACGGTGGTTGGAAAGTGGTCAAAAGATGAGGTGGTCTTGCATCGCGCAGCTTGACACGTTGATCGCTTTCTCCGCCGGGGCTATGCGGCCGGAAGCATGCGGGTGGGGTCTTCCGGCAATCCGGGTAAGTGCAACAAGGGCGAAGACGGTTGGGTCGATTTGGGGGTGCGTGCCAAACCTCTTCATCATCATAACTCCCACGATTCCTTCCCGGACACTCCCGGGCACGCGTCGGGCAGGAGCTCCCCGCCGCATAAACTGCCTGACCCGCACATCCGGCCGGGTCAGGCAATATCCAATCATCACCAAACACACTGCAACAGGCAGGGGGAATCACAATTCAAACGCCAAAAACTGGGTACCGGCATCGCGCGCGATTTGCAGAAGCACGGTGTCGCCTTTTTTCGCATCGCGCAACACCTCCTGAAATTCCGTCACACTCTGCACGATGCGGCGGTTGACCTTGAGAATGAGGTCACCCTCCCGCAGGCCGGCACGATAGGCGGAGCTGGCAGGGTTGATTTCCGTGACCACCACGCCGCGACGGCGGTTGTCCAGATTGTAGCGTTCGGCGAGGCGGCTGTTGAGTGTTTCAACGGTGAAGCCCAGCCATTCTTCCTGTAAGCGCCGGTTGCCACGCTGTCCCAAATTGGCGGGTTGCTCGCCCAAAGTCACGCTGATCTCCCGCATGCGGTTGTCCCGCAAAACACTGAGCGTCACCTGCGTGCCCGGCGCCAGGGCCGCGATATCGGCGCTCAGTTGGCTGCTGTCCTTCACCTTGCGGCCGTTCAAGGCGAGGATGACGTCTTCCGGCCGCAAGCCCGCGCGTTCGGCCGGGCTGCCTTCCACCACTTCGCTGACAATCACCCCCTCTGGCTTGTCCAAATTCAGGCCTTTGGCGAGTGCTTCATCCACGCTCTGGATGCTGACGCCCAGCCAGCCGCGAATCACCTTGCCGTGCCGGATCAGCGATTCCATCACGCTGCGCGCCATGTTGATGGGCACCGCGAAACCAATCCCTTGAAAGCCCCCGCTGCGCGAGGCGATGGCGGTGTTGATGCCCACCAGCTCGCCGTCGAGGTTGATCAGGGCACCACCGGAATTGCCCGGATTGATCGCTGCGTCGGTTTGAATGAAATCCTCATATTGCGCCAGGCCGACGTTGGAGCGGCCCTTGGCGCTCACGATGCCCTGCGTGACCGTGCTGGCGAGATTGGCGCTCAGCGGGCTGCCGATCGCCAGCACCCATTCGCCGACACGCAACTTCTCGCTGTCACCCAGACGAATCGCCGGCAAATTACGGGCAGTCACACGCAGCACGGCGATGTCCGTCTTGGGATCCGCGCCGATCACTGTCGCCGGCAGCGTGCGGCCGTCAATGGTGCGGATGTTGATGCTGTCGGCCTCGGCAATGACATGATTGTTGGTCAGGATGTAGCCGTCCGGACTCACAATCACGCCCGAGCCCAGACCCTGCTGGCGAAACTGCTGCTCCGGTGCATTGCGCTCCTGACGCCGGCCGCCAAAGGGCGAGTCTTCCCCGAAGAAATCGCCAAAGGGATCAAAAAAGAAGGGCATCGCAAACGGGCTCCGCCCGCGCAGGCGGTACACTTTCTCGGTAAACACCGTGACCACGGTGGGATTCACGGTGGCGGCGATGTCGACGAACGCATTGTTCAAATCCCGCAGGGTGGTGATGGCCTTGTCGCGCGCCGGCGGCACGGTTGCCAGCCCGGCAGGCTCTTCCTTGCCGAAGGCTCTGGCCTGCGGTCCGGCATGGAAGTTGGAAAAAACCAGGCCTCCCATCACCATGCCGATCAGGACAAAAATCAGACTCGGGTACTTTCGCGCCTTGCTCATGAGAGCGCTCCTTGGAATTTTTTAAAGGTCAAAACGGAATTATCGCCGTGCAATACCCGGCGGTGGCCTGCTCGTGGCAGAAGCAAAGGATTAGACTGCGACACCTGGCAAAATGCCTTGGCCCGCTGCCGGATTTTGCGGCCGCACGACTTGCGCGGCTGACAATTTTTTGCTTACTTCCAGGCAGCGCATCCTGCAGCCACCCTTGCCGGAGGCCGATTATGAACACCGCAACCACTACCGAAAAAATTCGCCTGGGGATCAGCTCCTGCCTGCTGGGACAGAATGTGCGCTTCGACGGCGGCCACAAAAAGGATCATTACATCACCACCACCCTGGCGCAATTCTTCGAATGGGTTCCGGTGTGCCCGGAAATGGAAATCGGGCTGGGCGCGCCGCGGGAATCGCTGCACCTGATCGGCAAGCCCGAGGCGCCCCGCCTGGTCACCACCAAAACCGGCCGCGATTACACCGAGACCATGCTGGCGTATGCCCGTGCCAAAGTCGCGCAATTGGAAAAACTCGAACTGCACGGCTATCTGCTCAAGAAGGATTCGCCCACCTGCGGCATGGAACGGGTGAAGGTTTATGACGACAATCATGTGCCCACCAAAACCGGCACGGGGCTGTTCGCACGGGTGTTGCTGGAAAAGATGACCCTGCTGCCCGTGGAGGAGGAGGGCCGGTTGAACGATCCCCGCCTGCGCGAAAACTTCATCGTGCGCGTGTTTTGCCATTACCGCTGGCGGCAATTGCAGCAGCGGCCCCTGCGCCGTCATGCGCTGGTGCGCTTTCATGCGCAACACAAGTATTTGATCATGGCCCACAGCCCAAAACACCTGGTGGAGCTGGGCCGGCTGGTGGCCGGCGCCAAGAGCCTGCCGCCGGGGGAATTGTCGGCGCGCTACGCCGAACTCTTCTTCGCCGCGTTGCGGCGGCCGGCCTCATCGAAAAAACACGCCAACGTGCTGTATCACCTCTCCGGCTATCTCAAAAAACTGCTCGACGAACGTGACAAACAGGAACTGCAGGCCGCGATTGCAGATTATCAAGCCGGGCTGCTGCCGCTCATCGTGCCCATCACCCTGCTGCGGCATTATGTGCGCAAATTCACCCTCGAATATCTGCAGGAGCAAATCTATCTCAATCCGCATCCCAAGGAACTGATGCTGCTCAACCACGTTTAGCCTGAAACCAGCCGACCTTGAGATAGTCATCCCCGGCGAAATCCGCGCTGCTGGAGATTTGCCGCCGCAAAGTGAAGACCTCCCCAAACAGACGGAAGAACTTCGCGGGAGAAAGCCCGTGATAGTTCGTGCACGCCAGCAAATGGCCGCCGGCACGCAGCACGCGGAAGAACTCCGGGATCATGCTGGCATAGCCCTTCTCCAGTGTGAAACGGCTGCCGGACTTTTGTGTGGCATAGGTGGGCGGATCGCAAATGATCACGTCGAAGGAGCCCTCCTTCTGTTTGTGCAGAAAACGGATGGCCTCCTCGCGGCGCTGGCGCACCACGCTGACTTGATTGAGCACCTGATTCTCGCGCGCCCACTGCAGCCACTTGGCACTGGTGTCGACTTCAATGACGCGGCCGGCACCGGCACGTGCGGCGGCAATCGAAAAGCCGCCGGTGTAGGAAAACAAATTCAGCACCTGCGCGCCGCGCGCGAGAAGCTGCTTCAGCTCCTGCCGTGCCTGCTTCATATCGAGAAACAGGCCCGTGCTGTGGCCTTGCTCGAATGACACGACGAATTGCAGATCATATTCGCGAATCGTGAAGCGCGGCGGCGGCGCATTCCCGAACAACAAGGTGGCACGAGGGTGGGCGGGGTCCGGCTCGGCAGTGGCGTGGGAAAGATTGTCGGGCCGGAAACGGGCCAGCGCGCCCTGCACCGGCAGGGCGGCCGCCACCAGACCTTCAGCCACGGCGTGCGCCAGGCCGGCGAGTTTTTGTTCGGGGAAATTGGCGTAATAAATCAACAACAGATAGCCGTCATAATAGTCGATGGTCAGGCCCCGGCCCAGCTCATGATGGCAAAGACGAAAGGCCGTGCATGTCTCGAAAAACGGTCGGCGATGCGCAAGCATGGCCGCGATCGCCGAGGCCAGTGGAGTCATGGTCAGGTCAAATGCTGTTTCGAATCAAACCCGCGGTCACAAAATCTCAGCGCAGCCAAGATTGGAATGGATTCTCCTTCAAATGGCAATGCCATTGCGCCATCAGCCTCCCGGCGCTCGTTGCGTGTTGTGCAATAGTGCGGGTTGTGGCGCACAAAATCAAGCAGGAACTCGAAAGCACGCCGGCGCCCGTGCTTCGGCGAAATGGCGCTTGCTATTCTCGCCCGCCGTTTTTATCATTTCAGCCAGATCCAACGCGGGCATGACGCCCCAGCCACAGCCACACGCTGGGGCATTCTCGTTTTGGGAGCTGACCGCAGGAGCCCTGATGAAACAAGTCGTCTTCGGCAAAACCGACCTGCTGGTCTCGGAGATGTGTCTCGGCACGATGATGTTCGGCGATCGTTGCAGCGAGACGGAAGCCGATCGCATCCTCAGCCACGGCCTCGAGCAAGGCATTAATTTTCTCGACACCGCGGCGATGTATTGCGACGGCCGCACCGAAGAAATGCTCGGCCGGTTGTTGCAGGGCCGGCGTCACCGCTTTGTGCTGGCCTCCAAAGTGCACAAGGGGCTCGAGGCGGAGGCAATCATTTCCAGCCTGGAGGAGAGCCTGCGCCGCCTGCAAACCGACTATCTCGATTTGTATCTCATTCACTGGCCCAAGCCCGGCATGCGTTTGGAGGAAGTGATGCGCGCGCTGGATCATGTGGGCCGGCAGGGCAAGGCGCGCTGGGTGGGATGTTGCAACTACCCAGCCTATTTGTTCGTGCTGTCGAATGCCGTGGCAGCACAGGCCAATCTGCGGCCATTCGACTGTCTGCAAATTCCCTACAACCTGATCGAACGCGGCGCCGAGGTGGAAGTGCTGCCCATGGCACACGCGCTGGGCGTGGCGGTCATGGCTTATCGTCCGCTCGCCATGGGCTTGCTGACCGGCCGCTATGCCGGCACCGAGGAGCTGCCGGCAGATTCGCGTGCGGTCAACGATGAGCGCATCGGCCGTTGGCTGGCGGCATACAGCGAAGACCTGGCCCGTCTCGCCGAGTATGCCAGGCAGAACAATTTGAGCCTGAGTGATGTGGCGCTGGCCTGGTTGCGCGCCTCGCCGGCCGTCACCTGCCCGGTGGTTGGCGTCAGCTCTCTGGCGCAATTGCAGGCGTGCCTGTCGGGATTTGCCCTGGAATTGGAGCCGCAGGAGCGCGAACTGATCGGCAATCTGCTCCGGACGGAGGTGCGGGAGGAGGCCGGTGGAGCGTACAAAGCGCTGCGGCGCAATCTCACGCTCGTGTCGCTGGGCGGGCGCGCAGCCGCGCAATGATGCGCTTCTGCCCGACGATCTTTCGAGCAATTCGTTCCCGCAACGGCGGAACAGTTGCAACCAATCCCGCGGCATTGGCACGTCATGCGGCATGCCTGCCGCGCGGTTCAATCAGGGTGCAACATTGGCCAGATAAACCCGAGGGTATGGGCGGGGTGATGCCTGCGTTACGCATGGGGACGTAGCGTAAAAATCTGGTCAGCAGCAGCATCTTGTCTGCGGGCAGGAATGCCTGCGCGACAGCACACGCTCACGTGACTGAGGGATTACCGAGCCGGCAATATTTTGCTTTGGTCTTTGGGGTGGTTGTGAACCTGTTTTTTTGACAGCAGCAACAATGCCAGACACGAAACCTCTCCGCTTCGGCTTTGTCGGAGCGGGGCGCATGGCGCGCGTGCATGCCCAGGTTTTGCGCGAACTGGGCGGCACCGAGATGGTGGCGTGGTCGGCGGGTCACTGGCACAACGCTGTCAGGGCCGCGGCGGAATTTGGCGGGGAGGCCATGATGACGCAGGACCTGCTCAAACACCCCGGCCTTGATGTCATCCTGGTCAGCAGCCCGACGGCCCTGCATCACGAGCATGTCATCGCCGCGCTCGCCGCCGGCAGGCATGTCTTCTGTGAAAAACCCATGGCACGCACCGAAAGGCAGGCGGAGGCCATGCTCAACGCCGCGCGCCAGTCCAGCGGCTGCCTTTATGTGGGGCACACGCTGCGCTTCTTTCCACACTACGCCAAGGCGCGCGAGCTGCTGCGTGCCGGCGTCATCGGCACACTGCACAAAGTCACCTGCCGCCGCTTGAACGCGATGACCGCCGAAGACCGCAGCTCCTGGTTTTTCGATTTCAGCCAGAGCGGCGGCTGCGTGCTCGACCTGATGATTCATGATTTCGACTTCCTGCAGTGGTGCCTGGGCCGGGCCACCCGCGTGGAGGCGGAAACCGTGCCCAGCAAGGATCCCGCGGGCTGGCAGCATGCGATCGTCCATTTGTATTTCAAAGGCGGGGCGCGGGCGGAAGTCGAGGGCAGTTGGCTGCACCATCGCCATGAACGCGCGCTGCTCTTCTCGGGCGAGCTGGGCCGCATCACCATCGATGCGGAGGACGGCCTGCTGCATGTGGAAAACAACCGCGGCCGCGAGCTGGTGCCGGTGCCGACGGGCGACGGCTACCGCGCGCAAATGAGGCAGTTTCTCGATCATGTGCGCCACGGCACGCCCTTGCTGGTGACCCCGGAAGACAGCTACCACGCGCTGACGATCGCGCTCACCGCCCTGCGCAAACTCGGCAAGCAATGACAACCGTGCCACGGCGGCTCATTGCTGAATCATCCTCACATTCTTTCTTTTTAATTCTCGCCATGCCTCATCTTGCCCTGCTCGGCGGCACGCCGACGCGCACCAGACCCTTTCCGAAATGGCCGACCCTGCGTCCCGAACATGCCGCCGCACTGCAGCAGGCTTGGGAAAGCGGCGTGTGGGGCATTCGCAGCCCGCATATCGCGGAGTTTGAAAAACGCTTTGCGGAATTCCAGCACGCCAAATATGCGCTGGCCCTGTGCAATGGCACCGCCAGCCTGTGGGTCGCGCTCAAAGCCTGCGGTGTCAAGGCCGGCGATGAAGTCATCCTTCCACCCTACACGTTCATTGCCACGGCCTCCGCCGTGTTGATGGCCAACGCCATCCCGGTTTTCGTCGATATCGATCCCGACACTTACAATCTCGATTCCCGGCTCATCGAGGCCGCGATCACCCCGCGCACGCGCGCCCTCATGCCGGTGCATCTTGCCGGCCAGCCCGCCGATCTCGACAGCATCCTTGCAATTGCCGCCCGCCACGGCCTGAAAGTGATCGAGGATGCCGCGCAGGCGCATGGCGCGGAGTGGAAAGGCCGGCGCGTGGGTGCACTGGGCGACCTCGGCTCATTCTCCTTTCAATCCTCCAAAAACATGACCGCCGGTGAGGGTGGCGCACTGGTGTCGGATTCCAAAGAGTTGATGGATCTGTGCTTCTCCTACTACAACTGCGGCCGCGTGCGCGAGGGTGCCTGGTACGAGCACCGCGTGCTCGGCTCCAACATGCGCATGACCGCCTGGTCGGCCGCCGTGCTGCTGGCGCAATTTGCCACCATCGAGCAGGACATGCAGGTGCGCGACCGCAATGCGCACCATCTCGATCAGCGGCTGTGTGAAATTCCCGGCATCCGGCCGCTGCTGGTGCACCCTCATGTCACGCGCCACGCCCGCCACCTCTACATCTTTCGCTATGACGCCGAAGCTTTCGGCAATCTGCCACGCGAAAAATTTCTCCAGGCGCTGCAGGCCGAGGGCATTCCCGCCTACAAGGGCTATTCCCCGCTGTACCGTGAGCCGCTCTTCGCCCTGGATCCGCGCGAGTATCCCTGGATTGCCGAGCGCGATTACGCCAGCCTGCATTTGCCGGTGTGCGAGCATGCCTGCAATGAAGAGGCGGTGTGGCTGGCGCAAAATGTCCTGCTGGGCACCGAGGCGGACATGGAAGACATCGTGCGCGCCGTCGCCAAGATTCATCAAAATGCCGCCGAGCTGCACCCGCCACAGTTTGCGCTCGAAACCGAAGTCACACCGGAGGCGGCTGCCTGAGGCGGGGCTTCCCGACATCAGGCCCAGCGCCGCCCATTCCGTTCATCCGGCCGGCCCGGCGCACGGCGCCACCCTGCTGCCACGGCGGAATTCACTCTCAACCCGGAGAAAATAATCATGAGCATTATCGATGATCCGCGTATCGCGCGCATTCTCACCCTGCCAGAAGGCAGCCCGGCGGAGTGGAGAAACGATCTGCGCCGGCTGGAATCCGCTGACACGGCCCTGAGCCGGGAATCCGCAGGCGAAGCCTCGATCAAGGCGGTGCAGCGCCTGCTGATCTTTCTGGGCTATTCCACCAGCACCGCCGGCGCTTTTGTGATTGACGGCGATTTCGGCCGCGGCACCAATCGCGCCGTGGCACAATTCCAATTCGAGCAGGGTTTGAATCCCAACCTGCAGCGCAGCATGCTGTGCTATGACTGCACCTGGCAGACGGCAAGCAAAAACATCGTGGCGATTCCCGACACGCGCCTGACCTTTGCCACGCTGGAGAAGATGCTGCAAACCGCACTGCACATGATCGCAACCGGAACTGTCATGTGCGGCGATTTCGAAGAGGCGCTGTTTCATCTCAATGGCCTGCATCGCGGGCAGTTTCTCACCTGCCAGGAAATTCTCGAGCGCTACGGCACGCTGGTCAATGCCGCGATTCAACGGGTGCGCAGTGAGCAGGGCTTCGACCTCGTGCCGGAGTGGATTCTGGCCATCATCAAGCAGGAAACCAGCGGCGTGGTGCGGCCGCGCTTCGAGCAGCATTATCTCTCCCGCTTCAACCAGCAGGAGCCGCAAACCGCTTTCCGCGAGCTGCGCCACCGCGCGATGAGTTTTGGTCTGGGCCAGATCATGGGAGAGAATTATTGGCGCGTGGGCGCGCCCTCGGCCGCCGCCATGTTCATCAGCCCGCTGGCGGAACAGGTTCTGTTTGTCGCACGTTTTCTGGCACAGCGCCGCGAGGTCGTGGCCAAAAGACATCCCGGCGAGGCTGATTTTCACATCCTGTCGCGCTTCTACAACGGTCCCGGCTATGCCTCGCATTTCTATCACGAAAGTCTGGCGACCTGGTTCAAGGAGTTTCGCCTGCTGCTGGGTTGAGTGAACCGGCCGGCGGGGGCGCGGCAACCGAAATGGTGCAGCGGCCATCGGCACCCACCCATCTTCCACCCCAGTGAACGGAGGCAATATGACTGAACACAACCGTGAGGAAACTGCCAAGCTGGCGCGTGGCGCCAAATGGGTGATCCGCCAGCTCATCCTCGAAGTCGAAAGCCGGCAGACGGAGATCGAATTGTTCGATGCGGAGGCGCAGGGCTTCGCCGTGTCCTACCGCCTGCTGGCCGGGGAGGATTCCGTGGTGGAGGAATTTGCCCAAAAATTGGGCATTCAAAAACACGGCAACCGCCTGGAGGTGAAGCATGGCTGAGCGCAAAGGCGTGCTGGCCTGGCTCATCACCGTCGCAGTGGTGCTGGTGGGACTGGCGGTCGTGTGGAGCATTTGGAATTCGCTGCGGGATACACGGGCCAAACTGCAGGCGCAAACTCGAAAGCTCGAAGAGCTGCAGCGCAAGGATGCAGCGTTGCAACGCTATGCCGACAGCCTGGACGCGGTCATTGCCGATTCCCGCCGGCGCGAAGCCGAGCTGGCAGCCGCGCGCGAAGAATTGGCGCGGCAACTGGCAAATTTGGAAAAAGAATATCGCCGCGCCCTGGCCCGCCTGGACAAATTGTGGACGGCAACCGAGGTCAATCATGAACTCGATCGGGCTTTTCCGCATTGGGCCGGCCAGTTTTGGGAAGCCACCCGGCCGGACGGCGTGCACGCACTGCTCGCCCCGCGTTTCTTCGGCGCCGAAGTGGCCGAAATCAAAACCGAGTTGGACAAGCGCCAGCGCGAAGTCGCCCTGAAAGACAGCACGATCACCAACTGGCAGCAAACAGCCGCGGAGAAGGATGTTCAAATTCAAGCACTCACTTTGAAGGCCGACAGTCTGCGCAGCACCTACGACAACCTCATGGCGGAATATCTGGAGCTGGACAAAAAATACCGCAAGGAAGTCGTCAGTCACTGGTTCAAATTCACACCCGGCAACGCTCTGAGCGCGGCCGTGGGGTTTGGCGCCGGCTATCTGGTTGGCAGGAAATAGCAGGCCGCCTCATCACTGGAATTGCAGGGGACAGCCTGCGGCAACACCACAACAAATTGCCGGCGGGCGGCAGGCTGCGGGCAGCCATCATCCCAACTCGAGGTCTTGCAGGCAAGACTTTTTTAAAATGCGGCCAGTGCTCAGTTGTCGGCAAAATCCACTGCCGTCTCCCCGGAGGGACCTTTGGTGAGCACAGGGCGCAACTGCGGTCCTGAAACCGGAGGCTTCCGCCATGACAGGTTGGAAAAGCAGCGACATTGTTCCCCTGGAGGAGTGCCAGCCGCGGCACAGCAAAGCCTTCTGAATTGACAACCGGGAATCACCCCAATCAGCCCATCCTTCCAGCCCTCGAAAGAAGGCGTGCCGCCCGACGGAACAGCCACGACCTTTCATCCAAACGAAGAGGCGGTACAAAATCCCTCTCCCTGCGATCATGGCGAAAAAGAAATCCCGCCACCGCGCGTGACATGGCAGTGACGGGATGCTCGTACTCCCAGACTGAAAAGCGCTTCGCCGGGCCCCTCGCCCGTGTTCACTCGCCGCCCGGCGGCCGCCCCCCACTTTTGCCTTCCAGTGATCGCGTCGTCTCCCCCTGGCTCATCGCCTCGATGCGCCTCTGGCGCTGCATGGGATTCTCCGGCTCGCCCTCGCGCTGCTTGAACAATTGAAACCGCGTCGGCGTTGGCCGCGGCGGCCAGTAGTTGTTGCTCATGTCGGTGTCGGCAGTCTCCAGAAACGGATCGAGCGTGATGCTGCGGATTTCATGCCGGGTGGCGAACACCTTGCTGATCTGCTTGTCGTTGTAACGCCAGATCTCCGCCGGCAGGCGCTGCACTTCCCTGGTGCCATCGTCATACTCGAATTCCAGAATCAGGGGCGTCACCAGGCCGCCGAGATTTTGAAAGTGCAGCTCATAATAATTGTAGCCGGCGCGCAGCAATTGCTTCTCCGCTTCATCCAGGGTGCTGAGATAACGCTCGTATTCCCTGCGGTCGAGAATCGACACGGCAAAGGGATCATACTTGTTGTAGAAGTCCTGCAGGCTGGGATCGCGCTCGACCATGGCCGGCCTGCCCGCCTGCTGGTCGCGCAGCTCACCGAGAAATTGCGGCTGCTGCTGCCGGGTGGATTTGGCCAGCGGTTTCTCGAGGTCCGGATCCTGCGTGTCGATTCTGTACCATTTCACCGCGGCCAGCGCCACGTCGACGTGGTCGGTGGAATAAAACCAGCCGCGCCAGAACCAGTCGAGATCGATCCCGGAGGCGTCCTCCAGCGTGCGGAACAAATCCTCCGGCGTCGGCTGCTTGAACCTCCAGCGCTGCGCATAGGTTTTGAAGGCGAAGTCGAACAGCTCGCGCCCCATCACGGTTTCGCGCAGGATGGTGAGCGCAGTGGCGGGTTTGGCGTAGGCATTCTCCCCGAACTGCAGCAGCGATTCGGAATTGGCCATCACCGGCGTCTGCTGGTTGCGGTCACCCTTCATGTAATCGACAATCTTGGCCGGCGGACCGCGCCGCGAGGGATAATCGTGCTCCCATTCCTGTTCCGCCAGATATTGCAGAAACGTGTTGAGTCCTTCATCCATCCAGGTCCACTGCCGCTCATCGGAGTTCACGATCATCGGGAAGAAGTTGTGCCCGACTTCGTGAATAATGACGCTGATCATGCCGTACTTGGTGCGCTCGCTGTAGGTGCCATCCGGTTCCGGCCGGCCGCCATTGAAACAAATCATGGGATATTCCATGCCGATGCGGTTGGTGTGCACCGAAATCGCCACCGGATAGGGATAGTCAAAGGTGCGGGCGGAATAGGAACGCAGGGTGTGCGCCACCACTTTGGTGGAATACTGCTGCCACAGCGGGTTGCCTTCCTTGGGATAAAACGACATGGCCATCACGGTGCGCTGGCCGAATTTGACCGGCATGGCATCCCAGAGGAATTTGCGCGAGCTGGCAAAGGCGAAATCGCGCACCTGCCGGGCGTGGAAGCGCCAGGTCTTTTGGTGCGGGCTGCGGGATTTTTCCGCCGCGCGGGCCTCGTCTTCCGTGACAATCATCACCGGCGCCGTTGCGTTTTGTGCCTGTTGCCAGCGGCTGCGCTGCACCGGCGTCAGGACGGCGGCGGCGTTTTGCAGCTCACCGGTGGCGGCCACCAGGTGATCGGCCGGCACGGTGAGGCTGACGGTGTAATCGCCGAAGCACAGGGTGAATTCGCCGGCACCGAGAAATTGCTTGTGCTGCCAGCCCTGCGCGTCGTTGTAGACCGCCATGCGCGGATAGAACTGGGCGATGGCATAGAGATAGTTTCCGTCCGCAGGAAAATACTCATAGCCGGAGCGG
Organism: candidate division KSB1 bacterium; assembly: GCA_034506255.1. Taxonomy (NCBI): domain Bacteria; kingdom Pseudomonadati; order Candidatus Zhuqueibacterales; family Candidatus Zhuqueibacteraceae; genus Candidatus Coneutiohabitans; species Candidatus Coneutiohabitans thermophilus. The sequence continues at coordinate 68,432 of JAPDPX010000009.1, read as the reverse complement.
CCGCCCAGCTTCATGCGGTCGTTGATGTTGTACCACCATTTGAGTTTGAGCACCGCACGGCCTTGGGGCAGCAGCGGCTGGGGCAGATCGACCCGCATCATGGTTTTGTTGATGACAAAAGGCAGATCACGGCCGGCCGCGTCGCGCACGTAGTCGATTTTGAAACCGCCGTCAAAATCGAGATGGAGGCGCTGCAGCTCGCGGAAGCTCATGTTTTCGGAAAGGCTGCCGGTGCGGGTCTTGTCGGTGTCGGAATCGCGTGCCCACAGGTTTTGATCAAGCTGCAGCCAGAGATAGGTCAGGGCATCGGGGGATTGGTTGTGGTAAATGATCGTGCCGGTGCCGAACAGGCGCTGGTGCTCGTCGTCCAGTTCGATCTGCAGATCATAGTCGGCGCGCTGCTGCCAGTAGAGATGGCCGGGCGCGCCGGAGGCCGTGCGGTAGACATTCGGGCTGCGGAATTCTTCGTACAACTGCCGGAATTTTTTCTCGGCCTCGTTGGGGAGGTTTTGGTTTTGCGCCCGGCCGGCAGCCGGATGGCCCGCCACCAGCCATGCACACGCCAGCAGCAACAGGCTGTGCTTCATGTTCAGCTCCCTTGCGTCTGGTTTGAACGTGAGCAGGCGGCTGCGCTTGCCATCACGCATACAGTCACATGCCAGAAAAATTCGCCTCGTGCCGCGATCTCCGGCGGCAGCTCTGCCTGCTCACTTTGAAAAAAAATCACTTGACAGTTTGTCGCTTGCGGATAGATTGGAACCGATGACTGATCGCTGCCTGCCGCCAGTCCAATGAACGCGCACACACGGCGCAGCATCCCCACAGAAAGTCAACTCTTGACATGGTAGCCACTAAAGCTAAACGAAATTTCTCACCATGCAAGCCGGAAATGCCGGGGCGGCGGTGGTGCGCGCGCCTGGCCGGCATTCAGCTTGGCCTGCTGTCCGGCGTTCTCCTGCTGGGCGTTCGCCATCCTTTTCATGTCAGCGTCTGCCAGGTGGATCACAATCCCCAAACCCAGGCACTGGAAATCACCTTCCGCCTCTTCACCGATGATCTCGAAGAGGCGCTGCTGGCACAGGGCACGGGCCGGCTGATGCTGGGCGACTCACGCGAAGCGCCGGCAGTGGATCGTTACCTCTTCAATTATCTCAAACACGCCGTGGTGTTCGTGGTCAACGGCGACACCGCCCGTTTTCAATATGTCGGCCGGGAAACGGAAACCGATGTCACCTGGTGCTATGTCGAGATTCTCAAAATCGCACAGGTGAAAAAAATTGCCATCACCAACCGGCTGCTGCATGAGCTTTTCGAAGATCAAATCAATCTGGTGCACGTCAAGGCGGGCGGCAAACTCAAGAGCCTGCAACTGCGGCGTGGCCATGCCACCGACACGCTGGAATTCTGACGGCTGCGCCTCCTTCGCGTCCGGCGAACCACAGGAAATCAAACATGCCCACTCCCCTCAACATCTTTCCAGTTGATGCCCGGACACTCGGGATCGACTGGGATGACGGCCGCCGCACGACTTACAGCTTGCGGTTCCTGCGCGGCCGTTGTTGTTGCGCCGCCTGCGTCGATGAAGTCACCGGCCGGCGCCGGGTTTTTCCCGAAGACATTCCCGAGGACATCCGTGCCCTGGAGGCCAGACCAGTGGGCCGCTATGCCGTTCAATTCCTCTGGTCCGACGGGCATGACAGCGGCATCTATACTTTCGACTACTTGCGAGGTCTTGAGCAAAAAAGTTGAAACTTGTCACGGAATGTGCTATCTTGGCGGGCCGATTGCCAGCCGCCTGGCGCACCGGTGACCATCCGGTGGCAGGCCTGGAGCGAGCTGCGGACATGAGCGCAGACAACCGGCAGAAAATTCGCACGCAACGACAGCGCAAACATGAAGATCTATCTTGAAACCTACGGCTGCCAGATGAACGAATACGACTCGGAGGTGATTCGTTCAGTTCTGCGCCAGCAACAACACGAGTTCACCGAAGTCGAAGCCCAGGCCGACGTGGTTTTGCTCAATACATGTGCGATCCGCGAAAATGCGCATGAAAAAATTTTCCACCGCCTGGAACACCTGCGCGGTCTCAAGCAGCGGCGCAAGGGCAGGCTCATCGTGGGCGTGCTGGGCTGCATGGCGCAAAACCTGCGCGCCGAGCTGGCGGAGCGCGCCAGTGTCGTGGATATCGTTGCCGGCCCCGACAGCTACAAACGGCTGCCGGCCCTGATGGCTGCGGTGCGGGAGGGTCGCGAAAAAGCCTTCGACTTTTCGCTGTCAGAGTACGAGACGTATGCCGATATTGCCCCACAACGCCGGCCGGGGGTGAACGCGTGGATTGCGATCATGCGCGGCTGTGACAACTTCTGCACCTTTTGCGTGGTGCCCTACACCCGCGGCCGGGAACGCAGCCGCGAGCCGCGCAACATCGTGGCGGAGGCGGAACGCATTGCCGCCGAGGGTTTCAAGCAGGTCACCCTGCTCGGCCAAAACGTCAACTCCTACCGCTACGAGCACTATGATTTCGCCGACCTGCTGCAGATGGTGGCGGAGGTCGAGGGACTCGAGCGCATCCGCTTCACTTCGCCGCATCCCAAGGATTTTCCGCGCAAGCTGCTGCAGACGATGGCACGCCATCCCAAGCTGTGCAAGCACATTCATCTGCCGCTGCAGGCGGGCAGCAACGCCGTACTCGCACGCATGAATCGCAACTACACGCGCGAGGAGTTTCTGGCTTTGGTCGCGGAGATTCGCGACATTTTGCCGGAAGTTTCCCTGACCACCGACATCATCTGCGGCTTCTGCGGCGAAACCGAAGCCGATTTCGAGGAAACCCTGCAGGTGGTCGAGCAGGTGCGCTTTGACTCGGCCTTCACGTTCAAATACAGCCAGCGCCAGCATACCATCGCCGCGCGCAAATATGCCGATGATGTCCCGGAGCAGGTCAAGACCGCGCGCCTGATGCGATTGAATGAATTGCAGCGCGAAATTTCCCTGGCACAAAACGCGCGCGAAGTGGGCCGCGTGCATACCGTGCTGGTCGAGGAAGTGAGCAAGAAGCGGCCGGACGAATGGCTGGGGCGCACCGATCAAAACAAGGGCGTGGTGTTTGCCGGCCGGGTCAAGCCCGGTGATTTGGTGCGGGTGCGGATCGTGTCTTACGGCACCAATACCCTGCTGGGCACAATCGTGGGGGATTATCGTCACCGCTTCCCGATTCAGCAGGAGGCGCCGGTGTGTTGCGCTTGAAGGACTTTTGGCGCGGCAATGCGGGATAGCTTGCAGTGTTCTGCCCGGCCAGGCGGGCATCGCAGGCAAACACACAACCTGGACACGGGCTTTAAAAAACACTCCGCCAAATCATTCGTGAGGATTTGGCAAACGCTGACCGGACAGGCCGTCTGAACTCGGGATTGGTGCCGGCGGCATGCGGGCGCTATTCCGCAAAGGCCTCATCATCACCCTGCGTCTGCGCGAACATGTCCACTCTCAACCCCTTCGATTTTTACAACATTGAAGCCTCCCTCTCGGACGAGGAAAAAGCGGTGCGCGACCAGGTGCGCGAGTTCGTGCACAAGGAGGTAAAACCCGTCATTCGCGACCATTTTCGCGAGGGCACTTTCCCGCGCCAGCTCATCAAACCGATCGGAGAGATGGGCCTGCTGGGTGCCAACTTGAGGGGCTATGACTGCCCGGGCCTGAACAACGTCGCCTACGGGTTGATCATGCAGGAATTGGAGGCGGGTGACAGCGGCCTGCGCAGTTTTGCCTCGGTGCAGGGCGCGCTGGTGATGTATCCGATCTGGGCGTTTGGCAGCGAAGAACAAAAGCAAAAATATCTGCCGCGGCTGGCGCGCGCCGAGTTGATCGGCTGTTTCGGTTTGACGGAGCCGGACTACGGCTCCAATCCCGCCGGCATGATTTCACGTGCCGAGCGGCGTGCGGATGGCTTCGTGCTCAACGGCCGCAAAATGTGGATCACCAACGGCACACTGGCCGACGTCGCCGTGATCTGGGCCAAGCTCGACGGCACGATACGCGGCTTTCTGGTGGAAAAAGGCACCCCGGGCTTCCGCCAGCAGAAAATCCACGGCAAGCTCTCTCTGCGCGCCTCCGACACCGCCGAGCTGCTGTTGGATGATTGTCATGTGCCAACCGCGGCCATGCTGCCGCACGCCGAGGGTCTGAAAGCCCCTCTGAGCTGCCTGAGTCAAGCGCGCTACGGCATTGCCTGGGGCGTGTTGGGCGCGGCGCTGGCCTGCTATCAAGAGGCGCTGGCTTATGCCAAAGGCCGCATCATGTTCGACAAACCGATCGCCGCGTTCCAGTTGATCCAGGAGAAATTCGCGCACATGGTCAGCGAGATCACCAAAATGCAGTTGCTCTGCCTGCATCTCGGCCGCCTGAAGGATCAGGGCCGGGCGCAGCCGGCACAAATCAGCCTGGCGAAGCGCAACAACTGCCATCACGCGCTGGAGATTGCGCGCCTGTGCCGCGAAATTCTCGGCGCCAACGGCATCATCGACGACTATCTCGCCATGCGCCATGCGGTCAATCTGGAAAGTGTGAAAACCTACGAAGGCACTCATGAAATTCACACCTTGATTTTGGGCCAGGCGGTCACCGGCATGGCGGCATTTCATTGACGCCCGGCCCGCAAGAGGACTCATTCTCCGGTAGGAGTCGTGCGCGAACCAAAGTCTGATTCATCTTTTTAGGAGGAAGTGTGAAGCCGTACGATCAACTCAGGGATGATGGCATGCCCCGTTTCACGCTCGAACAGGCCAATTTGCTGTTGCCCAGGCTGATCGAGCTGACCGAGCAGGTGATCGAAGCATTGCAGGAGGCCAAGGATCGGATGGAGGCCGAGCAGTTGTTCAATGAGGCCGACGCCCAGCAGAGCTACGATCTGCAGGTGGCTTTGACACTCGAGCGCTGGTCCCAACAGGTGCTCAAGCTCGGCGCCTATCCCAAGGGCTATTTCACGGTCGATTTCAAGAGCATGATCCCGGAAACGCTGCTGTGCTGGACCTATGGCGAAACGCAGATCACGCACACGCACAAAGTCTGGGAAAATTTCAAACATCGCCGGCCCATCGAACATCCGGAAGTTTATTCGTTCGCCTTTTCGCTGAACTGAGTGCCACACTGCCCGCAGGCGAAGATCGGGCGGGCAGTGTTCTCCTTGCCCGGCGAACAGAAAGGTCTGGCTCAAATGTGTGCAAGTGATTCATGAAAACGGATTCCCCCAGCCTGCTTCGTCACCCCCACCAGGAAATTTCCACCCCCGCACGACTGCCGGCAAAGGGGCGTCAGGTGCTGCCCTGGCTGCTCAGTCTCGTGTTGCTTTTTCTCATTTTTCGAATAGCCGCCTTTGTGCGCCAGCCGCCGGTCGCCGAGGTGGCGACCGTGAAGCAGGAAACCGTGGTGCGCGTGCTGGCGCTCAACGCCCGCGTCCGGCCGCGCTACACCAACCGGATCACACCGGTGGTTTCCGGCCGCTTGGTGCGGCTCAACCGCGAGGAAGGCGAAGCGGTGCAGCAGGGTGAAGTGCTGGCGCAGATTTTCGACGAAGCGGCCACCGCCGCGCTGCGGCAGGCACAGGCCGCGGCAGCCACCGAGCAGGAGCGCTGGTTGCAGGCCTGCCGTGATTTCGAGCGCGCCCGGGAGCTGCACCAGGCCGGTTTGATTTCCGCGGAGGAATTGGAAAAGGCCCAGCTCACGCGTGCGCAGTTCGAAAAGACGCTGCAGCAGCGGCAGGCGGTGGTGGCCGAAGCCCGGGCGCGACTTGCGGATTACCTCCTGCGCGCCCCCTTCAACGGTTACGTTCTCGCACGACCGGTCGATCCCGGCCAGATCGTGACCCCCGGAACCGTGATCTATGAAATCGCCACCACCGAACAACTCGAAGTCGAAGCGGAAGTGGATGAACAGTATCTCAGCGAGCTCACGCCGGGCATGCCGGCGACGGTTTCCCCGCTGGGCAACAACCGCCGGCTTTATGAGACCAGGCTGTGTTACATTGCAAAAGGTGTGAACCCCCAAACCGGCGCCGCCATCGTCCGCTTCTGCTTTGTCGATGCGCCGCCGGCCTGGCCCATCGGCCTGTCACTGGACGTCAATCTCACCGTGGCCCGCCATGAGAATGCGCTCACGGTGCCGCGTGCCGCAGTGGCCGGCTTCGGCAGCGCACCGTATGTTTATGTGGTGCGGGAGGGCCGTGCGACGCGGCGGCCGGTGCAGGTGATCGACTGGCAAGCCGAGCGGATCGTGGTGCTGAGCGGCCTCGCCGCCGGCGAGACCGTCATCATGAATCCGAGGATGGTATCCGATGGTATGGCAATTCGGCCGCGACTTTCTCAAACCGCGCTTTGAACTGAAAGTTGCCTGGCGTTACCTGTGCAGCAGTCCCCTGCAAACCGGTTTGATTCTGCTCGGCATTGTGGTCGGCATCGTGGTCTACACGTTCATCGCGGCCCTGATCAACGGTTTGGCGACGCGTCTGACCAACGACGTGGTGGGCAATCTCGCCCATGTGACGCTGGAGCCGCCGGAACGCGAGCCGGCGCTGTTGCGCATGCCGCCGGAGGGCCGGCCGCTGGTGGCGGTGCAGCGGCTAAATCAACAGCGCACGGAAATCACCGGCTGGCGGCATCTGGTGGCGACGATCGCGCAAACCCCGGGCGTGAGCGTGGTGGTGCCGCAGGTGATCGGCAACGGTTTCATCCAGCGGGGGGAAAAGATCGCGCCGGTGAACATTACCGGTTGCGAGCCGGAGAATCTTTCCGCCATCATCGATGTGGCCGGCGGCTTGGTGCGCGGGCAGGCTGTGCTGGCGCCCGGGGAGGTGCTGATCGGAGTGCGGCTGGCGGAAGAGCTGGGCGTCACCACCGGCCAGCGCCTGCTGCTGCAGAGCGAGCGCGGCCGCAGCCGCGCCCTGCTGATTCGCGGTCTCTTTGACGTGGGCAGTGCCAGCGTCAACGAGCGCGTGGTGTTTGTCGAGCTGGGCACGGCGCAGGCGTTGCTGGACTTGCAGGGCAGCGTTACCCAGATCGCGGTGAAGTTGCAGAACATTTTCACCGCACAACAACTCGCCGTCCGGCTGGCCGGCAGCACCGGGCTGCAGGCCAGGAACTGGATCGACGAGAACCGGCGGCTGCAGGAGGGCCTGCGTTCGCAGGGCATGACCGGTGATCTCATCAAAATTTTCAGCCTGCTGGTGATCATCATCGGCGTGGCGAGCAAGCTGCTGCTCGCCGCCGTGCGGCGCAGCCCGGAAATCGGCATCATGCGCAGCATGGGCGTGGGCCAAACCTCGATCATTGTCATTTTTCTGTTGCAGGGCTGGCTGCTGGGCCTGGTCGGCTCCAGCGTGGGTGCCGGGGTGGGCTGGTTTTTTTGTGAATTTTTGCGGGTGGTGACGCTGCGGCCAGACGGCCGCGCCGGCCTGCCCGTTGATCCGGCGCAGGGCGAGTACGGTCTGGCCATCATCCTGGCCACGGTGTTCAGCACGCTGGCGGCGATTCTGCCGGCACGCGCCGCTGCCAAAGTCGATCCGGTGGAGGTGTTGCACCAATGAGCGCACTCGTGCTGCGTGCCCGGCAAATCGTCAAAACCTTTCACGACGGCGAGCTGGAAACCCAGGTGCTCAAGGGCATTGATTTGGATATTGCCGCCGGTGATTTCCTGGCGCTGATGGGGCCCAGCGGCAGCGGCAAGAGCACTCTGCTCGCCATCCTGGGAACTCTGTTGCGGCCGACCAGTGGCACGCTCGAAGTGGCCGGGCAAACCACCGCGGGCGTTGATGATGCCACCCTCACCCGTTTCCGCAACCGCCATCTGGGCTTCGTTTATCAATTTCACCATCTGCTGCCCGATTTCACCGCGCGGGAGAATGTGCTGTTTCCGGCGCTCGCTCATTATGGCCGCGAGACCGCCGCGGCGCGCCAGCGTGCCGCAGCGCTGCTGCAGCGCGTGGGCCTGGGCCACCGCCTCGATTACAAGGCTGCCAAGCTCTCCGGCGGCCAAAAACAGCGGGTCGCCGTCGCGCGCGCCGTGATGATGAAACCCGAACTCGTTTTGGCAGATGAACCCACCGGCAATCTGGATCGCGAGGCGGCCGGCGAGGTGATGACACTGTTGCACGAGATGCGCGACCAGGAAGGCACCGCCTTCCTGATCAGCACACACGATCCCCAGATTGCGGCGCGCTGTGACCGTGTGATTCAAATCGTCGACGGACGCATCCAATCCTGAAAGGCGGCGAACGGTCGGATGTTCAAGCTCATTTTCTTTTCTCTCTTCAGCCATCTCGCCATTGGCAGCCTGCTGCCGTTGTTTTTCATTGCCCTCGAAGAAATTGGCACGCTGTATTTTCGGCTGGTCAGCCTGCTGGCGGCGCTCTTTCTGGGCTTCGCCCTGCTCGCCCAACCCTTCAGCGCTGCACAGCCGGCCGTGATGTCAGTGGCCGGCCTTTCCACCGGCTGGGTGCTGGGGTTGCTGGCCGCCAGTCTCGTCATCCTGCTGGCCGGCGCGTTGTGGATCCAAACCCTGCGCAAGCGTTATCTGTGGCCGGCGTTCGGAGCCGGGGTGCTGGCGCTGCTGGCGGGCGCCTTCTTTTTTCCCGCAGCTGCCGGTGCCGCACAACCCGCCTTGCCCTTGAAAGCCCTGAGCGTTGCGGGCTCGGCTTTCCTGTTGGGCAGCGTGATGACGGCCATGATCACCGGACATTGGTATTTGGTGAATCATCGCCTGACGATGCAGCCGTTGCGAATTGCCTCCCTGCTGTTTCTGGCAGCCGTGATCCTGCGGACGCTGTTCGTGACCGGTGTGATGTCATTCCATGCGCTGGCTGAGGAGACGACAGCCGCCGCACTCACCCGCCATTTGCTCGGCCTTTCCGGCGAGGGCTTGATCTTTTGGGCGCGGGTGGCGATCGGGCTGGTCGGGCCGCTGATTTTCGGTTTCATGGTCCAGGCAACGGTGAAGCTGCGCAGCACGCAATCCGCCACCGGCATCCTCTATGCTGCCGTGGTGATGGTGTTCATCGGCGAGGCATTTTCGAAGTTTATCTGGTTCTTCACGGGCATTCCGGTTTAGCCTGTAGCGGTTTCCCCAATTGTGCATGGTAATCCCTCGGTAACGTGTGGCGTGGCGCCGACATTCCTGCCGGCAGACGAGAGGCCCGGGCTGCACCCCCACATGTAACTGAGGCATTCCTGCGCATGGGTGCAGGCTTTTTGAGATCCTTGTTGCCGGCCCCGCCGGTGGCGCGAGTTTCCCGCATTCAGTGACTGCAGTTTTGCCGGATCGCGCATGCGTGTCTGCCCCATAGCCCCGTCTCATCGCAAAGAGGTTCCGACAACGGCTTGGCCGCAGCCTTGAAAACCGCAAAGGCCCCCCACTGCCAGATGCCTTGCCCAAGCCCGTCTCTGGCGGGAGGGAATCTTGTCTGCCGCCACGAATTATGTCTTGATTTTCGGGTGTTAACGACCTATATTTTTCGCACTTTTGAACAAGCAGGATGCCTGGAGCGTGGCCCTCAAACCGGCATTCTTTGGCCTGGGCGCAACGCAGAGACAACAAGACGCGTTCGCCCGTACGGTTGCAAAAGAGGCGGGATGACGGCTGCGGCTCTGGCGCGAAGGCATCAGCTCATCTCAGGAGAGACCACCATGGAACTGAAAACAGAAGAGCTGACCTTCCGGTTGCGCTTGGAATTGATGGTATGCCTGTTCAACGGCCAATCGCTGCGGCCTCTGTTGGACAAGCTGACCACCGCACAACTGGTGCAGGCGCACAATTTTCTGTGGAACAAGCTGGTGGAGTTTCATTTCAAGACGCAAAAGGGCGAGTTTCATCGCGAAGCAGTCACGCGCAAAATGCTCCCCTCCGCCAAATATCAAAAGCTGCAAAACTGTGACCTGCGTCTGGATTACTGCAAGGGCGTCGAGTGCGTGTGGTCCAACCCGGCGTGTGCGGGCAACAAGATCAAGAACAACATGGAAGTCATGGCCGAGCATATGCGGGGCTATTTGCGCATGCGTCCGGTGACGGCCACTCCCGCCGTGGCGCATCAATACGCCGTCATTTGAGACGGGCGGAGAGGCCAGGGAGCGGAATCGCCCGCGGATTCCTTTCGCGATAAAGCGAGGCAGATCATGGGATCATTTGGAATATATGGTGCGGTCGCGCTGACGGCCTTTGTGCTGGCCTGGTTTCTGGCCAAATTCGTCATCCATCGCCGGCTTGCCCGGGCGCGGGCAACGGCAGCCGATCTTCTGGCGCAGGCCGAGAAGGAAGCGGAACGCAAGAAACAGCAAATCCTGGTGCAGGCCAAACAGGAGTGGTATCGCGAGCGCGAAGAGCAGGAACAAAAACTCAAACAGCGCCAGCGCAAGGTGGAGCAAAACGAAGAGCGCCTGGAGGAGCGCGAAAGAAAGCTCAACCGCCGCGATGAGGCACTGCGGCAGCGCGAGAGCGCCTTGCAGCAGCGCGAGAGCGAACTGGAGAACCACCGTCTCTCGCTCAAAGCCAAGGATGCCGAGCTGGAAAAGCTGATTGCCACCCAAACCCTCGAGCTTTCCAAAATCACCCAGCTTTCCCTGGAGGAGGCGAAACAGCGGTTGATGGAGAATCTGCGGCAGGAATTCAATCGCGAGGCGGCGGAGCTTTACAAAAGCATTGTTGATGAGGCCAAGGCCAACGCCACGCGTGAAGCCAAACGCATCCTCACCATGACCATCGAGCGCATTGCCTCCGAACATGCTTCCGAGACCTCGGTGTCGGTGGTGCCCATCCCTTCGGAAGAAGTCAAAGGCCGCATCATTGGCCGTGACGGCCGCAACATCAAAGCTTTCGAGCAGGCCACCGGCGTGAAGGTGGTGGTGGATGACACGCCCGAGGCGGTGGTGCTCTCCGCCTTTGATCCGGTCAAACGCGAAGTCGCGCGGCTGGCGCTGGAGCGGCTGATCAGCAACGGCAAGATTCATCCCCAGCGGGTGGAGGACGTGGTGGCGGCGTGCGAGGAGGAGGTCGAAAAAATCATTTGGCGCGCCGGCAACGAAGCCGTGGCCGCGGTGGGCATCGGCAAAATTCACCCTGATCTCATTCGTGTGCTCGGCCGGCTGCATTTTCGCACCAGCTACGGGCAAAACGTGCTGGAGCACTCCAAGGAGGTGGCCTTCATCTGCGGCGCGCTGGCCGCCGAGTTGCGGCTGGATGTGCGCATGGCCAAACGCGCCGGCCTGCTGCATGACATCGGCAAGGCCGTCAGCCAAAACCAGGAGGGCACCCACACCCAGCTCGGCATGGAGATCGGCCGAAAGTACAACGAAGATCCCATCGTCATCAATGCCATCGGCTCCCACCATGAAGACATTCCCGCGGATAATTTGATCTCGCTGCTGGTGAGCGCGGCCGACGCCATCTCTGGCTCGCGGCCGGGGGCGCGCCGCGACACCCTGGACGGCTATGTCAAACGCATCGACAAGCTCGAGAAGCTGGCGGACAGCTTTGATGCCGTGGCGAAAGCCTATGCCATCTCCGCGGGCCGCGAAATCCGCGTGATGGTGCAGCCCGAAAAAATCAGCGATGCCGAAGCCGATCTGCTGGCCTCTGACATCGCCAAGAAGATTCACCAGGCGCTGGAATATCCCGGCCAAATCAAGGTCACCGTCATTCGCGAAACCAAGGCGACCGCCTATGCCTGAGGTTCTCAGCCTTGCGCCACAGGTTTCGCAATATTGAGAATATTCTGCCACTGCCGGCGCCCAGCCAGCAAGCAGGCAGGGCTTGAACGCAATGGTTTTTACCGACAAGACCGGCCAGGCAGGGGTGGCATGGAAATTGTCTCTCCCGCATGCAACCAAACCCATCACACCCAAACTTTGTCAAAGTGAGAAGATTTATGGAACGTCGCCGTGTTCGCATCTTCGCTGCCTTTGGTGCGGTGATTGCCATCATCGCATGGATGATCGCCAGCGGCTTTAAGGATACCATGGTGTATTACAAGACCGTGCCCGAACTCAAAGCCATTGGCCAGGAGGCGGACGGCCGCGGCTTTCGCGTCAGCGGGCACGTGGTGCCCGGCTCAGTGGTGAAAGCCGAGGATGGTCTGTCCATCAGCTTTGTGATCGAGGAACAAGGCCAGCAACTGCCGGTGTCGTATCACGGCATCGTGCCGGACACGTTCAAGGAAGACATCGACGTCCTGCTGGAAGGCAAATATGCCAACGGCCGGTTTGCGGCCAGCCAAATCTTCACCAAGTGCGCCAGCAAATATGAAAGTGAAAAGGGCAGCGGGGAGGCGGCGCCGCCTTCGACCTGAGCAGTCCGCCCGCAAGCTGGCGAGTGATTGTTGTTCATCTCATGGCCCCGTCAAGGGGCTTTTTGCCACCCGGCCGCCGGGGTGCGACCTGCAAGAAATGCGGTAAAACCTGAACTCGGGACAACACGTCATGACTCAATTGGGAAGCATCTTCATCTGGCTGTCGCTCGGCTGTGCCGTATATGCCATCCTCGCCTCCGTGCTGGGCGCACGGCGCAAGGACGCGCAATTGCTTGCCAGCAGCGAGAACGCTGCCTTTGGCGTCACCATTTTTCTCACGCTGGCTGCACTGGCTTTGTGGCAGGCGATCTTCGCCGACAACTTCCGCGTCGAATACGTGGCGAGCTACAGCAATCGCGCGTTGCCGGCTTATTACAAATTCACCGCGCTGTGGGCAGGCATGAAAGGCTCGCTGCTGTTTTGGGCGTGGCTGCTCTCCCTGTTCAGCACGGTGTGCATTCTGCTTTATCGCCGCAAGCAGATCACTCTAATGCCGTATGTCACGGCGATCAACACAGCGGTAGCGCTGTTCTTCATCTGCCTGATCACCTTCGTCACGCCGCCGTTTGAAATGCTGAATTTCATGCCGGCGGACGGCCGCGGCTTGAACCCCCTGCTGCAGCATCCCGCCATGGCGATTCACCCGCCGGTGCTTTATCTCGGCTATGTGGGCTTCACCATTCCCTACGCTTTCGCCCTGGCCGCCCTGATCACCGGCCAACTCGGCAATGAATGGCTTAAAATCACGCGGCGGTGGACCATCATCCCGTGGTTCTTCCTGGGGGTGGGCATGATGCTGGGCGGCAAGTGGGCCTATATGGAACTCGGCTGGGGCGGCTACTGGGCCTGGGATCCAGTCGAAAACGCCGCGCTGATGCCCTGGCTCACCGGCACCGCCTTCCTGCATTCCGTCATTATTCAGGAAAAGAAAAACATGCTGCGCGTGTGGAACATGGTGTTGATCATTCTCACCTTCACCTTGTGCATCTTCGGCACCTTCCTCACCCGCAGCGGCGTGATTTCCTCAGTGCACAGCTTCACCACCTCCAGCCTGGGTCCGCTGTTTCTCGCCTTTGTCGGCCTGATTGCGATTGCCTCCTCCTGGCTGCTGATTCTGCGCTCGCATCTTTTGCGCAGCCCGGTGCGAATGGAGGCGGTCATCTCGCGCGAATCCACCTTCCTGTTGAACAACGTGGTGTTTGTGGGCGCCTGCTTCGCGGTGTTTTGGGGTACGGTCTTTCCGGTGGTGTCGGAGGCCGTGCGCGGCGTCAAGATCACCGTCGGTGCCCCCTGGTTCAACGCGGTGCTGGTGCCGATCTCCCTGCTGCTGTTGCTGCTCACCGGCGTCGGGCCGCTGGTGGCCTGGCGCAAGAGCTCGCTGGCGCAACTGCGCAGGATGTTCGCGATCCCCGTGCTGGGCGCATTGCTTGCGCTGGCGGTCTTTCTGGCATTCGGCATCCGCCACCTCTACGCACTCATCTCGTTCACCCTGAGCGTGTTCGTGACGCTCACCATCGTGCTGGAATTCCACCGCGGCGCGCTGGCGCGCGGCCACAGCAGCGGCGAACCCTATCCCCTCGCGCTCTGGCGCCTGCTGATGCGCAACAAGCGGCGCTACGGCGGCTACATCGTCCATTTCGGCATGGTGCTGTTGTTCGTCGGGGTGACCGGCATGGCGTTCACCCAGGAGATCGAAGGCCAGGTCAAACCCGGCGAATCCCTCAAGCTGCGCAATTACGAGCTGGTGTACCAAACCACCGAGCAGTTCAGCGACCCCAACAAAGTCATGATCCAGGCCACCATGACAGTCAAGCGCGACGGCAAGGTGGTGGATACGATTTATCCGCAAAAACACTTTTATATCGTACAAGAACAGCCAACCACCGAGGTGGCGTTGTTTTCGAATTTGCGCGAAGACCTGTACGTTGTTCTCGGCGCCCATCAACCCGAAACCAATGCCGCAACCTTTCACGTCTACCTCAATCCCCTGGTCACCTGGGTGTGGATTGGCGGGCTGGTCTTGACGCTGGGCACCCTGATTACCCTGCTGCCCGAGCCGCGTGAGGGTCGGCGCCAGCCAGCCGCCCAACCGGCGGCGCGAGCCGGCAAGCACGCGCCTGCCACGGTTTGAGCGAAGAGGAGATTCCGGCATGAAAATCACCCGTGACTTTCTGCACGCACTACCGAAAACCGACCTGCATTGCCATCTCGACGGCTCGATCCGGGTGAATACCGCCATGGAGCTCGCCCGCGCCAACGGCATTGCCCTGCCGGACAACGCCGAGGCGGCTTATGATCTCCTCTCGGTCAAAGGCCAGGTGGAAAATCTCAGTGAGTATATCGACAAGTTCGACCTCACCCTCAAGCTGATGCAGGATGAGGAGGCGCTGCGCCGCATTGCCTATGAGCTGGCTGCCGATGCCGCCGCCGAAAACGTGCGCTACATCGAAGTCCGCTTCTCGCCGATCCTGCATCAGCAAAAGGGGCTGTCACTCGAACAGGTGATGGATGCGGTGCTTGCCGGACTGAGCGAGGCCGAAAAGCGCTTCCCCATCCGCACCGCGGTGATCATCTGCGCGATTCGCAGCATGTCGCCGGCGGCCACGCTGCGGCTGGCGGAGTTGACCTTGCAATACAAACGCCGCGGGGTGGTGGCCTTCGACCTCGCCGGCCGCGAGTTCGGCAATCCCGCCAAGGATCACGCCAAGGCCTTCTACTTCATCCGCAAACATTGCATCAACTGCACCGTGCACGCCGGCGAAGCCTACGGCCCCGACAGCATCTACCAGGCCATTCATGCCTGCGGCGCCCACCGCATCGGCCACGGCACCCGCCTGATCGAAGATGAAGATCTGCTCAACTACGTCTGCGATCACCGCATTCCGCTGGAAGTCTGCCTGACCAGCAACGTGCAAACCAAAACAGTGCTGCGCATCGAACATCACCCCTTCAAAAAGTTTCTCGACCGCCAACTGCGCGTCACGCTCAACACCGACAACCGTCTCATCTCCCGCACCACCATGACCGACGAGCTGTGGCTCGCCGTGCAGACCTGGGATCTGAATTATGAGCAGGTGAAAAAAATCGTGCTCAATGGGTTCAAAAGCCTGTTCATCCCCTTCGCCGAAAAAACGAAAATCTACCACGAGGCCAAAGCCCTGCTGGCGCAGTACGATTGAACCATTTTCCTGCCGGCGCCGCGGGGCCGTGCTCCGGCATGCATCCCACAACTTTGCCGTGAGGCCGGAGTGCAACCTGCCACCTCCAAAGCCATTCTGTTGATTGCCGACATCAGTGGTTTTACCCGCTTCATGCGGCTGCATCGCATGGCCATCAGCCATGCCAAACAAATCGTGGTGCGGCTGCTGCAGTCGATCATTTCTGCCTCCACGCCGCCTCTTACCCTGGCCGAACTGGAGGGCGATGCCGCTTTCTTCTATGCGCTCTCCGCCGGTGAGAAAGACCTGCCGCAGACGCTCGCCGCGGTCAAAACACAAATACCGCAATTCTTTCGTTCGTTTTATCAGGCGCTCTACCAAACCCGCGACCTGCGGCTGTGCGTGTGTGAGGCGTGCATGCGCGTCGAGGAGTTGCGGCTGAAAATCGTCATGCACGCCGGCGACATCGCAATCGCGCGCATTGAAAAGTTCGAGAAACTGTTCGGCCTGGACGTCATCCTGGTGCACCGCCTGCTCAAAAACCCGCTGCCGGCGCGCGAGTACATTCTCATGACCCGGGAGGTTTACCGCCAGCTCGATGGCTTCCACGAGCTGCAGCCGGAAAAATGCCGGGTCGACTGCGAAGGCATCGGCCGGGTGGAGACGCTGGTGTTCTATCCGCCGCCGGAGTTGACCGGCCTGCCCTCCACCCCAGTTGCGGCAACACCCCCCTCCCTGTGGCACAAACTCCGCTGGATTGCGCAACTCGATTGGGGCTTCCTGCGCAGCCTGCTGCCCGGCAGACAATAAAAAACCCCGCTCATTGAGACGGGGGCTGTGCCAGAGACAGGGTTGGCGGGCCATGCCCGCCTGTGACTCATATGCTCATCCTGCCGGATCGATTCCCGCCATCGTTTCGCGGATCAAAAAATCCATCACCGCAGTGAGGTCGTGATTGCTTTCCTCGTACACCTGAAGCTGGCGGTCGGCGCTGGTTCCGGTCTCCAGGATACGGTAAAGATAATTGATTTCCTGCCGGCTGTCGAGCTCATCGACTGCTTCATCGACGAAGCGAATGTATTCATAAAGCAGGTCGCGGAACGGCACTTCGGCCTGCTTGCCGAAATCAATCAATTTGCCGGAGATGCCGTAGCGCGCCGCCCGCCATTTGTTTTCTTCGATCAGGGTTGGCCGGTAAATGCGGAAGCTCATGTTGCTCTTGTGCAGCATCCAAAGCTTGGCGACGGTGGCCTGGATCAGGGCGGCGATGGCGATGGTGGTGTCAATGTTGGTGGGGAGGTCGCAGATGCGGATTTCCAGGGTGTTGAAAAAGGCATGCGGCCGGATGTCCCACCAGATTTTCTTGCCGTTGTCGATGCAGTTGGTCTTCACCAGGGTTTGCACAAAATGCTCAAAATCGGCCCAGGAGGTGAAATAATCCGGGATGCCGGTGCGGGGAAAACGGCGAAAGATGACAGCGCGCGTCGATTTCAAGCCGGTGCGCCGGCCGAGCCAAAAGGGCGAACTGGTGGAAAGCGCCAGAATGTGGGGCAGGAAGTAGCGCATTTGGTTGCAGAGCGCAATGGCGGTCTCGCGATCTTCGATGCCGACGTGCACGTGCAGGCCGAAGATGAGATTGGCACGCGCGACATCGCCCATCTCGTCGATGATCATCTTGTAGCGTTCGTGCTCGGTGATTTCCTGCGTGCGCCAGTCGGAAAAAGGATGGGTGCCTGCAGCCACGATGCACAGCCCGTTCTTGGCAGCAATCTGGGCGATGCCGCGCCGCAGGGCGGCGACGCTCGCGCGCGCCTCGCGAATGTTGCGGCAGATGCCGGTGCCCACTTCGACCACCGACTGATGCAGCTCCGGCTTGATGTTTTCCTGCAGCAACATCTTGCCGTCCGCCAGCATTTGCGAAAGATGGGAACGCAACTCGCGGGTGCGCGGATCGACAATCTGGAATTCCTCCTCGATGCCAAGAGTGAATAGCTCTTTCACAATCAGGCTCCTTCCTCAATTCGGCACGACAGCACAGCCGGCACTTCCGTCGCGACCCGCCGACCTCAGCGACGCGGTGCGGCAGCAGGCGGGGGCTCCACCGGGACGTGACCTGCACTGCCAATGAAATTCGACCACAGGTATTCGGTTGGCGGGGTCAGCGGCAATTGCGCCCGTTCCAGCGCAAGGTCCGACATCTTGTCAACCACCCATTCAAAGTTGGCCGGGGTGACCGATTTGTAGTCACAATCGGGGGCGGGGTTGCCGAAATCAATCGCGTAAGGAATGCCGTCGCGCACAGCAAACTCGCAGGTGTTGAGGTCATACCCCAGTGCCCGATTGAGCCGCAGGCAGTAGGTGGTGATGGCCTCCTCCAGGGCCGGTGCGGGAGGCGGCGCGTTCTGAATGTACTGTTCAAAGAACGGCTTGCCGGGATCGTAACGCATGATGCGCACATGCCTGCGACCAACGGTGTAGCAGCGATAGTACTCGGTGAACTCAATCGCCTCCTGCAAGACCATGCAAAGGATGCCGGTTTGATTGTAGCAGTTGAAGAACTCTTCGGGGTTGTGGACTTTATAGACGTGTTTCCAGCCGCCGCCGCTGTGCGGTTTCAAAAAAGCCGGCCAGCCGATGTATTCGAACACCGGCTCCCAGTTGATCGGATAAACCATGTTGCGCATCGATTGCGAAGAAGTGTAGGGGGGATGGGCGTTGTGCGGCAGCAGCACCGTCTTGGGGACGGGCACACCCAGCCGGCTGGCAATCGCATAATTGAAGAATTTGTCATCGGCACTCCACCAGAACGGGTTGTTGATCACATGGGTGCCGGAGAGCATGGCGTTTTTGAGATAAGTGCGGTAGAAGGGGATTTCGTGGGAAATGCGGTCGATGATGACATGATAACCGCTTGGCTCGGCCATGCGGATGGTTTCGAGCTTGATGAATTCCGCGGTGGCGGGGAGCTTGCGTTCTGCACTTTTTTCATTGATGCGCGCGATCAGCGCTTCGGGAAAGGAGTTTTCTTCACCGCGCAGGACACCAATTTTCATTGACCCTCCTCTTCTGCGAACCTGTCTTGGTCTGCTCAGGATCTTGACCGCCGCCAGCGGGGTGGCTTGCCCTGGCTGCGGCTGTGGCCCAATCGTTTCATGCCGGAAACACCACTGTCGGTGGGTGCCCGGGCTGGCTGGCACGGCGACAGTGGCAGACACGCACCTGCCCGCGGCAACCGCACGGTTTTCCTGCGTTGCCAACCCCACTAAAACGCGGCTAATATAAGGAACGACTTACAAAAAGGGAAGGGAAAATTTCCCCGGGATAAAATCCCCCGCGTTTTGCTCAGTCGTCTGCATTTGTCAGTATTCTCTAGTGATGGAAGAAGCTTCCCTCATTCCTGGCAATGGCAGGCATTTGCAGATTTACAAGGAGTAAAAATGGGTCCATGGACGCTGATTGCCGGCTGGCAAGCCCGCCTCAATGGCAAGCTGGATGGTGTGAAAGAGAGACCGGCCCAAAACGGCGAGAACATCGCCTATTATTTGTATAAAGGCAAACAAGGGGGGATCAGCAGCAACGGGCAGTGGCACGAAGTGCAGTGCGCCTCGGAGTACGAGCAAAAAATCTGCAAGATCGCAGATCGTGCCATCCGCAAGGTCTACCAGAAATGGCAAAGCCGGGATGCCAAACTCATCGGCGAGCACAAGAATTGGATGCACAAACTCAAGCAGGCCGAGGAGAACTACTTTGCCCGGCGCAACGATTTGGAGCGTGACTCCACTTTCGATGCCACCCCCTGGTGGTATTTTCCCATGATTTTTGTTTTCGGCATTGCCGAGTTCGCGATGAACGCCCAGGTGTTCGACATCTTTGGCTCGCCGCGCTTCGAGACGGTGATCATGGCGCTGATCCTGTCCTTTGCCATTCCCGTGTCCGGGCATTTTTGGGGGCGCTTCCTGCGCGAGGACGAGAAGGAGAAGCCGCTGGTCTTTCTCTCCATCGGCTGCCTGGCGGTCATTCTCTTTTCGCTGTATTCGCTCGCCGAGGTGCGCAACAACTATCTCCGCAGCGCCGCCTCGCCCTCCGACGAAATGGCGTTCAGCACCTGGCTGTTCTTCCTCTCGCTCAATTTGCTCATTTTCGTGATTTCGGTGTATGCCTCCTGGTACGCGCACGAGCGTGATTTCAAACTGTTCAAATTCAAACGGGACTATCTCAAGGCGATGGCCAAGATCCACAAGATCGAAAGCCGGCGCAACGCCTTGAAATCCTCCTGTCACAACCAGAGCTACCGCATCCGGGACGCCGCCCATCAGGCGATCAGTGTATACCGCCAGCACAACATGCGTCACCGCGAAGATGATCGCCGGCCGCGCGCCTTCGAGATGCTGCCGGACATTCTCATCCCCGATTTCGAAGAGGAAACTTTTGCGACCAACGGGCAGAGTCTGCCGTTGCGCAGCCTGCCGCCCCAGGCGGGCAGTTCGCGCTATGCCTTCGATTGAAAGCCGGTGTCCCGTGGCCGGCCCGCGCCACGGTGCCCGCTTGTCTGTTCCATTTTCTTGAACACCAACCCCGCAAGTGGTTTGTTAGGATGAAAATCACGATCATCAACTGGACCGGAGCATTCTTCCGGCGGACGACACTGCTGCTGGCCGCGCTGTCGACGCTGACGCTCGCCACCGCTTGTGACCATACCGAAGCACAGGACAGCGAACCGCGGTGGGTCATGATCTTTCTCGACATGTCGTTGAGCACGCTGCCTGACCGCGAAAATTACCAAAAGTACATCCAAAACATTGTGGCCAAGCTGAACGCCGGCGACCGCGTGACGGTCTGCAAGATCATCGACCTCACCATCGCCGACTTCGCGCCCATCTACGATGCCACGCTGCCCTCTTTCAACTTTTGGACCGACAACCGCACGCAATATCACAAGCACACGCGCGGCATCACCGAGCAGATTCTCACCACGGTTGACAGCGTGCTGCAGACCAGGCCGCGCATCCAAAAGGCCGAGATCATCAATTCTTTCATCATCTGCGAGCAGCTCATGCGCGGCAAGCGCGGCAAAAAGTCGCTGATCATCATTTCCGACATGCAGGAAAGCTCCAGCGAGTTCGATTTCCGCACCGATGCCATGACGCCGGCCTACGTCAGCCAGGCGCTCGCCACCCTGAAAAGCAAGGGCCGCATCCCCAATCTCGCGGGAGTCGAAGTCTGGGTTGCCGGCGCCTATTCCAAGGAAACCGAGCGGTATTTCATCATTCAGGATTTTTGGAACCGCTACATTGCCGCCAGCGGCGCCGAGTTGAAATCGTATTCGCATACCCTTTTGGATTTTGAGTAACCGCCAGGGTGCCGCAAGCTTCCGCCGCGGCCGTGGGGTAAAAAGCTTTCCCCTCGGCAACCGGGGTGCCGGCGAGCCCGCCGGTGTTGCG
The DNA here is from genome assembly GCA_034506255.1 of candidate division KSB1 bacterium. Lineage (NCBI taxonomy): Bacteria > Pseudomonadati > Candidatus Zhuqueibacterales > Candidatus Zhuqueibacteraceae > Candidatus Coneutiohabitans > Candidatus Coneutiohabitans thermophilus. The sequence continues at coordinate 47,505 of JAPDPX010000009.1, read as the reverse complement.
GCCGGCAGATTTTGAAGAATCCTCGCGGGGCACGTACCAGCGCGTATGGGTGTTTGGCGGGCATGTGCAATCTTGGTGATGAACGGCAGAGCCAGGGTTGTCAAACCTGCGCCTGCAGACACAGCCACCGCCGATTCATGGCACGGCAACCGTGCCACATCCCCATCCGGCAGACGCGAACAAAATATACCGGCGTGCGCATGCTCCGGCAGTTCGTCAAAGGCTTCACAGTTGTGAGGGTTCTTCGAAGCAGTATCCAGCTCCCACCACCTTTTCGCTGTGATCTGAGCCCGACCACTTTGGGCGCCAGCTCAACAGCAAGCGTCCGGAGGCTTGGGCAGACATATAGACCTCGCCGGACGGCACGGTGCATGTCTCAAGGGCTGCCGGTTCGCACGTCAAGGTCATGTTGCTGCCCAAATGTTTTCATTGACAAAGTCGGTAAAATTTTTTATAGTTCCCATCCATTTTAATCCGGCAAGCGACTCGGCATCGGGTGCCGGCGCCGGTTCAGGATCAACCCATCTCTTCTTAATAAAGCGGTGCCAGGTGAAGGTGCAATCCCATCACCAGTGAGAGGGAGCAACGTATCTGCCGCTCCATCATGCCCCCGGAAACGGACGGCGTTCGGGTGAACTCCTCCACCGCCTGCAGTCCCCTACCATCTCTTTCAAGTCGTTCGCAATATTTGTGATACTTTGAGCTGATCGCCACGCTGAGTTGGAAAGCACTTGTAGCTATTTTTGCCGGCGTGCTGAATTGCACTCACCGAATTCAATGCACTGGCGCGGAAGGCTGTTGCACAAGCATTCCCGGCCACCGGCCAGCGGGGTGATGATGTCCGGTCACCGCGTGTGGTGGGTGTGCCTCCAACAGGGAGGTCCTGAAGTTGAGTGGCTGCTGGGGAGGGCGATGTTTGCGGGCGGCCTCCGCATGACGTGATGAACCAATCAACCAAGGAGCAGCAATGCGACGAGTGATTTTGAAGGTGTTCATGCTTCTGACGTGTACCTCGCTGGTATGGGCGTCGGAAGAGGACGTCAAAAAGATGGAGGTCAAGCGGCCCGACGTCGCCATCCCGAGTTTTATCGGCTGGGTGGCGGATGAAATTGTCGTGCAACTCGACAAGTCGGCGGTGATGAATCTCGACCGCACCACCATGGCGCTGGGCAAGTCGGGAATCAATGCCATCGACCAGCTCAACCGGCAATACAATGCGGTGGAGATGAAGCAGCAATTCCCGGTTTCCAAACCACGCTACTACAACGGGCGCCTGGTCGACCTCTCCGGCTGGCACAAAATCAAATTTGCGAGCCCGCAGGCCGACATCGAGGCGGTCGTGGCGGCGTACAAACAGGCGGCCGGGGTGATCGAGGCCCAGCCGATCGGCATTCACACGATCTACGCCACGCCCAACGATCCACAGTACGCCAACCAGTACCATCTCAATCAAACCAATGATCATGACGTCGATGCGCCGGAGGCCTGGGATCAGCAAACCGGCAACAGCCAGATCATCGTTGCCATGCTGGACACCGGCGTGCGTTACTATCACAAGGATCTCGGTGGCAGCAATGCGGCGGCCGGCAATTTTTCCTCGATCAGCGGCAACATGTGGAAGAATCCCGGCGAAATCATCGGCAATGGCATCGATGACGACGGCAACGGCTACATCGATGACATCGTCGGTTACGACTTCGTTTCGTCGCCGATCGCCGGCTCCAGTTCCTGCTGGCCGGGCGAGGATTGCACCACCAAGGACAACGACCCGCGTGATTTCAACGGCCACGGCACGCACTGCGCCGGCAACATTGCGGCGATCAACAACAACGGCTATGCCACGGCCTCGGTTTCCGGCGGCTGGCTCGCCGGCTCGCAACAGACCACGGCCAACGGGGTGCGGGTGATGGCCTGCCGCATCGGGTCCTCGGAAAAATATTTGGGCTTCTTGAACATTGAAGTCGGTTACGTGCGCATGGATTATTGCGCCGAGGCCTTCAACTACGCCGCCACCATGGGCGCCCACATTGCCTCCTGCTCCTGGGGTTCATCCAACTCCGGCGGCCTGGGTGCGGCCATCGACAACTTCCTGGGCTCGGGTGGTTTGATTTTCAAAGCGGCCGGCAATGACAACACCGGCGACAGCCCGGATTACATGGGCTCGCGCACCGACATTATCAATGTGGCGGCCACCGATCAGAACGATCTTAAATCCGATTTTTCGAACTACGGCAGCTACGTCGACGTCTCGGCCCCGGGCACGGACATCGTCAGCCTCTATCACAACCACAACGATGCCGCCAACGATTATGTCGCCACCATGAGCGGCACTTCGATGGCGACCCCCATTGCGGCGAGCGTGGCTGCGTTGATCTGGTCGGCGGAACCGACCTGGACCGCAAGCCAGGTGCGCAACCGTCTGGAGAGCACCACCGACAACATTGACGGCCTGAATCCCTCCTATGCCGGCAAGCTCGGCACCGGCCGGGTCAATGCCTTCAACGCGGTCAATGGCCTGGGCGCGCCCCCGACCCCGCCCAATGCTCCCAGTGGCCTGACCGCCACCGCCGTGAGCACCAGCCAAATCAACCTGGCGTGGACCGATAATTCCACCAATGAAACCGGCTTTGAGATCGATCGCGCCACCACCTCCGGCGGGCCCTACACCCAGATTGCCACTACCGCCGCCAACGTCACTTCTTATTCAGACACCGGTCTCTCGCCCAACACCACCTACTACTACCGCGTACGCGCCACCAACGGCGCCGGCGACTCGGGCAACTCCAACGAGGCCAGTGCCACCACCTTCGCGCCACCCGCGCCGCCGGCAGCGCCCAGCGGCCTGACTGCCACCGCGGTGAGCAGCAGTCAAATCAATCTCGCCTGGACCGACAACTCCACCAATGAGACCGGCTTCAAGATCGAACGTGCCACCACGTCCGGCGGGCCCTACACCCAGATTGCCACCACCGCCGCCAACGTCACTACCTATTCGAACACCGGTCTCTCGCCCAGCACCACCTACTACTACCGCGTGCGCGCCACCAACGAAGGCGGCGACTCGGGCTACTCCAACGAGGCCTCTGCCACCACGCAAAATGCGCCCTCCGGCAACCTGGCCTTAAACAAAACCGCCACCGCCTCCAGCACCTACAGCAGCACCTACTCCCCCGCCAAGGCGGTGGACGGCAGCACCAGCACCTACTGGCGCAGCGCCTCGGTGAGCAAAAGCAACCCCAACACCTGGTTGATGGTCGATCTCGGCGCACCCTACAGCCTGACCCGTGGCGTGGTGAAATGGTATCAAAACTATCACGCCACCCAGTACCGCTTCCAAATCTCCAACACCGGCGGCAGCAGTGACAGCGAATGGACCACGGTCTACACCAACACCGCCGGCACCTCCGGCACCCAGGACGTGACCTTCACCTCGCCCTTTGCGGCACGCTATTTCCGCATCCGCATGGACAAAAACAACAAGGGCCACAATCGTGTGGCGGAGCTGGAGTGCTACGCCGGCTCGGGCGCGGCACCCAAGCCGATTATTGGCGCGCCTGACGTGATTGCCAGTGAGCTGCCCGCTGATTTCGAGCTGGCGCAAAACTATCCCAACCCCTTCAATCCCAGCACCACTATCACCTTCAGCCTGCCGCAGGAAGAACATGTGACGCTGAAGGTCTTCAACGTCATTGGCGAGGAGGTCGCCACGCTGGTGAACGGCCGCCGCGAGGCGGGGATGCACACGGTGAGATTTGAACCCGCCAATCTGCCCAGCGGGATTTACTTCTACGTGCTCGAAGCGGGTGAAACTCGTTTGGTGCGGCGATTGACCTTTATGAAGTGAAAGCAATACGGTAAACTGCAGGGCGGCAAGCACTGCCAATGCTTGCAGCCGGCCCTGCGGTCAGAAGTTACCCACCTTCCATCGGCGTTCGGCGGATTACCAACTCCGCCGAACGCCTTTTTATCCTCCAACAACCTCCCTGCGCCAGCGGATGGCTGGAAATTTTCAAGGGGATGGCAGTTGCAAGGCAGCGACAGACTCTCTCCAGCGGTCCCATCGCATGCAGCGATACCGGACCAATTTATTCACCTGTAGACAGCAGCATTTGCCGCCGTCACGATTCACTGTCCAGGCATGAAGGGCTCAGCTTGCTTCGTATCGAGGCAAGGGTGTTTGTGGGTGGATTTTTCCGGCCAGGCGGCCGTCCGGTCATACTCCGACCGCGGCGGGACTGCGATTGACACGACTTCTTGTGTCATCGCAAATCTCGGACGATGGCCAAAGCCATCGCAGGAGCAGACTCGCAAAAGGTCACGCTTGCGGACGGGCACTCATGATGCGGAGAGCGGGATGCCGTTTCCCGGAATTCCTGACATTTCCCAACTGGAGCTCACACAGGAGGTCAATTTATGATCCCGACCGTTTTGACATCCAATCCGTTTCAATTCATAAATGAGGATGGCAAACGTCCTGCAAAACGCTTTCTTGGCATCGGCATGCTGCTGTTGAGTCTGTTTCTATCGATCACGATCGGCCGGGCACAAAGCATACCTTCAGAAATCACCGTCTCCCCGCGGGTCAATACCGGCGCGGTGAGCGGGGATGCCGACGATCCCGCCATTTGGATTCATCCCAGCGATCCGGCGCTCAGCCTGGTCATCGGCACCGACAAGATCGGCAATGCCATTTACGTATGGGACATGAACGGCCAACAGCTCCAGCGGCTGCCGGTTTCGATCACGCCCAACAACGGGGATGTGCGTTACGGCATGCCCATTGGCGGCGTACCGATTGATATCTATGTTGTCGGCGCGCAAAATCCCAGCCGCCTGGTGATATGCAAAATCGACCCCACGACGCGCCAGCTCAGCGACATTTCCGCCAGCGGCGCCACCAACACGCCCGAGGTGAAGGAGCCGTATGGCATGTGTTTGTACCGTCGTGCCAGTGACGGGGCCTATTTTGCCTTCGTCAACAGCAATGGCGGCGCCGAGGGTGTGCTGTATCAATACCAATTGCTCGACAACGGCGCGGGCAGAGTGCAGGCGGTGTTCGTGCGCTCCTTCGGCGGGGAATACAACGGCAAACATTCCGAGGGCATGGTGGCCGATGATGAACTCGGCTACGTTTACATCGCGGAGGAAGACTGCTGCGTGCACAAGTTCTACGCCGATCCGGCGATGGGGAATCAGCGTGTCGGGGTGTTTGCGCAGGGTGACGGCATCGATCCGGATCGCGAAGGGCTCGGCATCTATGGCTGCGCCGGCGGCACCGGTTACATTCTGCTCTCCAGCCAGGGCAACAAGCGGGTGAAAGTTTACCGCCGCGAGGGGGATCCCGGCAACCCCCACAGCCACACGCTGGTGACCACCATCTTCACGCCGGAAGTAGGTGGCACCGACGGTTTGGACGTCACCAACCGGCCGGCCGGCCCCAATTTCCCTTACGGCTTTTTGGCCAAGCACAATGGCGGGCCCAAAAATTTCGCTTTGATTGCCTGGGAGGATATCGCACAAAGCTATCTCACCATCTGTCCCGGGGGCGCATCATCGTGTGACATCACGGCTGATTTTTCCGCGGATGCGACCACCCAGTGCGTCGGCGGCACAGTGAATTTCACCGATCTCTCCAGCGGAACGGTGACAGGCTGGTCGTGGGATTTCGGCGACGGCAACACTTCGACGCTGCAAAACCCCTCACACACCTACACCGTTGCCGGCAGCTACACCGTCACCCTGACCGCGTCCAACGATTCATGCAGCGATCAGGAAGTCAAAACCGGTTTCATCACTGTCAATGGCACGCCGGTGGCAAACTTCACCGCCTCGCCGACCTTCGGCAATGCCCCGCTCACCGTCACCTTCACTGATCAATCCACCGGCAACCCCACCTCCTGGGCATGGGATTTCGGTGACGGCAACACCTCGACGCTGCAAAACCCCTCGCACACCTACAACGCCGCCGGCGATTACACCGTCCAGCTCACCGTCAGCAGCGCGTGCGGCTCGCACAGCGAGAGCAAGGTCAACTACATTCACGTCGAGCCCTGCGTCGCGCCGGTGGCGAACTTCACCGCCTCGCCGACCTCCGGCAATGCGCCGCTGACGGTCACCTTCACCGATCAATCCACCGGCAATCCCACTTCCTGGGCGTGGGATTTCGGTGACGGCGGCACCGCAAGCGTGCAGAATCCCCAGCACACCTACAATACTGCCGGCACTTATACCGTTGTGCTGAGCGTCAGCAATGCTTGCGGCACCGATGAAGAAACCAAGGTGGAGTACATCACCGTCAGCAATCCGCCCTCCGGCAACCTGGCCTTGAACAAAACCGCCTCAGCCTCCAGCACCTACAGCAGCACCTACTCGCCGGCAAAGGCGGTGGATGGCAGCACCGCGAGCAGTTCCTACTGGCGCAGCGGCTCGGTGAGCAAAAACAACCCCAACACCTGGTTGATGGTCGATCTCGGCGCGCCATACAGCCTGACCCGTGGCGTGGTGAAATGGTATCAAAACTATCACGCCACCCAGTACCGCTTCCAAATCTCCAACACCGGCGGCAGCAGTGACAGCGAATGGACCACAGTCTACACCAACACCGCCGGCACCTCCGGCACCCAGGACGTGACCTTCACCTCGCCCTTTGCGGCACGCTATTTCCGCATCCGCATGGACAAAAACAACAAGGGCCACAATCGTGTGGCGGAGCTGGAGTGCTACGCCGGCAGTGGCGCGGCACCCAAGCCGATTATTGGCGCGCCTGACGTGATTGCCAGTGAGCTGCCCGTTGATTTTGAGCTGGCGCAAAACTATCCCAACCCCTTCAATCCGACGACGCAGATCGGCTTCCGATTGGCGGTGGAGCAGGAGATTTCACTCGTGATCTACAGCACCACCGGCGAGCAAATCAAGCAACTGGCACAGGGGAGATTTGCGGCCGGGCACCACAGCTTCTTGTGGGATGGCAGGGATGACAGCGGGCAGCGCGTGGCGAGTGGCGTGTATCTCTATATCTTGCGAGCGGCTGATTTTGTGGCGCAGCGCAAACTCGTTTTGATGAAGTAGGCTGCCACACATGCGGGGGCGAATCAAAGGCAGGGCACAATCTGGTTGTGTTCTGCCTTTTCTTTTTCTACCTTCCGTCGCCCGTGCCACGGCGGCGCGGCTTCCGGTGAGCACGGTATTGGAGCCAGCTTGCCATTCAAGGATCGCAAGTTCATCTCTCGCGCATGGCATCTACCGCCACGTTCAAAAAAATTCTGGTCATCAAGCTGCGCGCCATTGGCGATGTGATTTTGGCCACGCCCGTGCTGGACAATCTCGCTGCCGCACTGCCCGGCACCGTGATCGACTTTTTGACGGAGGCGCCGGCGGCACCCATCGTGCAGAACCACCCTGCCGTACATGAAGTGATCGTGCTCGAGCGCAGGGCCGCGAGCTGGCGCAAGCCACTGGCCCTGCTGCATGACCTGCGCCGGCGACGCTATGATCTGGTAATCGATCTGTTCGGCAATCCACGCAGCGCGTTGCTGACCTTCGCGACAGGGGCGAGGGTGCGGGTGGGCTACAAATTTCGCGTGCGCCGCTTCGCCTATAACCATCCCGTCACCCCGCGCGGCGATCGCGTGCATGAAGTCGAATTCAATCTCGATGCCCTGCGCCACCTGGGGCTTCCCGTGGTGAGCCGGGCCCTGCACGTGGAGGTGGCGGCCGGCGCGCAGAAGGAAATCGACGCCTGGTGGCAGCAGCAGGCATTCGATCATTCGCGGCCGGTCATCGGCCTGAATGTTTCCGGTGGATGGTACACGAAACGCTGGCCGCTGGCCTCATTCGCCGCCCTCGGCGACCGCCTGACTGGCGAGCTGGCGGCACGGGTCATCCTGTTGTGGGGCAGCCGGCAGGAGCGCGAGGAAGCAACAGCGATTTTGGAAATGATGCGAACGCCGGCGTTGCTGGCCCCCCCGACGAGTTTGATGCAAGCGGCGGCACTGCTGGCACGGCTGCATTTGCTCGTTTCCAATGATTCCGGGCCGCTGCATTTGGCGGCGGCCATGCGGACACCGGTGGTGGGCATCTATGGCCCCACGCGTCCGGAATTGCAGGGGCCCTGGGGAGAAGGCCACCAAGTTGTGCGGCGGGAAGGCCTGGCTTGTCTCGGCTGCAACGGGGTAACCTGCCGCCTCAAAACGCATGATTGCATGCAAAAGCTGGAGGTGGCGCAGGTGCTGGCGGCGGTGAAGAGCAGTCTGGCAATGCAACCACTCGTGAGGGAGGTTGCGGAGGGCCGGGCGGCGGTGGAATGAGTCGCGAGTACAAGATGGAGCAGGCGAAGTTATAGTTTGACAATGTTACATTGTGCCCCTGCGAAATCACGAACTTTGGAGAAAATACTCCTGCAAGGGTTCGGCCGTTGCCTCAATGTCCCCGGCGCCTTCTCGACCTCCGGCGTGGAAAACTCCGGCTCAGCCGGAGTGGAACGTTTTGGGAGGGATATAGTGCTCTGGAAAAGCTGTCACGATCGTGAAGATTTTTGTAGCGCAAGCTTTCAGCCTGCCTGCGTTGCGCTCTTTAGAGTTTAATCTGTGTAAAAAAGCAAAGATTTTTCCAACTGATGGAAAGAGCCCAACGGATAAAACTGCAACAGTTGGGTTCTTCCGTCCGCTGGAGATTTTCTTGTTGGTTGTTGCCGGCCCGCGTTGGGCGAAAAACGACCACGCCCGCGACGTTGGTGAAACCGCCGGGCCACCAAGTGTGCAAAGACATGCAAGCCTGGCAAGCGTTGCGGCGCGGTGTTTGAATTGGGTCGCGGCGCCTGCCGCACCAGACATCTTCCCCGACACTTTGCAAGATTTCACATGAAAGAGCTTGCCGCAGAGTCACCGGCAGGGCGCAGGGACAAGACGCCGGGGGCGCCCCGGCTCTCGGTGATTATCATCACCCAAAACGAGGCACATCTGTTGGGCGATTGTCTGGCGAGTGTGGCCTTTGCCGATGAGATCATCATCGTGGATGGTGAAAGCACCGATGACACGCAGGCGCTGTGCCGTGAATTCGCGGAGGCCCAGCGCCGCCACGGCGGTGCCGAAGTCCGACTGTTCGTCAGACCATGGCCGGGATTTGCCGCACAAAAGCAGTTTGCCCTGGAGCAAGCGCGGGGAGAATGGGTTTTGAGCCTCGATACTGATGAGCGGGTCACGCCCGCGCTGGCCGCCGAAATCCAGGCGGTTTTGCAAAACCCACGGGCGGACGGTTACTACATACCGCGCTTGAGCACGTTTCTGGGGAAATTCATGCGGCATGGCGGATGGTATCCCGGCCATCAACTGCGTCTGTTTCGCGCCGCCCGCACGCGGGTGAGTCAAAAGCATGCGCATGAGGGCTTTCTCGTGACAGGCACCCGGGGTTACCTCCAGCACGACTTGCTGCACGACACCCATCGCACGCTGGAGGAGAGTTTGGCGCGCATGAATCGCTACAGTTCACTGGAAGCACGGGATCGCGCCGGCCGGCGCGTGCATTGGTGGGATTTCTTTTTCCGGCCGCTGGCGGCGTTTTGGAACAAATTCGTCGCGCATCACGGCTGGCGCGATGGCCAGCATGGACTGGTTCTGGCGCTGGTGACGGCAATGGTGAAACTCGCCCTGTATTTGAAGCTGTGGGAGGCCCAGCAAAACACCGGCGCCGGCAGACCGCCGGACGCCTCACCCCCGGACTGAGGGAAACGAAATGACGATCTCCGTGCCGTGCGCTTCGTGCGGCCGCACCCTGATCTCGCCATCATGAGCCTCGATGATCCGCCGGCTCAGGAACAGTCCCAGACCCACCCCCAGACCGAATTTCTCCGCACTGAAAACCGGATCGAAAAAACGCTCGAGCGTTTCAGCATCGCGGGTGGTGCCGCGATCTTCCAGACGCATCACCACCCCTCCGCCGTGGGGCAGCGGCTCGGTTTGCACCTTGGGGACGGCATCTTCACCGGCCGCGAGGATCGCGTATTTCAGCAGATTCTGCAGCGCCACCTGCAGCAAAATGGCATCGCCGGTGACCGGTGGCAGGTTGGGAGCGAGCACCATGGTGCACAAGACCTCATGCCCCATGGTTTGTTGCAACAGGGCGAGCGCTTCCAGAATGGCGTCGTTGAGATCGAGCGCAACCAGGTGTGCCGAGGCATCGCGCGCCAGGCTGACCATGTTGTTGGTGAGATAGCTGATGCGATAGACCTGGGTGATGATGTCATGCAGGCCCGCTTCCAGCTCGCGATTGCCGCCGGGTGTGGCGAGCGCCAGCAGGTCATCCAGGCGATGGCAGATCACATCGAGCGCACCCGCCAGTTCATGGGCAACGCTGGTGTTGAGCCTGCCGAGCAGGAGAAGTCGTTCGAGCAGTTGATTCTGCCGGTGTCGGAGACGGCCCTGGGGAATTTCACTCAGGGCCAGCATCGCCAGGCGCTGCCCGCCGGTCCAGGGCAGCATGCTGAGATGATAGCGGAAGGTGAAGCCCGGACCGTTGCCATGCTGTTGTTGAAACTCGCCCTGCAGGTGCAGGGGCAACTTCGCGTTTTCCCCCTGCTCGCGGTGCGCGCTCTCGAACAGGCGCTGCAACTCACCCCGCAGGCTCTGCTCGAAACCACTCGGCACCAGCGAGAACACCGGCTTGTGCAGCGCCTGCCTGTGCGTCACCCCCACCAGCCGCGCCATGGCCTGATTCCAATACTGCACGATCAAAGCTTCATCGACACAGCAGACGGCTCCGGGCAGCGCCTCGCAAAGGGCGCCGAGCCAATCACTTTGTTCCGGCAATGGAGCGGCAGGTTGCCAAAAGGCGGCGGTAGTGGAAGCCAGCGTGGCCATCGCATCAGGATGCGCGTGCAAAGCAGGCATGGTGGCGGCCTCGAATGATCGGGGTCTGTTGTGTGGTGAGATGGACGAGCCGGACAGCGCTTGCGTCGTGTTCACCACGGTCTGAATTCCACTTTCACAAGGGCGTCCTGGCAGCAGTGGCGTCGCCGCCCTTGCAGCCGCAGGTTTGCGGCAAGTCGTGGGGGTAACAGGCACGACAAAATCAGTGCCAGTGCCCGGCGGCCGATGGCGTCACGTAATGCTGAAGTTAAACCGGCGGTAAAAATGGCTGGATGTTTCACGGTGAGACTGCATCACGAGGCTGCTTCCGGAGATGGCAGGAGTTACGCAATAACAGAATTGTAAACCCGCATGCTTCAGCGCGCACCCAGCAACACAAACGGCGCCCAGCGGGAGGGCTGGCTGGCGGCCCCCGTCCGCATGCGGCGCTTGGCATCGCGCAGGGCCGCCGCCTTGCTCATGCCGCGATTCAAATTGGCATAGAACTGCGCGAGCAACTCTGCGGCAGAGCGCTCTTCCATGCGCCACAGGCTCAGGAGCAAAGATCGTGTGCCGGCATAAAAGAAAGCGCTGGCCAGAGCGCTCAAGTCCTGGCCGCTGCTCGTGCTTTGCACTCTGGTGGTGCTGGCGCTCAACACCGCAAGGTCGGCTTGGAGATTCATGTTGTAGAGCTCGGCCACCCGCACAAAGCCATCGCTCAGCAGGAAAGCCGATTGCAGCGGTTCCTCGGGCTCGAGGTAGCCGAAGGTTGCCAAATGCAGAAAGCGATGGCCCGCGGCATGGCGCTGCCACTGTTCACGGGTGGCCTCGGCGTTCAGCCGGGCTTGCACGTTTTTGCTGTGCGCGCTGATCATCTTGATCTCCTGCGCGGAATAGGGCAGGGCCGGCGCACGGGCTGCCGGGACAACCGCCTGGCCCGCCGGCGCAAGATTATCGAGATAACTCACAGGCACGCGTGCAATATTGTTGTTGCTGGCCCCGGCAAAAGGCGCGAACGCCAGCAGTTCCCCGGCGTAACTGACCGGGCCGCCTTTGCTGACGTTGTGCAACAACCCTGCACTGGGAGAATAGCTCAGCGGGTAACGGTCGAGTAGAAAGGCAGCCGTTGACCGGGCCGTGCCGCTGGCGGCGGGCGCCTGCGTCACGAGCACCTCGAACGGCAGATAGTGGAGAATGCCGTCGGGCACAATGATCAACGCCGCCAGTTCCCGGTTCTGATTGGCCGCTGCAATGCGTGTCTCCAGCGGCTGAATGAGAATCTGGTAAAGTTGATACGCCAGCGCCTGATCGAAAGCGGAGGCGGCGCCGCCCTGCAGGGAGGCGATGAGCTGCTCCACCCTGGCGCTCAGTTTGCCGCGGTCAATCCGGAGGAGAAAGGGATAGAACTTCTTCCGGCCGATGACGAAGCTGTAGAGGGCGCGCTCGCCGAGAAAAAACTCCAGCAACACTTCATCGTCCTGCAAAATCTCGTTCTGCACCTGTTGCAGACGCAGCGGCACGGGAAATTTCAGGCCGGCATATTCCGGATGCGACAATTTCAACTGCTGCACCAGCAGCTTCCACTGGGTGTTGGTTTCTTTTCGCTGGCCGATCAGGAGACGCTGGCGCAGGCTGCCCATGCCGTTTTGCCACTCGGCGCACAAACGGGCGGCGCGCTGCAGCAGACTTCTTTCCGCTTCGCGCAACTCCGGCTCCAGGCCGGGTGCAATGTCCCCGGGCGTGGCAAACAACGCTTCCTGCAGGGGTCGCGCCTTGCCGCGTTCGAGATAGGCGAAGGCATTCTCATAATCTTCCTGTTCAAAAAACAGCGCCACCATGCGGCGATAAACATTCACCTCGCTTTCCGGCCCGGGGGTTTCCGCGAGGGCCAGGGCCGGCAGCGGCGGACTGGTTTCCAACACCTCGACGGCTTGTTTGTACCAGTCCAGCGCCTGCGTTTTCTGCCCCTGCAGCTCGTGCAGGTAACCGATCTGGCCCAGAACCTGGTGCTCCAGATGTGCATCGCCCAAAGTCCGGCTCGAGGTGAGGGCGGTGCGAAAGGCGCGCATGGCGCGGGGATAATCGCCGGCGCTGCGATACACCATGCCCAACTGTTGCTGCACCTGTGCGGCGCGGCCGGGTTCCGCGGCGCGTTGACAAAGCTCGAGTGCGTGCTGCAGGCTGTTCACCGCCGGGGCATCATCGCCGGCCTGGTAATGCATCGCCGCCGCCTGCTGCCACACTTCGGCCTCGGCAAGGGGATCATTCCTTTCCTGATGAATCTCCGCCGCCGTTTGGAAATAGGCACCGGCTTGTTGATAGCGACCCAGCGCCGCCTGCAACTCGCCCAGGCGGCTGAGCGTGCGGGCGGCCGCCGGCGCCTGGCCCGCCTGCTGTTGCAACCGCAGCGCTTCCTGCAGCGTGGTCTCAGCCTGCGGGCGCTGATTGAGCGCCAAATAAACCATGCCGAGATTGCTCAACACAGTGGCCTTCAGGCTCTCATCGTTCAGTTCGGCCATGCGGCGCAAGGCAGTTTGAAAGTGAGCCAGCGCCTCCGGCAATTTGTGCGCGCGCCGTGCAATCTCACCGATTTCATTCAGCGCCCGAATCTCGCCGGCACGGCTGCCGGCCTGGCGGTGCAGGGCGATGTTTTTCTCGTAGTATTCTTTGGCTTCCTGATACGTACTGAAACGGGCCTGCCAGAGGCTCCACTCTTCGCTCGCGCCGGTCTGTCCGGTTTTGTCACCCAAATCCTGATAGGCTTTCTGCAATTCCTCCTTGTAGAAGTCCGCTTGTATTTGGTTGCCGAGTTGGGTGTAAATCTCCACCAGGTCACTGAACACGGTGATCAGGTCGCTCAACTCACCGCTTTCGCCGAGCAGTTTGAGCGCCTCCTGATAGCGCGTCAACGCGGCGGCATAATCGCGCATGGCAAGATAGACGCTGCCGATATGCTTGAGGGCCAGCCCTTCCTGAAACTGGTCGCCGGCCCGGCGCCGGTTGTCGAGCACATGGTTGAAATACTTCAGCGCGTTTTGATAATCCTGCGTGGCGGCATACAACCCGCCGATGCGCAGGAGCACGGTGCACTCGCCGGCCTGGTCGCCCATGCTTTGATACAGTCGCAGGGCGCTGCGATAGTATTCCAGCGCCTTGCGGTTCTGCCCCTGGCGGCCGTGGCTCTCGCCCAGGCTCACGATCGTGCGCGCTTCCGTGGCTTTGTCGCCGAGCTCACCGGCCAGGGTCATGGCCTCCTGCAACCGTTTCATACCCTCGCTGGCGTTGCCGGCCAGACCATGCGTCTCGCCCAGCAGCATCAACGTCCGGGCAACTCCGGCCTGATCTCCCATCTCCTGTGCAATTTGCAATGCCGCGAGATGCTGCGCCAGCGCTTCCTCATGGTTGCGGCCGGCGCGTGCCATTTCACCCAGCAGGTTGCGTGTCACGACCTGCAGCGGCCGTGCGCCGATTTGCTGCGCGAGCGCCAGCGCCTCCTGATGCCTGGCGCGCGCCGTCTGATAATCACCGCCGCGACGGCAGGTGATGCCGAGCTGATTGAGGGTTTTGATGATCCGCATGGTGTCGGCCGCGGCACGGTGCACTTTGAGCACATACTCAAATTGTTTGAGCGCGCCGACCCAATCCCCCGCCTGGCGGTCAATCTCACCCAGCAGCGCCGGGACCGCGGGATCACTGGCGGGCAGGGCCTTCAGCAGCGTGAGCGCCTCGAAATCATGCTTTCGCGCACGGTTGAAGTCCCCGGCACTGCGGCAGGTTTCCGCCATTTGATGCAGCACGGTGGCCTGCCCGAGTGAATCTTCGCCGGCCCGGCAAATCTCCAGCGCCCGCTGAAAATGGCCGAGCGCCTTCTCATAATAACCGTTGCTGGCAAACACGGTCCCCGCATTTTGTGAAACCACCTTCACCTGCCGGACATCGCCGCCCTCGAGGGTGGCCGTCAACGCTTCGCGGAAACGTGCCAAAGCCTGCTTGTATTGTGACAGGTGACAGTGCAACTCGCCCAGACGGTTGAGGGTGCGGCCTTCGCCGGCGCGATCGTGAATCTTTTTGCGCAGACTGATGGCGGTTTCGAAGGCGGTCAACGCCTGCCGAAAATCCCGGCGGTCGCTGTAAAGCTCGCCCAGCCGGTGCCAGAGATCGGCCTGGCCGGCCAGATCATGGGTTTTGCGCTTGAGGGTGAGTGCGGTTTCGTAGGAGAGCAGGGCGTCTTTAAAATTGCCGCGGCTGCGGTAAAAATCGCCGAGATGCATGAAGGTCGTGCCTTTGCCGTTGTCATCGCCGGCGGCCATCATGGCATTGAGCGCATCATGAAAATAGGACAGGGCGGTGGCGTCATGGCCGCTGAGCTGATGCACCTCCCCGAGTTGATTCAACACGCGGCCCATGGCGGGTTGATCATGCGCCTCCTCCAGCGCTGCCAGCGCCTTCAAATAGTATTCTTCGGCGCGGCGAAAATCACGGCCGGCCTGATAGACGCGGCCGAGATTTTTGAGAATCCAGCCTTCGCTGGATTTGTCGGAGCCGGCACGCGCGAGCCGGAGCGCCTCTTCGAAGGCGGAAAGCGCCTTGCGATAATCGCCCAAATCCAGATAAATTTGCCCGAAGTTGTTCCACACACTGGCATGCAGCGAATCATTGCCCGCCTGTTTGACGATGGCCTGGGCCTGCAGCAAATAGCGGAACGCCTGTTCGGGGTTGCCGGCCTCGCGATAAAGCGCAGCCATGCGGTTGAGCATGGCCACTTCGCCGCTGTTGTCGCGGGCGGCACGCAGCAGCGCCAGCACATCCTGCAAGTGGGCCAGCGCAAGTTTGGCGTCGCCCATGCTTTCATAAACCTCGGCGAGCAACAACAGCGTCTCGCGCTCCGCCTCGGTGTTTTTCTGCAGGCGAGAGAGATAAAGGCCGCTTTCCAGGGCATCGCGTGCCTTCTCGGGGTCATTGTCCTTGTAAGCCTTCGCGCCTTGATTGTAGAGGTAGCTCGCCAGCACACCGGCGTGAAAGGGAAAACGTTTCACCAACCGCTCGGCCTGTGCCTGGTTGCCGCTGCGCACCGCCGCCATGAAGCCGTCCATGAATTCCTGTCCGGAGAGCTGTTGCTGTTGGCCCGAATCCGGTGCGGCAGTTTCCGGGATTTGCTGCCCAAACAGCACGGCAACGGTGGCCAGCAGCACCAGGGCGGTGCGCGTGGCGGCCGGGCGAGTCCCATGGTTCATACAGCGGATCCTCGCGCAGGTTTGTTGGCTCATGCGATCGCTTTCTCACTGAAGTGGGGAAAAGACCGCTTGTTTTGCGGTGAAACAGTGCCCTGCCCTGTCGCGGCTCCGGCACGGGCACCAGCCATGCCGGCAGTGGACGGGTGTGCAGAGTAAAGCCTGCGGCCGCCGGGCGAGGGCGGCACGCCCGGGGAGGGCACAGTTGCATTTGTTCGGCTTAGCGGATGCCCCAGCTTTCCTTGCTCTGCCGCGCGCAGAAGGGCAGACGACAAACGCAGTCACCGTTCGCGCTGTGCGGAAGTGGTTCGAATCAATTGCAAGATTCAAGCCAGGCTATGCCGCCGGTGTTCATTTGGATTTGAAGTCATAAACCCCGTCCCAATCCGGCGGCGGCGGCGATTCGATGAAATTGAAGCAGCGCGTGACGTACACCCGCGACGGTCCGTCGGAGGGGAAATAGCGGAGCACGCGCTTGAACTGCTGCAGCGCACCCACCCAGTCACCCTGCCGGTAAAGCGCCAGCCCCTGGGAATACACCTGAATGATCAAATCCTCCTCGATCGCAGGCAGCGGCTCCATGCTGCGCAGCTCGTAGATTTTCACCGGCCGCTTCTTGCCTTTCACGCGCACGAGATCGAGCTCACGCGCGCGCGCGCGGTTTTTCACCTGCGCATAAGTGGATTCGGAAATGATGATCGAGGTCCAATACTCCTTGTTGGCGCCCTCCAGCCGCGCACCGAGATTGACCTCGTCGCCAATCACGGTGTAATCGAACAACTGTTGCGAGCCGAGATTGCCCACGATCATGGGGCCGGTGTTGATGCCGATGCCGATCTGGAAATAATCCTGCGCATTGGCCGACCAGCGCTTCTGCAGTTCGCGCAGGCGGTCGATCATGGCGACGGCGGTTTCGCAGGCCTTTTCGGCATGATTGGGATAGGCATAGGGCGCGCCATACACTGCCATGATTTCGTCGCCCACGTACTTGTCGAGCGTGCCCTGCTGCTGCTTGATGATCTCCGTCATCTCGGTGAGATATTCGTTGAGGCGTAGCACCACAGTTTCCGGCGTGTGCTTCTCGCAATAGGTGGTGAAGCCGCGAATATCGCTGAACAGCACCGTCAACTCGCGTTTCTCGCCGCCGAATTTCGGCATCGCGCCGCTGGCCAGAATGTTGTTGACAATACTTTCGGAGACGTACTGCTGAAACACCCGTTTGGTGCGCCAGCGCTCGCGGCGCTCGGTGATGATGAGCTGCGCATTGTTGCCGACATAGCTCAGCACGATGGCCAGGCTGGGCGCCACCACCGGCAGCCAGACGAGCAACTGCACGAAGCACAGCAGGGCGGCGACCAGCACCGCCAAGAGAGCCAGACCGACCCACAGCATGCCGGTGAGTGTCCGGCTGCTGAGCACCAGCGTCATGGTGCCGAAGCCGGCCGCCAGCAGCACCAGCCATTCCACCCAAAACGGCGTGCGCCGCACCGCGTCACCCAGCAACAGCGTGGCCAGGGCATTGGCATGCACCTCCACCCCCGGCAGCTTGTGTTTGGACTCCCCGCTGCCGTAAAACGGCGTGAACTTGACATCCTGCAATTCCTCGGCGGAGGCGCCGACGAAAACCACCTTGTTCGCAAAGACGCGGTTGGGCAGATAAACGGTTTCGAAATAGTTGCTGTCCAGCTCGGCTTCGGCGAGCTGAAAGTCGCGATCATCCAGCACGCTGGCAAACGAGTAGGTGGGAAAAGTGCGCGCCGGGCCGCGAAAATTGATCAGGAAACTGTTGTCGTCGAAGCGGGGCAGCGGCGGCAGGCCGTTGCTGGCGGCGGCCGCCTCCCGCCCATTGGCGCGCAGGCGGCGATAGGCCAGCATCGCCAGCGGCAAATGCTGGCGGCCCTCCCACTCTTCGTACAGCAAATAACGGCGTACGAAACCATCGACATCTTCATCGATGTTCACGATGCCCCACGGGCTGCCGCTCTGCAGCAGCGCTTTGATCGGTTTGATCAGATAGGTGGTGCGCGTGCCGCCGGAGGCCAGCTCGAACGTCTTCTTGCCGGCAAACACCACACGCCGCGAACGCGCGGCGGCGGCGGCGAGCGCCAGGTCTTCCGCGGGATTGGTGGCGGTCGGCTCGGAAAAAATGATGTCGAACAGGATCAACCGGGCGCCGGCGCGCACGAGATTGTCAATCAACCTGGCGTAGTATGTCCGTGGAAACGGCCAGCGATGGGGCAAATCGAAAAAGGACTGGTCGTCGATGTCGACGATGACCACGCCAAGCGAGTCCACGCGCTGCGCACCGCGCAGGGCAAAACGAAGGTCGTAGGATTTGAGCTCGAGATTCTCAAAAACGGTGGTGAAACTCAGCACGAAGGCCAGCAGGATGGAAAAGAAACTGATCGCACTGCCCAACAGCCATTTGTTGGCCAGCGCCTGCGACAGATTCACGGCCATTCGCCTCAAAAGCGAAATTCATAGTGCGCCCGCACCACGCTGTTGGTGAAGGACGAGCGCGGGATGAAACCCGTCGCCGTTTGCAGGCCCCCCTTGTCGCTGTATTTGATCAAAGCCAAATCCACCACCACCTCATGGCGCCGCCACAGCACCAGCGAGCCGCCGAGCTGCAGGCCGGTCTGCGTGTACTTGATGAGATTCACCGTCGGCGCGCCGGCAAGGCCGTTCCGGCCGGAAGCGCTCACCCGGCGCAGCGCCGCGAACGTGCGGAGCTGTCGCCGCGGGAATTCATAATCCGCACGCCCGCTGAACATGGTGAAATTGAACTGGTTTTGCCGTCCCCCGACACTGTTGTCATTGAATGCCAGACTGAAAGTCGTCGTCAGGGGTGAGTGATACTTCGTCCGGACCGTGATGGAGGTCAAATCGGAAGTGACGTCGCCGCCGTTGAAGCCCACCACCCGCTGACTGGCCCAGCGGTCGATGCGGTCGGAGTTGGTCAGACTGAGCGACACGGTGTGATTATAGCGAAACGCCTGCAAATTGTGGCTGAGGGTCAGCGAAAAGTCGCGTGTGCGATTGCTCTGCCGCAAGTCGGTGGTGTCGGGTGTCCCGCCGGTCAGGTTCGCGATCGCAAGGGTGTCGATGCCATTGTCGCGGTTGTAATGCCGCAGATTGAAGCTCAGCGTCGGCAGCCTGGGATTCCAGTTGAGCAGGAACCCGAATTGCACCGCATGCAGAGCGGTTTGCGGCTTGCCGTCGAAATTGTCGTAATGATCGGTGAACCGCTCCAGGCCGAAACTGAGATTGAGACGGTTGCGCAGCAGCCGCACGCGATCATACAGGCTGAAGCCGCGGATGTCACTGCGCAAATAGGTATGGCCGAAGGAATTGTACTCCGAGCCGATTTGCTTGAGCGTGAACGTGAAATACTGGCTGAAATAATTGAGGCGCAACCCGAGCTGGTAGGCCAGCGCGGTTTTGCCGCGGGGATCGAGCGGGGTCGTGCTCTCGTTGAGAATCAGCCAGTCTTTGAACGCCGCGGGATCAAAAGGCAGCTTGATGTCGCCGTCGGAATAGATGCTGTCGAGGTAGGCTTGCGAGATGATGGGCAGGCGCGTGTCCTTGGTGACAAACGACTGCGCCACCGCCGCCTTGACTTCGATGCGCCGCCGGCTGAACGCCATCAGCACATCGGCGCCGATCACCACATTGTCGCGCGGTGCGACGGTTGCCGGCGCGGCGCTGATGGAAGCCGTGTCGTCACGCGCCTTCATCAACGTCAGGCCCAATTGCAAGGAACGGCTGCCGAAGCTCGGCCGGATCGCGGTCAGCGTCTGCTGATAAGTGCCAGCCAGCACGCCCGGCACGGGAGTGACGGCACGCATGGTCTGCCCGCTGACGTATTCCACATTGATGATCCCGGTGTGCAGGCCGGCTTGCACCCCGCGCACGCGCCGGCCATAGAGCACCAGATCGTTGAAATACGGCGTGGCATCGCCGAGCGTCACCTCCAGCCAGCCCGTTCCCGCGCTCAGCGAAAAACGGTTGCGCGGTTGCACGCTGCGGCTCTCCAGCGAGGTGAGAAAGGCGGAGGCTTCGAAATGTAACGGTCCATGACTGCCGTTGAGATTGCCGCCCACAACATTGTTGTTGAGCGTGACGCCGCTGAATTCCTCATGGCGCAACTCCGCGAAGGTGAGGCCGCTCACCAGTCGCGGGTCGGCGTCCTGCGCGGATTCCGCCGCCTGCAGTCTGCCGGTCACCTGAAATTGCCAGCTCACCGGGCCAATGCGCCGGCCGGCACCGTCTTTGGCAACGATGCTCACACGATGTGTGCCGGGTTTCAGACGGCCGGCCTCGAAGGAGACCAGCAGCGCCGAGATGGTGGCGCGGCGGGTGACCTCCCTCCCGTTCCACTTCACCCGTACCGAGCTGGAATCGATGTGGGCAGCGGGGGCAAAGGAGGCAAGAATCAAAACGCTTTCTTCGGCCGAAATCTTGCTGAACGGCTCCGGGCTCAAAGGAAGAATGGGGTTCTCCAGGCTCAGCTCTGCCGCCGGGGCGGAAGCCGCATCCCCGTCGTTTGCCGCGCGCAGGGCCTCCATTTGCCGCAATTTCTCATGAAGCTGCGGCGAGATGCGTTCGGGTGTTGCCGCGCTGTCCGGTTTTGCCGCACGCTTGCCCGCGCCCGCGCGTGTCGGCGTGGCGGGTTGCAGCGGTTCCGGCTGTGCCCCGCTCTCCGACGGGCTGCCCGCCTCGTTCACGATGATCTCGAACGGCTGGCCATAGGGATTGCGGCTGGGGAAGCTCATCACGCTTTGATCGCTCAACAACGCGATGAGAAAATACTGCACGGCGGGCGGCTGCACGGCGCGCGCTGGAATCTCGCCAACATAACCGGCAACCCCCGGCCGCATATCGGCGAAACGAAAATTGCTCTCCCCCGGCCGCCGGTAATAGACGCGCACATAAATAAGCGACCGCCCGGGCGCATTGATTTGCGCCTCGATGCGCACACTGCGGCCCGCGGGGGCCGAGGTCACCGGCATATGATCAATCTCCGGCTCCCGGCGGGTCGGTGCTGCACCGCCCTCATTCGCCCATGCCCAGCCCGCACCCACGCACAGCGCCAGGGAAATCGCCAGCCCTCGGAGATGAAAATTCATATCGCCTCACAAGCTTGATGATGGGGTCCGATTGCCGCTCACCCGCCTGCCCGGATCTACTCGTAAGTCACTCTCAGCCTTTTCTTCTGCCCGCTGGCATCCTCGAATTCGATTTCGAAGCTGCCACCGCTGCCCTCGTCATTGCCCCAGGAGGGAATCTCCTCCGGCAGGGAAGGTCGCGCGGCCGGCGCCTGATTCTTCAACGCCGTGCCGGTATAGCCGGCCTGCACCAGCACTTTGCCCAGCGCGTTCGCCAGCTCGACGGCGCCCTCCAGGCAGATCACCGACATCCTGCCGCTTTCATCCAGCATGCAATAAAAGATGGTGCCCTTGACCGCCGCCACGCCCGAGGGCGTTTGAATGCGAAACGGTGTGGTGCTTTTCGTTACTCTGGCCCAAAGCTGTCCGAACTCCAGCCCGATTGTTTTGATCACGCTGTTGTGCTCCCGCGCGCCTTTGATCGCCACCCTGGAGTTGGAGCGGACTTTGAGAATGGATTTGTCATCGGTGAAAACCAGCGCGGCCAGCGATTCTTCGCCGGTGCGCAGCAGGTTGCCGCTGTGCAGCCGCATGCCCTGCCGCGCGCTTTCCGCCGGCTGGCTCTGCGCACGCTGGACGTCGACTTTGCCCCTGGCCTTCAGCACCACCGCGACCTCCGCGGCGGACTGGGCGATCGCCACGCCGATACTGCACACCAGCAGCACCAAGGCGCCAAAAACTGCGGAACATTTCATGGTTGCATCCGTGAGTCGGGTCATTATTCCACTGTATAACTGCCCAGATGCCGGGCATTGGCGCGCAATTGCGCGATCAGCTCGTTCAAGTCGATGCGTCTGCCATTCAGGGTGACGGTGCCATTGGGCAGATACCCCTCCAGCGGACCGCCGGTTTCGAACAACTGGTTGATGTCCTGCAGTCCCAGGCTTTGCAGCAAGGACAGCAGTTGCTGCAGCAGCAGTTCATTCTCACTGCCGCCGACCGCATTGACGCGAAAACACCAAATCGGACTGGGCAGTTCGAGTTCGCCGGTTTGCGTCGGTACCAGCGCATGGACCTGCCAGTAATAGGTGCGACCCTCCTGCAACGGCAAACCCTCGGAGGGATATTGAAAAGCGGGGGAGCCGAAGAAATCAACATTGCGCTGCAGCCGCCGGCGCAACCGCGGCGGATTCTGCATGACATCCTGCGGCCCGGAGTTGGTGGGCAGCAGCTCGCACACCGTCAGCAAAAAGGTCTCCGCCTCCGAGTCCCACTTGAACTGCGGCAGGTTGGTGAAGACCGCCGGACATTCCTGCCCGCCCGCGGTCATCCCCGGCGACACCAAATCCAGCGAGGGCAAATTGGAAACAAACAGTTCCTTTTCTTCGCTGTAAATTTCCACCATGCCCTCCTTACCGGCCTGCTCGGAGACCTTGACATTCAGAAAGTAGCGGCCATTCGGCAACCGGCCGCTGCGCAGCACGTTGTCGATGATATTGTCCACGGCGCTGGGATCATACTCATAGCGCGCAATGGTCACATCCCCGTTTTCGCCATTGCTGCGGAAATCACGGTAGGTGAAGTTCCGTACGCGGCCGGCCGGCATGTCAAAAGGATTCGTGTGCGAACGTACGATCGGGTTGGGGTTGCCCTCCTTGCGAAACGTCAACGCGATCATGGCGCGGCTGTCGACTTCACTTGCGTTGGTGATCGTCAAGCGAAACAGCTCCGCCGCACTGCCGCCGCCGGCAATGTCGAAATCAGAAAGAAAGAAGACCGGACTCTCCACCACCATCAGCGGTTCGACCATCAGCGTCTGCGCGTGCGCGAAAGGCCAGGCCAGCCCGCCTGCCAACAGTCCCACCGTCAGCGCCACCGAACGCACAAAGCCAGCACAAAGCGATTTTGACATGTATGCTTCTCCTGATTTGAAATGACAGGCCCTCCTGTCAACTCTCACCTCGCGACACCACCGGCTTGCCTGCCGCGGCATTTGCTGAGCAGGGATTTACCCGCTGTGGTGCGAGGCTGCGTAAGCCTGCACCCTGTTCCTGGAGTCGTGGTTTATACCTGAATTTTGCACCCAAATTGCCCCCTCCGCGAGAAACGTCGATTTGCTTGCAGCGCCCAACCACCCCGCTCGGAACGCTCTGTTTACAGCCCAATAGTGACTCAACCATCGGAGTCAGGATCAAACGCAAGCCATCCGCCCACGAAAGCAGAAATCCCGCGGAAAAAGCCATTTCGTGGGAGAGAAGCCGTGACGCCTTCGGCAAACGGGCGAATTTCGCAGTCCGGGCCGCTCCACATTCGAAAAAAGTCTTGCTTGACTTCGAACGGCATAACTGGCGGAGCTTGGTGAACACGCCGTTTATTCCAGGGAACAGCAAACCCGCATGCAAAATGCAGGTTATATCTGAATTTTGCACCCCGGCCTTCCCTTCGCTCGAAACCGGCAATTCGGCGCGGCGTCATTCTGCAGGCATGAAAAGGTTCGCCGGAAAGTCCCCGCGCGATTGCACGGCACTCCGAAGACACGACAGATGTTTTTCATTTGAATTGACGCAGGCGGGAGGCGGCGCATCCGACAGCTCATGCCTGGTGTAAAATTTTTTGTGCGCCACCCCGGGGGAATAATGATGTGATCCAATCAGTGTCCACCGCGGCCATGAACGACACCAGGGCAAAATCCGGGCTGTACCTGCCACGGGCGGTATTCGACAACGGGTGGGCCCCCAAAAGAAAGGGTGATCGTTCACGATCACCCTTTGACCATCACAGATTTCCGGCTCCCGTTGCAGGCAACGGTCGCTTGGGCGGCGGCCGCCGGCTCATTGCGGCAGGGTCAACACCACTTCAATGCGGCGATTGCGGGCACGGCCCTCTTCGGAGTCATTGCTGGCAATGGGGAAATTCTCGCCGAAGCCGACCGCCTGAATGCGATTGGCCGGCAGATTCATGTTGGCCACGAGATACTGCTGCACCGACAGCGCGCGCTCGGTCGAGATGCGCTGGTTGTTGGCATCATCACCGCGCGAATCGGTGTGCCCCTCGACTGAAATGAAGCAATCCGGCAGCTCGCGAATGGCGCGCTGCAACTTGGTGAGCAGGGGGAAATATTCCGGCATGATGATCGCCTTGCCGGAGGGAAAGACGAGACCGATCAGACGGATGCGCAGGCGGTCGTTTTCGCGCGTCACCACCGCCTCCTCGGGCGTAAACATGGTTTCCACCGCTTTAATGCGCTCTTCGCGGCGCTGCAGCTCCTGCTGCCGGCGCTTTTCTTTTTCAAGCTGCGATTCCAGGCCGGCCTGCGCCTCGCGAATGGTGTTGAGCTCTTTGCTGAGTTCCGCCAGGCGGCTTTCGAGTTTGCCCACTTCCTCACTCAGACTGCGGCGGTCATCACGCAGCGATTTCACCGCCTCGCGAATATCGTTCACCGGCTTGTCCAGGCCCTGTTCGAACTGCGGCTCAAAATCGAGCGCGGCGGCGATGCTGGCGATCTTCTGCTCCAAGGAGAGCAGAAATTTCTCCCATTGCGTCTCGTCAACTTTGACGCGCTGGATCTGTTCGGCGAGATGCCGGGCGTGGCGCACTTCATATTCCGCCGCCTCCGCCTTCTCGCGTGCCGAGCCGGCGGCATAGCGGTTGGTATTGAGAATCTTCTCCGCCTCCGCCAACAGTGCTTCCGCCTTGCGGTATGTCTCCGGCGCGAGGCGGTCCATCCTGGCCGTGCGCGCCTGCACGAGCTGGCTGCGCACACTGCCGATCACACTGTTTTTGATTGCATGCAATTCCGCTTCGCGAAAGAGCTGCTCGGCTTCCTCGCCCTTCTTTTGCGCGGCGTTGACATCACCCCCCTCCAGCCGGCGGGTGGCCTCGCCAAACACCTTGTCGGCCAGCGTGAACTTCTCCGCGGCGTTTTGTTCGGCCGCGGCTTTCAGGGCATCATCCCGCGCGCGCAGCACTTTTTCGAGCGCCACCTTGCCGAGATTGGCGGTTTTCACCGCCGCGTCCAAATCCACACTGATTTCACCGAGCTTGCGGTTGATGTCTGCCAGCGCGCGGCCGCGGCGGAAATCTTCCCGCGCTTCATTGTACTTCTTCAGCGCCCGGCCAAACGCCTCGGGCGCAAGAATGTCGGCCTGCACCGATTTGGCCTGGCCAAATCTCTCCTGCGTTTTGCCAAAGATCTGCTGAAAGACCTTCTCGTCCTGCGCCTGCCGTGCCTGCGTGGTGGACAGCAGACCCGGGACAATCAGCATGAGCGCCAGCCACAGCAACATGAATCGCGGCATAAAACCCTCCAATGGTTGCTACAGAGTCTTCCGTGCCCAAAACCAAGCTGCCTGTCCAATTTAAAGCAATACCCTGACGCGCGCGCATTATAACCAGATTTTGCTGAAAAGGCAAGCCTGCCGGTTGCTCGCACCTGCATGCCGCGCTGTTGCCGCCGGCACGGTCGCCGGAACGCCATTTCGAGTTACGGTTACTCTTTGCGAGGTCCCTGCACGCGGGAAGGCGGGTCACCTTTATCCCGGCAGGCAAAAACCTTCCGCGAAAGTGGAGCTCGCAAGAAAATCCCGGCAAACGATTTCGCGGCAGTGCAATTTTCCTGGGAGAAAACAGGGGAAGGCAGGCGGTGGCCTGGTGAAGCGCTCTTGCGCAACGTCTGCGGCCGGGGGCTGCCATTCGTCATCCCCGCCAATCAACATGAAGTCTCTCACATTTCGTGCCGCCACGACGGACACGGATCAGGCGGCACAGCCGGTCTCAGGCCGTCGCTGCCAGGCACCAGTCGCAGGCACCGCAGGTGTCCGCATGCTTCAGGCCGAAATACTCATGAATGAACGCCTTGCGGCAACCCTGATGTTTGACATATTGCACCAGCGCGTAAAGCCGCCGCTGCTCGCGCTTCAATTTCTGATCCAGCCAGGCTTGATCCGCAAGCTCCTCTGGCAGTTCGCCGATGACTGCCAGGTCTTTGTTCGCCAGACTGCCGGTGATGACGCCATAACGTTCGAGCATGCCGAGCGCGGTTTCCAGGCGGTAATCATGCCGGTTTTTGAAATGCAA
The DNA here is from genome assembly GCA_034506255.1 of candidate division KSB1 bacterium. NCBI lineage: Bacteria > Pseudomonadati > Candidatus Zhuqueibacterales > Candidatus Zhuqueibacteraceae > Candidatus Coneutiohabitans > Candidatus Coneutiohabitans thermophilus. Next base: position 21,249 of record JAPDPX010000009.1, on the reverse strand, counting down.
TTTTTCCTTGAGTCCTTCCGGGCCGCAGGCATTGACCTGTTCGGCATCTTCGAGCAGCAGGCGGTAAAGCCGGTCGTAGAAAGCGGCATCGGGATTGTTCCAGTTGAGAAAGTCCATTTGAATGAGCAAATCCTGCTCGTCATAAAGCAGCAGGCAATCGGAGCGTTGGCCGTCGCGGCCGGCGCGACCGATTTCCTGATAGTAGGCTTCGAGCGACCCAGGCACCTCGGCATGAACCACGAAGCGGATGTTGTCCTTGTCGATCCCCATGCCAAAAGCATTGGTGGCGAGCACGAGTTGATTTTCGCCCTGCATGAATTTGTTCTGCACGCGCCTGCGCTCAGCGCTGTCCAGGTCGCCGTGGTATTGCAAAGCGGTCAGCCCCCGCGACTGCAGGCGTCCGCCGAATTCCTGCAGGGTTTTGATGAGGGCAAAATAGCAGATGCCGTTGCCCGGCAGTCGCCGTGACATCGCCAGCAGGTGCTCCAGCTTTTCCTCCTGCCCCCACACCTGTCGCACTGCAAGATGGAGATTGGGGCGCGCAATGCCTTCATGAAAGAGCTTGATCTGGTCGCGCGACAACCCAAGCTGGCTGATGATGTCCTGCTGCACTTCCGGCGTGGCAGTCGCGGTCAACGCCAGGGTGGGGGGATTGCCAAGCAGGCGACGAATCTCGCCAACGCGGGAATAGTCGGGCCGGAAATCGTGGCCCCACTGGCTGATGCAATGGGCCTCGTCCACGGCCAGCAGCGAAACCCGCCGCGTGCGAATCACGTCGAGAAACTCCGGTTTGCGAAAGCGTTCGGGCGTAACGTAGAGCAGACAATAGGCGCCGGCGGCGATCGCGGCGTGGCGAGCTTCACGTTCGCTGCGACTCAACGAGGAGTTGAGGCAGGCGGCGGCGATGCCTTTGGCGACCAGGGCATCGACTTGATCCTTCATCAGCGCGATCAGCGGCGACAGCACGAGGACAAAGCCGCCCGGCATCAGGGCGGGAATCTGGTAGCACAGTGATTTGCCCATGCCGGTGGGCATGATGACCAGGGCGTGGCCGCCGGCCAGGACGTGGCGAATAATGGTCTCCTGCTGGCCACGAAACGCAGCATGGCCAAAGTATTTGTGCAAAATCTCGTGTATGCCGGGCATCAAAAATTTCCGGTTGGGGTCATGTCTACTGGTACATCCAGCACGATGAAAATGCAGCGCAGACGTCTGCCTGCAGACTGGAAGCCCCATGCGGCCAACTTTTTTCGAAGCGATAAAAATCCAAAAGCCAAAACCTGCCGGCAGGCGCAGCCGCAGGGGTTTCGCAAAGAACAACCGTTCCGCCTCGGTTGGACCGTGGCTTTATCCTGCGATCCGGCAGATGCCTTCTGCAGGAAATTTCCGAAGAATTTCGGCTTGCTTCGGGTGAAACGGTTTCGTATTTTGGCGCGTTCAATAAAACGGCAAATGGGGACGACATGGCTTCGACGGGGGTCGAGGAAGCGGGAACAGCATGTCGAGGTTGTCTGGAGCCTCGTTAAATATCCGGGCATCAAAATTAAACGCAGACAACTATGCGTATGCTGTTGCTGCCTAATTTCAACTAGGTGGCACGCTCATCAGCCTCGCGCCACTCGGGGATGAATGAGCGTCACAACAGTGGCTGGCCCGCGGTTGTGTCTGGGTATCGCGGGCGAGAATCCACAGGCTGGCATGCGATGACCTTTGTCTGCTGCGGTCAGGCATGCGAGATTGAGCAACAGACTAAGCATGTAGAAGTTTCCGTTGACTGGCCTTCGGACGCGGGTTCGATTCCCGCCGTCTCCACCAAAGTCGCGGGCCGTTGATGCGCTGCCGGCATCAGCGGCCCTTTTCTTTTGCGGCTGTCCACCTGTGTTTCAGCGTGACGTAACGGTGCAGCACCCGCGCAAACAGCGGCAGCAGGGCGTGAAAGCGCGGTGCATAAAACAAACGCGCGATCAGGCGGTTGCGCCGCAGCAGCCGGCCGAGCGGATGCCGGAGAATACGGCGGCGGTAGTCTGCCAGTGAAAAATCACGCGCTTCGAAAGCATGCACAATGGCCTCCGCCGCCACCTGGCCGTAAGCCAGCGCTGCGGAGATGCCTTCACCCAGCCACGGTTCGATGCCCGCCGCCTCGCCTGCGAGCAGCACACGCGGCCGGCTGAATTGATCCGCCGGATGAAACCAGCGCTCGGGATGTCCCATCAGCGGTGTCGTCGGCGTAAAGCCGCGCGCTTCCAGATGGCGCGCGAGCAAATCCGGCAGATGCGCGCGCCCGCTGTTTTGCCCGTCGTAAACCCGGCTGTCGAACAGTCCCACATTGAGATGCGGCATGCCGTTCACCCAGCACGGAAAATCCCACACATATCCCTGCAAGCCCTGACGCATCGGGCGGAAATCGATGACCACGGTCTGGCTCTCGAATTCCCCCGCGGCTGCGCCGGCCGCCGGCACCAGCACTTCCAGCAAGCGTGACACCCGCGAGGGCGAGGCCCGAAAAAACTGCCGCCGCACCAGACTCCTGGCGCCATCCGCGCCCACCACCAGGCCGGCGTGATAATCACCGCGGGTGGTGGAGATGATGATGCCATCGGCCTTTTCGTGCAGTGCGAGCACCGCCGTGTTCTCCAGCAGCCGCACCCCTTTGCGGCGCAGACACTCCGCCAACGCGGCATCAAACTCGTTGCGGCGAATGGTGCGCATCAATCCGGGAATTTCGAAGAGCAGCGGCTCATCGTTGAGATAGAACCGCACGCGCTCGACGCAAAAATCTGGTGCCGGCGCGGTCAAATCAAGATCACGCAACAGTTGGTCAACCCAGGGCGTGAGGCCGCCACCGCAAAGTTTGTGACGGGGATGTTTGTCTTTCTCGAGAAGCAGGATATGATCCCGCATCGCTGGCCGCAGTTTGAGGAGCGCCGCAGCGGTCGCAATCCCCGCCGGGCCGGCACCGATGATGCAAATGTCAACTCGTTCCATCGCTGTATGGTATTACCCGGGAAAAACTATCATGCCTGCGAAGTTTTTTTGAACTGCAAAGACGTGGGGAACGCAAAGAGAAAAAGATAAATCTGATGCCAAACTTCGCGTCCTTGGCGGCTTCGCGGTTGACAAATTGGCTGCGGCGGCAGGCCGCGCCAGGAATGGCAATCCTTCACCGACCACTTCGGCGCGGCGCAGTGCTTGTGGACAAGGCTGTGCGTCTGCCCGGTTCGCCTGCGCAGCCCGGCCTCTCTGCCTGTCTTACAGCCGGATTACCCTGGTGGAGAGGGCGGGCGACGTTCCGCGTGCCGTTGCGCGTCATCATGCCGCTCTGCTTGCAAGGTGGAGGGTTGATTCGTCATGATCGGCAAGGCAAAGGTGGCAATGAAACCGCCGAGCATGGCTTTTGCGATGACACGACGAAATTGCCGGGCTGCCACAAGTCCGCGGCCTGTTGCAGACTGCCGGTCGGAAGCCCGGCAGAAAAACGACTCTGATAAAGTTTTCTTGTGCAGCATAAACGGCGAGGCTGCCGGCAGTGATGATGGAACCGGCAGTGGCCGGCCAGCTTTGCAATATGCTGCCAGGAGCCGGGCGGCGCGGCCACGATGCTGCTGGTGATGAAGGCATGGATGCCGTATGGCGCCGGGACATTCGCGATCAGGTTGCGGCGCGGAGTGAAATGCTGCAGGGAATTTCGCCATTGCGCGTGCAGCCGCGCAATCATCGCATCGCCATCGCGTTGGTTCATGGGGAGATGTAAGAGATTTTGGAGGGATTTTGCAAGCAGTTTCTGGACTGGGCTGTGATTCAAATTGCGGGCTGAGGCCTGAGCTGGCTCGCAGTTCCCCGGAGGAAATGGCGTGTTCACAAAATTCCGTCCGGAGGGAACCGTTTGCAGACCGGGGGAAGCTTGCGCGTCTTTAGGCTCCGTGAGGAGTGGCCTGTAGAATTTCTGCTGATCTGGCGCGGTTTTTTGAAGAGGACCAAACAGGTCACCCCTGACGGAGTTGACCGCAAGTTTGCCTGCAAAATTTTTTATGCATCACCCTCTGGATCGTTCGGCGTCGCGATCAAATCGGCGTTATTCGCGGAAGGGATCAATCCGGGTGCTAAATTCAGATGGAATTATTCCGACAGTTCCCCCCCCGCACGAAGCTGTCACACCTCGTGGTAGCGAAAACAAGTTGTCACATGATCATTCACCATGCCCACTGTCTGCATGAAAGCATAACAAATCGTCGCACCCACGAATGAAAAACCGCGGCGTTTCAGGTCTTTGCTCATGGTCTCGGATTCCGGCGTGCGGCTGGGCAGCTCCTTCAGTTCCCGCCAACGGTTCTTTTTCGGCTTGCCGCCCACGAATTGCCAAATGTAGCGGTCGAAGCTGCCGAATTCCTTCTGCACGAGCAGAAAGGCCTGGGCATTGGCCACCGCCGCATGAATCTTCAGGCGGTTGCGCACAATGCCGGGATTCCGCAGCAGCGCGGCGATTTCCCGGGGGCCGAACCGGGCCACGCGCGCCGGATCGAAATTCGCGAAGGCCTTGCGGTAGTTCTCGCGCTTGCGCAGAACCGTGAGCCAGTTCAAGCCCGCCTGCGCACCTTCGAGAATCAACATCTCGAACAGCCGCCGATCGTCATGCACGGGCACGCCCCATTCTTGATCATGATAGGCGACATAAAGCGGGTCATCGCCACACCAGGGACAGCGCCGTTTGTTTTGCACGTTGATCATCCTCGAGCTTTTTGGGTTCGGTGGTATTGTCCTGGCAAAACTATCACAATCGCAAAGATTTTTTGAACCGCCAAGCGCGCCAAGCGCGCCAAAAAAGCAAAGAGAGTGGCATGGCTGGCTTCACGCGTCGGGGTTGGCCTGCCAACAGTGTTCTGCTTAAAAACTGCGCGAGTGCGGTTTGCGAGTGGATGGCGAAGTATCGCCACCGATTCTATATCACGGCCGGCAGATTGAAGCCGGCTACCGCATTGACAGACTCCTCGAAGATTGTATCAAAAACTGCCACCAATACACGAGGCCCAACTACTGCCCTGTTACGTTAATTTTTGTAGCCCCGCCTCTTTGGGGACGCTGCTGAAGTAGCAAAAATTCATCTTTGAACAGCCACCCACAAGGGACGGGGACTACAGAATTCACGTTTACAGTGCACTAGTTCGCATTACAAAAAAATGAGTGGCACATACAGGCGGGCTGTTTTTATCAGGAGGTGCCCCGGTGCCACCGGCAAGGAACGCGGGCAACGTCCTGTCAGGACTTGTTTGAAAAAGCCGGTGACATTGAGCCCCCTGTCTGCATTGGTTTGCCGACAGCAGAGCCGCATTGTGATTTTGCGCAGTTCAAACAAACGCGGGCTGTCTTGGGATGCGGCATCTCACGCCGCGCGCAGCTCCTGCTGGCCGGCTTCCGCCTCTGCCAGCAGGGCGATAAAATCTTCCGCCGCGGTGCAGGTGACGAGGGCGGCGCGCAGCTTGCTGGCGCCTTGAATTTCGGTGATATACCTGACCACGTGTTTGCGAAAGAGAACCAGGCCGTAATCCCGGCCGTAGTACTCGAGCATCAAGCCCAGGTGGCGGCGAATGAGTGCGGCTTTTTCGCTGAAGGTGACTTCGTGGCGATCCTTGCGTGCAAAGATCCAGGGATTGCCGATGGCAGCGCGGCCGATCATCACCGCCTCGCAGCCGGTGTGCTGTTGCAGGCGCTGGATGTCAGCCACGCATTTGACATCGCCATTGCCGATGACGGGAATCTTCACGGCTTGTTTGATCGCCGCGATGGCATCCCAGTCGGCCGCACCGGTGTAGGCCTGCGCCTTGGTGCGGCCATGCACGGCAATCAGGGCCGCGCCGTTGTCTTCGAGAACTTTGGCGACCTCGAGAAAGTTACGTGACTTGTGATCCCAGCCCAGCCGGATTTTGCCGGTCACCGGCACGGACAGCAGTTTGGAGAGCCGATTAAAAATGCGGCCGATCTTGCCGGGCGTGCAGAGCAAGGCCGCGCCCGCGCCCCGGCCGGAAACCTTGGCCACGGAACAGCCCATGTTCAAATCAATCAGGTGCGGCCCGAGCTGTTCAATGCGCTGGCAGGCCTCGACAATCTTGTTTTCATCGCTGCCGAACACCTGAAACGTCATGGGATATTCGGAGGGATGAAAATCGAGCAGGCGCAGTGTTTTGGGATTGCCCTGGAGAATGCCATCGACCGAGACAAACTCGGTGTAGCCCATGGCGCTGCCAAACTCGCGTGCAATCATGCGGTAGGGCAAATCGGAAAAGCCCGCCATCGGTGCCAGCACCACGTCCCCGTAAATCGGCAGATGGCGCACCCAAAAGACCGGCGGCCGGGCCGGAGCAGTGACAATTTGCATGCGGTTATTCCTGAGCATTTGGCCAGTCGTTTCGAATGAGGTGGCCGAATGTAACAAAAAAATCCCAGGAATCCAGTCCCAACTTGCGCAAAGGCGGGTGCACGATCGGCAGCATAACCGGTGCTGGGAAACCGGCGGTGGAGCGCAGCCTGTCGTGCCACCGCTTGTGAGGCAAGGCGGCTTGGGGCAGCCGGGACAAGCCGGCTGCGCTGGTCATCCGGAAGAGGGCAAGGCGGCAGGGTTTTATGATGCGCATGCGAGAACAATTGCGCACAGGGGAATTTTGTGCACCGCGCGGCGGGCGGAACGCAAACAAATCCGGCCCGCTGTGCGGCACGACAACAACGTGTGGTATTGCCACCAAAAGGCGCCGCGCAGCCTGCAGAGAGCAGGGCTGAGCGACATTACCACGAACATCGTTTGTGTCGTGAAAGCGAAAGAGCAAATGAAGCCCGGCCGTGGCACGGAACAACCGGCCTCCGGCATAACCGTCTCCGAAAAGGAGATGTGATTCCACCCCGGCGGATGCCGTGTGCAACAGGGAAATTACGCCGGACAGGTTTCATGGCTCATCACCGATAAAACGGCGGCACGTGATGTTGAGCCGTGTCCGGTAAAGCTTAGTTGCGGCAGGTATGCCGTATTACGGCTGTGGCTGTGGCTGTGACTGCGACTCCGAACCGGAAGCGGGCGGCCCGGCTTTGTCATCCACCCTGGGGAAGGGCTGTGTTGACGGGCCTCTGCCCGGCTGATTTTTCGCGACGATCTCCTTCAATATTTCCTGATTGGGCGTGGCGAGATTCAGCCGCAGGACAGTATTGTAGACCTTGATGGCTTGCTCGTCGCGACGGCCCAGCAGCAGGTAAATGTGCGCCAAAGGCAGATAGAGCTTTTCCCGGTTGGGGTGGCGCGCCAGCATGACTTCGTAGATGGAAGCCGCGGCGGCATAGTTGCCGCGCAGCAGATAGTAGCGTGAGCGCGTGGTCGAAGAGAAAATGACGAAGCTGAGCAGCGGCAACACCACCACGGCGATTACCGCACTGATGAGATATGTCTTCGCGCTCTGTTCGGTCAAGGCCGGCGGCGTCAAGCTCCGGGGTTTTGCCGGGTTGAGCTCGGCGCGTACGCGCTCCAGACGTCTGGTGACATCGCGATAGCCGGGCTGCCGGCGTTCCAGCTCCTCAAAGTCGGCGAGGGCGCGCTGCCAGTCACCGCGGTTCTCATGGTCGCGCGCGGCACGGTAGAGTGAATCCATTTGCGCGTTCCAGATTCGCGCATGTGCTGCCTCCCGGGCCTGTTGCTGCATCGCTTCGATGCTGCGGATTCGCTCGGCAACGTCGCGATACGCCGGGTCTGCGGCATGGATTTGCTCAAACGCCGTCAGCGCACCGCTCAAGTCGTCCTGATTCAGGGCCGCGACGCCCTCGGCATAAAGCTGCGCCCGCCAGTCTTCCTCCTGACTTTCGGACTCGGCCGGTGCGGCCGGCTGCGGCGCGGATTGAGGCGGCAATGGCCGCTGCGCAGTTTGCGCACGAGCGGCCGGCCGGGGTTTCTCAGCTCTTTCGGCGAAAGGATTCGGGGAAGCCGCGGAGGGCGCGGGCGGTGGCGGGGTGTCTGCGATGGCCGTCTCTTCGACCATTTCTGTGGTCAGCAGCGGTGGTGGCAACGCCGCGGCTGTATCCACGGGATTCGCCGGAGAAGGTTGGGCAAGGCGGCTGGTGACTGCTTCGCGAGGCGGTATAGTTTTGAGAGGGTCCTTTGAGGGCGCGGCCTCCGGCAAGGGCGGGCGCAATGCCTTGGTAAAACCCGCCAGGAAAAACTTGCGGCCGCCGTCCTCCGCCAGCACTGGCCTTTGCCAAAAACGCCGGGTGGTGATCCAAACCCGGTAGGGATTGCTGCCGCGCCGGAATTCCAAACCGCCGTGAATGTCGGCGTCCGGTGCGGGCGCCAGCGTCACGATGACGGAATCCTGCAGCAGGTGATGATACAGCACCAACACGTGCGGGGATTCCCGCAGGATTGCAACATTGTTCGCGAGCGATTGTTTGATGGGAAACCATTGCGCCCAGGCGCCGGAGACCGAGGCGAAAAGCGCGATCAGGAAAACACGCCGGAAGAGCCGAATCATGAATCACCTCTGCTTCCGAAAGAAATGTTGATACTGCAGGCTGATGGTGAAGTCATGCCCGCCGTTTTGCAGAGCGTAATTTTGCCGGGCCAGGAGCATGAATTCGCGCAGCTCGTAGGTCATACAAAACGTAACGCCACTGTTCTTGAGATTGGCAAAGATTTTATCCGCGTCCCTGCCGGGATGGCGGGCATCCTCCACGCCATTAAAGGATTGAAAGCCGCTCAGGTAGGCGCCCAGATGATTCCACCACAAGCCCACACCGGCCAGACCCTGCACCCGGCCGTATTTGTTGACGTTCACGCCCACTTGTGCCGAGGGAAAAACAGCGCGGCGTGAAATGGCTGCAAAGCCGTCGGGATCAAACAGGATCAGGCTCAGGCGCAGGTCGCTGTCGGTGGCATAAAGCGCCTGCGCGGGGTTGGTATCACCCCATACACCCAGACGGCCGTAAGCTTCCACGCGCGCCAGGCTGGAGAGCAGGTGGCTGTAGCCGGCAGTGAGCATCACGCCGTCTTCGCGCTTGCCGAAAGAGTTGCCGAGCTTGCGGGTGTGCACCTCCTTGGTGGCATATTGATACGTCGCGCCCACAAAGGCCTGCCCGATACCGAGCTCGACTTCGAAATTGTGGCGATAGAAGTCAACGTCCAACGTGCCGAGATTTTCAAACGTGGCTTTTTTGATCACCATGCTGGCGAACCGGGCTTTGAAATCGGTGAGCAATTGGGCATGGCTGGCAGCGGGCAGAAGCAGGGTCGCCGCGCTCAGAAAGGCGAGGGGCAGGAGGCGCGGCGGAATACTTTTTCGCATGTGATTCCCTTTCAGAGAAAATCGATTTGCGCTCAGCCGCTTTGCCGGCGGAGAAGGCTTGTCATCTCGAATCAGCCGGGAGGATTTCCCAAGAGCGCCTTGTCTCGTTCATGCGTCCGTGAACGCAGCGCTCCTGCTGCATCGTTCACATTGCAGCCCAGGCGATCCCGTAGAAATCCCTTCGCGCCATGCGAGAATGCTCCCGCAGGTTCCTCGAGCTGATGATTAAGATTGATTATTTATAAGGACTAAGCCGCGGATTTGCAGATTCTATACTGACAAATGTATACTGCCACCCGCACTGCGCCCCGGCGGGGCTCGTGGCTTTTCAGGCAAGCACTGTCGCGGTGGCAGCTGGTTGGCGCAAGGTGGGCCCCGCCTTCACGCGGAGAGAGAGCATGGGAACTTTTGTTCTGGCGCTTCAGTTTGAAGGCTGCACGGCCAGGGGCGGAAACGGCACGCGGCCCATGGGAAATTGGGAGGCGAGATTGCTCATCTTCATGTTAAGCACCCTGGGTTCGCAGTTGCTTTCCGATAGTCAATACCGGCAGGCGGGAGGGCCAGAGCAGGCTGAGGGTTGCAGCGACTGCGCAGCGCAAAGTAGCAGTGTCCGGTGCTGGAAGCACCCGGCTGCATCCGGCGCCGGCCGCGACAAGGCCGGGTGCAAGCCATTTTCGAGATTGCCGGAGAAATGGCTTGACTTTTATCCGCCGCGTTTGTAGTATCGCTTCACAATTTTCCAGCGCTCTTTGTCTTTGAAAGTCGAATTCTTCGGGTTCGACTTTTTTTGTCGTCATACGTGTTGAAATCTTGTCATTGACCTTTCTGTACACCGGCAAGCTGACCGAGCAAGGCGCCGGGCGAACTACCTCTTCACACTGCAACCCTAGCTGACGTTCCGAAGCGATCGTTCTCCTACCACAGCAGATGTCGTTGCGATTTCGTTTCGTTGCTGGCCAATCACTGTAAGCAGAGCGTGTAACGACGACGGCTGGAGCACCGCACCCTTTGCCGGTTGTCGCGCTGCAGTCATTGGCACCCATGTCACCCCCTGATTTGGCCAGACCCAGGTCTGCATATAATTTCATGGAAATGGAGGTTCATACCAATGTCAGAAACTCTCACTCCCACGGATGCCGGCAGCCTGCTGAGCATCATCAACGGGTTGCATGATACAAGAACATATCGTGAGCTGAACTGGACCGGCACGTTTGAGGATTATCTGGGGATTGTGCGGCAGAACCCGGCGGTGACGCGCACCGCATTTCAAAGAATCTATGACATGATCCTGTCGCACGGCCGCGAGGAAATCATCGAGTTCAAGGAACGCCTGGTCAAATACAAATTTTTCGATGACCCGATCGACAACGGCCGCGATGCGGTCTACGGCCTGGAGCGCACCATCATGCGCATCGTGAACTTTTTCAAGGCGGCGGCCAGCGGTTACGGCACCGAGAAGCGCGTCCTGTTGCTCCATGGCCCGGTGGGCAGTGCCAAAAGCACCATCGTGCGCCTGTTGAAAAAGGGATTGGAACATTACTCGCGCACCCCGGAGGGCGCGCTCTACACTTTCTCCTGGCGCCAGCACGTCAACGGCAAGGAAGTGTGGGAGCGCTGCCCGATGCACGAAGAGCCGCTGCACCTGGTGCCGGAGGAGATTCGCCCGCGCCTGCTGGAACGCCTGAATATCGGGCGCAACACCGAGCAGCAGATCAACCTCACCGGCGAGCTCTGCCCATTCTGCCGGCAAACCTACCGCGAGTTGCTCAAGCAGCATCAAGGCTCGTGGATCGATCTCATCCGGGACGTGCGGGTCGAGCGCCTGATCCTCTCGGAAAAAGACCGCATCGGCATCGGCACCTTCCAGCCCAAGGATGAGAAAAACCAGGATTCCACCGAGCTCACCGGCGACATCAACTACCGTAAAATCGCCGAGTATGGCAGCGAATCGGACGCGCGGGCCTTCAATTTCGACGGCGAGTTCAACATCGCCAACCGCGGCCTGATCGAGTTCATCGAGGTGCTCAAGCTCGACGTTGCTTTTCTGTATGATCTGCTCGGCGCCTCGCAGGAGCACAAGATCAAACCGAAAAAATTCGCGCAAACCGACATCGACGAAGTCATCATCGGCCACACCAACGAGCCGGAATACCGCAAGCTGCTCTCCAACGAGTTCATGGAAGCCCTGCGCGACCGCACGGTCAAGATCGACGTGCCCTACATCACCCGGCTGAGCGACGAAATCAAGATCTACGAAAAGGACTACAACCCGCAGCGCATCAAGGGCAAGCACATCGCGCCCCACACCATCGAAATGGCCGCCATGTGGGCGGTGCTCACCCGCCTGGAGGAGCCGCGCAAGGCCCAGCTCACCCTGTTGCAAAAGCTCAAGCTCTACAACGGCAAAACCCTGCCGGGCTTCACCGAGGACAACATCAAGGAGCTGCGCACCGAGGCGGCACGCGAGGGCATGGAGGGCATCTCGCCACGCTATATTCAGGACAAAATCTCCAACGCCCTGGTCAGTGAAAAGAGCCAGACGAGCATCAACCCCTTCATGGTGATGAACGAGCTGGAGGCCGGGCTGAAACATCACTCGCTGCTCACCAGCGACGAGCAGCGCAAACGCTACAAGGAGCTGCTCGCCGTGGTCAAGGAAGAATACGAAGACATCGTGAAGAACGAGGTGCAGCGCGCCATCGCCGCCGATGAAGACGCGCTCAAGCGGCTGTGCGGCAATTACATCGACAACGTCAAAGCCTACACCCAGCGCGAACGCGTGAAGAACAAATACACCGGCGCGGACGAGGAACCGGACGAAAGGCTGATGCGCGCGATCGAAGAAAAGATCGACATTCCGGAGAGCCGCAAGGACGATTTCCGCCGCGAGATCATGAACTATATCGGCGCGCTCGCGCTCGAAGGCAAGACCTTCAACTACAAGAGCAACGAACGCCTGCAAAAAGCCCTGGAGCTCAAACTCTTCGAAGACCAGAAGGACACCATCAAGCTGACCACGCTGATCTCCAGCGTGGTGGACAAGGAAACCCAGGAGAAAATCGACGTGGTCAAGGCGCGCATGATCAAGTATTACGGCTACACCGATGAGAGCGCGACCGACGTGCTGAATTACGTGGCCAGTATTTTTGCGCGAGGGGACGTCAAGCATCGGTAGAGAGAGCGAATTGAATTGATGGATGAATGGATTGATGGATTGATGGATGAATGGAGTTTGAGATTCCAGCAATCCATAAAATCCATATGGCGAAGACTGGCGCTATCGCACAATGACAGGCGTTTTGAACTCCGGGGTCATATTTCAATATATGAATGAGCATTTGGTGCGATAGCCTTCAAACCAACATGCGGAAAGACTTCATAATGAAAATGGCTCAGGCATTTCTGGCGACCAAAATTGGCATTTTATTGCTGTCCGAAGATAGTTTGTCGCAATGGTCCACCGACCCCAGCCAGAACCTCAAAGTTGCCGGCGGCGGCATCAATCCGGAAATTTGTATCGACGGCAACGGGGGATCTTTCATTGTTTGGGAAACCGGCACCTCGGGCAACCGAAGACTGCTGCGCATGCAGCATTTGAATCGCTACGGCTATAAATCTTTCTCTGAAAGCGGAATCTCATTAGCTGGCGAGGAGTTCGATCAATCCACGCCGTTCTTTCTCACCTATGGCGGCGAGGGCACGGCGATTGTGCTGTTTTATGATACCCGCGTCATCAATGGACAATGGGTGGCACGCACGCTCGTGCAGCGCGTGGATTCAACCGGCGCATTGCTGTGGGGAAACAGCGGCGTTCGCCCAGCGCAAAGTGACTCCTCTCAATTGCCCGTTGCATTGTTGGCTGACGACAAGGGCGGCGCTTTTGTATTTTGGGTGGAAGATCGTAATGGCGATGGCATTCAAGAAATGTTCGGCAACCGCGTCTCGTCAAGCGGTCAGCTTTTGTGGGAACAAAATGAAAAAAAATTGCACATTATGTCTTCAATTATACACGGACTCAAGTCGTCACGGATGGCTCTGACGGCCTGTTCTGTGCCTTCACCCAAAGCACTGGAATAGTCATCCAGCGCATGAATGAAAACGGAGAATTTCTTTGGCCTGCTGCCATTCCTATGTCTGTCGGAATTTGGGGTGTGCTGACGAGTGATAATTCCGGTGGGTTCTTTTGGACGGCACATGAACAAATTGCTTACCGACCGACAAATGGACGAATTTTCAGAACACGTGTTTTTCGCTATGATGGTGCTGGAGCGAACATTTGGCCAACAACTGGCATTGCCATAACCGACTCAGTTTATGAGCAAACTTTTTCACCCGAAGTTTTAGTCAATGATCATCAGGATGTAGCTATTATTTATCGCGCACTTTCTGGCGCTTTTGATAATATCTATGTCCAGCGTATTAATTTTTGAGGGAAAGTTAATTTTTGACTATGGAGGCTTGCCCGTAAGCATATATCCTTCATCAAGAGCATTCGAACAAACCTGCCTCGGAAACAATGGGAAAATAACCGTTGTATGGCTAGATGGGCGTACACAAAAAGGAGACATTTACGCTCAGTCTTTAGGTCAGAACGGAAATCAGATCTGGAGTAATGATGCTGGAGTTAGCTTGCGGCCTGATTCTGAAAGAAGTCATAGAGTTTCATCTGATGGAAATGGAGGCTGCATTGTGGCTTGGTATGAGATCGGCACCGGTAGCGGTTGGGGCATTTTTGCTCAACAAGTAAGTAAAAATGGCGGTTTGGGTGAAGTGCTTACAAGTGCAGTTTCTGATAATGATGCTGCAAACCAGTCTTCAGGCATTCCAACAGCATTTACTCTTTTCCCAAATCCCTTTGGTGATAGTGTGCAATTCGACCTAAAAGCCACGCCCAATATACCAACCACGATCAGAATCTATGATCTCACCGGGAAGATTGTTCGTGGCTTTCAAGGTTTCGTTCCTCAAGACGGTAAGCTAACTTTAAGTTGGGATGGTCGCAATCAAGACGGGAAAATTTTGCGTACAGGAATTTATCTGATTAAAGTCACTGCTGGAGAATTTATAACCAGCCGGAAAGTTGTTCTCATCAGATGAACGGACAGGCATCATGCAATCCCAGTAAACAGTTGCTGCTTGCGTTGATATGTGGTTTTGCTGCCATGACCACGGTAGCCGATGCGCAAGAAGGAAATTGCTTCGGCACGCCTAGCGCTACTGTTTCCGGGCCAAATATAAGACCGTCCTTGCCGGCTACGATTTCAGTGGGTGTGATCTTGGTTGAATTCACGGATCGCCTACACTTTACCCGAACACCCGACCTTCCCAATGGGTATCTGAAGCTGCATTTCGAGAATATGTTATTCTCGGATGACTTCTACTACACAACGCCGAATTCGGTGACTTCTCCCGATGGAGAAGACGTCTACGGCAGTGTGAAGGACTGGTATCAAGAGAACTCCCACGGCTTGATTCAGATCACCGGGCAAGTCGTCAATCCGGCCAATGGCAGGGGTGTGCTCACGTGGCTGAATTTGGGATCAAGCGCGACGTATCTCAATAATACCTATTTGATGATAACAACTGCGATAGCGCAGGCCGTGAGCAATAACTGGAACTGCAATTATAACATCATCTGTGTTATTGCTTCCCAGGATCTGAATGGTCAATCTGAGAACACTTGGCATGGCTCCGCCAACTTCGGTGGTCCCAGTGATTATCGTATTCCGTCGACTGCCTTGCCATCGGGCTCTCCTCTCTTCAATTATAACAATTTCATGGGATGCTACAACACCTTTGAACGTGCCAGAGGAGTATCCACCGGCACGCCGACCTTTCGCCACGTCGGTGTGCATGTTCACGAAATCTTTCATACTCTGGGCCTCGTTTTCCTGGGCAATTGGTCGGATCAAACCGGCGTGAATTTTACTCACTATGCTACCGGTGATTGGTCAACTATGCATCGAACCGACATCGGCCCCAAGCGCAAGGGCGAATGTGAATCACATCTTTTGGCAGCACGCAAAGTAAGCGTGGGTTGGGCCAACGCTACCGACATCACTTCGAATAATATGGCGGAGAATATTCAATACATCAACACGCAAATCGACATTCCCAACGCGACGGATTTCTACCGCTTCACCGACAACGCGAGCGGCGAACAATTTGTCGTTGAAAATCGCCAATACACCGGCTTCAACAGCTTTCTGCCGGGATGGTGGGACCCCAATGCAGTGAAAGGTGGCTTGTTGATTTTCAACACCAAACCCTATGCTACAATCGGCTGCAATGATCGCAGTATCGAGCGCTTGAGATGGGCGGACAATAGTTTGACCACCAGCTATACGGTTGGAAGCAGCGATCCCACTTTGATCTTTTCTGTCGGCGATCCTGGCGATCCGTTTCCAGGAAGCAACAATAATACGAATTTTTCCATCGCGACAACTCCCAACAGCGCCAGGCGAGATCCAGCACCAACAAATTGCTCTACACCAACACCGACGACAATTGGCGGCGACCCCACGGGCTTTGCCATCACCAACATTTCCGCCTCTGTCACAACGATGACTGCAACGTTCCACAGTAGCTATCTTGCCAGCAACAGCGTTGATGCAACTGCCTCGAACAGCAGTCGAAAGATTGTGCGAGATTCAGGTGGAGTTTACCATCTTGTTTATGAAACAACCGGGGAAATCTATTATCAGAAATCCACTGATGGCGGCAGCACCTGGGGCAGTTATAAGCGCCTCAGCGCCGGCAACGGCAGCAGCAAATTTCCATGTATCGCCGAGCGCTCCGGCAAGCTTTTTGTCGTTTGGCAGCGCAACACCGGCACGAACACTTATGATGTTCTTTTGCGCCATTTCAACGGCTCGAGTTGGGACACCAACATTCGTACGGTCCAAAGCGCAATTTCAAGCTCGAGCCCTCCCACTCCGGTAATTGCCATCAACATGCCGACAGATCCCACGCCAGAGATGGTGGTGGTTTATCGCACCGGCAGCAGCATCAAATCCCGGCGCTCCACCAGCGCAAACGGCAGCGTGTGGGAAGCTGAAAAGAACGTGACCAGCAACACCAGCGCGCGCAATCCCAGCTTGGTCTACCGGCTCGATAATGAAGTCCCCACTCACAAGTTTCATGTCACCTGGGATCAAGGCAGCGATATCTATCATCAAAGCTTTAACGGAAGCTTGAATACTTGGACCGCGGCCGCCGATATTAGCACGGATCCGTTCGCGTCAAACAATCAATACTCTTCCTACGCGATTGCCGGCAACAACGACCGTCACGTCGTTTGGCAAGCGCTCGAATCGGAAGTCTATTTTCATCAAGCGATCTATCACAGCAAAAACCTTGGCAACGCCATGGCAATGCTGGTGAGCAACAGCTACGATCAGCTTCGCCCCAGCATTACGGGCCACGCCGGCAGCGCAGCAACAGCCCTTTGCTACGATAACAGCGCCGGCCAAAATATTCGCAAGCGACGATACAACGGCACAAGCTGGGAAGGCGCGGCTTTAGGCACGATCATCGCGAGCAACGGCGCGGACGCTTCACTTTCGATCGCGAATCCCCCGGGCGCAACGGCATTAGGAGTATGGCGCAGTGCCGGCTCTGCTCCTTACGCGCTCACCGTCGGGCCTTCAGGAGGTTTGAGCAAGAGCAGCAGCGAAGAGGATTTGCTGTATCATCGCCGCATTGCATATTTCTTGAATGATTCCACGAAGCTGATGTTACAAATCGACGGTTTCGAAATGATCGAGGACGGTAATAAGAAAAGCCTTGCCTTTTCCAATGTCGCGAAAGACTCACTTCCGGCCGTTGATTTAGCAGCGACAATGAGTGTGACCGATATGTTGTTGTCACCGAGCGCGGATAGTTTGGCGTTCTCGCTCCATCTCCTTAGTCGCGATGCCGGACAATTACGGGACAATACAAATCTGGCGCTGCTGGCTGCTTTTGAAGTTTCTTCAGCGGAAACAGGCTTAGCGCTTGCCAATATTGCTCTACCACCGATCGCGGTTGTTGGCGAATCGAAGCAAAATGCGCGTTTGGTTTTTCCATTGCAAGCCTTGCGCGGCCAAAAGATCAATCTTGCGCTGAAGCTCTCCAATCTAAACGTGGCCAAAGTCAACGGCACGCTGGTTCATGTTTACGAATTGGCTGAAACAGGCGCGCAAAAGCCTGCGCAGGAGGAAGAGGCACTTGTGGCGGAAACGTGCAGACCCGCCTTCGCCGTGAAAATTCATCCGAATCCTTTTAATCCCTCGACGCAGATTCATTTCTCTTCCGGCTGAAAACGTTGTCGCGGTGCGGGTGTACGATGTGAACGGTAGAATGGTAAAAGAGCTGGTCAACGAGTTTCGAAATGCAGGCCAACACAACATCACCTGGGATGGCCGCGACACGCTTGGCCGAGCCGTCGCCAGCGGCATGTACTTTTCCGAGGTCAGTTTTGGCGAGGAAAGAAGAGTGGCGAAGATGATGTTGGTGCGATAGTCTCAAATCTCCAACGCTTGTTTGCCTTTGAACTTCTTGAGTCTTTCATGGTCAAACGCATCGAAAAAGACCGCAGCCGGTTCCGGCAAATTCTGCGCGGGCAGATCAAGAAAGAGCTGCGCAAATACATCAGTCGCGGCGAGCTGATCGGCAAGCAGGGCAAGGACCTCATCAGCATTCCGGTGCACCAGATCAATCTGCCGCGCTTCCGCTATTCCGGCAAGAGCACCGGCGGTGTGGGCCAGGGTGATGGTGACCCCGGCACGCCCATCGGCCGCAGCGATGATCAGCCGGGCACGGGCAAGGCGGGCGAAGCGCCGGGTGATCATCTGCTCGAAGTCGATGTCTCGCTGGAGGAACTGGCACAATTGCTCGGGGAAGAGCTGGAGCTGCCCAACATCTCGCCGAAGGGCAGGAAGAACATCATCAGCGAGAAGGACAAATACATCGGCATCAGCACCACCGGCCCGGAATCGCTGCGGCATTTCAAGCGCACCTACAAGCAGGCACTCAAGCGGCAATTGATCAGCGGCACCTACAATCCCGAAAGTCCGCGCATCATCCCCTATCGCGAAGACCGCCGCTACCGCACCTGGAAAACCGTGCCGATGCCGGAGGCGAGCGCCGTCATCATCTACATGATGGATGTTTCCGGCTCGATGGGCGACGAGCAAAAAGAGATCGTGCGCATCGAATCGTTTTGGATCGACACCTGGCTGCGCTATCAATACAAAAATCTCGAGACGCGCTACATCATCCACGATGCCGTGGCACGCGAGGTCGATCAGGAGACTTTCTACCACACCCGCGAAAGTGGCGGCACCATCATCTCCTCCGCCTACAAACTCGCCCATGCCATTGTGACGGCAGACTACAGCCCCGACGACTGGAACATCTACATGATGCACTTCTCCGATGGCGACAACTGGGGCGAAATCGACACCGACGAGTGCATCCAAATTCTGGAAAAGAAGCTGCTGCCGGTGGTCAACCTCTTTTGCTACGGCCAGGTGGAAAGCCCCTACGGCAGCGGCCAGTTCATTCGCGATCTGGACGACTATTTCGACGCCGAAGAAAAGCTGGTGCTTTCGGAAATCCCTGACAAGGAGGCGATCTACAAATCGATCAAGGAGTTTTTGGGAAAAGGCAAATAACGTTTCGCCGCGGCCAGAGTGCGGCATTCATAGATTGTTCGTTGCACGTACCGAATCTTCAACCCAAGCCAGCAAGCCATGAGCCTGCCTCCCGATCTTGCCGCCATCAAGGATGAAATCCGGGGTTACGCCCGCGAATACGGCCTGGATTTCTATGAGACCATCTTCGAGGTCATTGATTACGACGAGCTCAACGAAATCGCCAGTTACGGCGGTTTTCCGACGCGCTATCCCCACTGGCGCCACGGCATGGAGTATGAAGAGCTGTCCAAAAGCTACTCCTACGGCCTGGCCAAAATCTACGAGATGGTGATCAACAACGACCCCTGCTATGCCTACCTCATGCGCTGCAACAACATTGTCGACCAGAAACTGGTGATGGCGCATGTCTATGCGCACTGCGATTTCTTCAAGAACAACCTGTGGTTCTCGAAGACCAACCGCAAGATGATGGATGAGATGGCGAACCACGCCACCCGGGTGCGGCGCTACATCGAACTGTATGGGGAAGAAACGGTCGAGAACTTCATTGATGTCTGCCTGAGCCTGGAGAATCTGATCGATCCGCACCTGCCGTTCATGGGCAATGGCAGCGCGCCGGCAGCGCAGCCGGAGGACGAACCGCCGGCCGAGCCCAAACAGATCAAATTCAAAAGCCCGAAAGACTACCTCGATGAATTCATCAACCCGCCCGAATTCCTGGCCGCACAGCGCCGCAAGGAGGAGGAAGAGAGCAGGAAACGACTGCGCAAAGTTCCCGAAAAGCCGCAGCGCGACGTGCTGCAGTTCCTGATCGAGCATGCGCCTCTGCAAAAGTGGGAGCGGGACGTGCTCAGCATCATCCGCGAGGAGGCCTACTATTTTGCGCCGCAGGCCCAAACCAAAATCATGAACGAGGGTTGGGCGAGCTACTGGCATTCCAAGATGATGACCGAGCGCATTCTCTCGGATTCCGAAGTCATCGACTACGCCGATCATCATTCCGGCACGCTGCACACCAGCCCGGGGCGGCTGAATCCCTACAAACTCGGCATCGAACTGTTTCGCGACATCGAGGACCGCTGGAATCGCGGCAAGTTCGGCAAGGAGTACGAAGAGTGTGACGATTACGAGGTCAAAAAAGCCTGGGACACCCAGCTCGGTCTGGGGCGGCAGAAGATTTTCGAAGTGCGCAAACTCTACAACGACGTCACCTTCATCGACGCCTTTTTGACGCCGGAATTCTGCCGCGAGCACAAGCTGTTCGTCTATGACTACAACGAACGCAGCGGCTACTATGAAATCAGCGACCGCCAGTTTCAGGCAATCAAGCAGCGTCTGCTGTTCATGCTGACCAATCACGGCCAGCCGTTCATTTTCGTGGAAGACGGCAACTACAAAAATCGCGGCGAGCTTTATCTCCGCCACCGCCATGAAGGCATTGACCTCAAACTCGACGAGGCCCGCGACACGATGAAGAACCTCTACCGCATCTGGACCCGTCCCGTGCACCTGGAAACCGTGCTGGAGGAGACCAAGACGCTGTTGACCTACGACGGCGAACAACACAAGGAGACGGAAATGGAGTAAGGCAGCAACCTCATCCCTTCTTTCAAACTTCTGGAGGCATTATGAATCTCGGCATGAAGGTCGTGGCGGAACTCGCGCAGTTGCGTCGCGGCCCGCACGAAAAGCCCCCTGCGCTCACGCCCCTGCCGCCGGGCGGCTGGCTCTATGAGGACATCACGGACGGCATCCATCTCAAGATCGAACTGGCAGACTTCGACCGCTTCGGTTATCTGGTCAACAAAATCACGGCAGTGCGCACCAGCTCCCTGCCCGCGGCCAAACCGGTGAAAGAACTGCTGGCGGAACAGGCGGCGGTTCTGGAGCAGCGTGTGACCTATCTGCTCGAATCCTTTCGTTTGATCGAGCTGGATGAAACCACCAATCGTGCGCAGGTGCGCAGCGCCACCCCCTATCGCGAAGCGGAAGCGATTCAATATTATGAAGCCCTGCTGGAACAGGGCGGCGTGCTGGTGTTCAGCCGGTACGCCGGCAGCCGCACCGACCGCGCCCTGCAGCCCTTCCATGTGACGGATGACGTTTGCCGCCGGTTGTTGAACGATCTTGCTGCCGCGTTGCTGGTTTCCTAAAGCCACCGGCACGTTCAATGCTTGGTATCCACCCGGTGAACCCATCTTGAAGCTTGCCACAGTAAGAGATATTTTTGAACTTTTTTCAGCGCGCACTTTTGTGGCGACCAGCCGGAAATGGCAACCGAATGGCAATTCAGATAACGGCCC
>JAPDPX010000008.1:300000-392951 GCA_034506255.1 candidate division KSB1 bacterium | reverse complement strand
CGCAGGCAGCAGCGGCAGATACGAAACGCGCTGCTCAGCCTCGCGGGCAATGCCCTGCAGCAGCGTCTCGAAATGGCCGAGCAGGCGGGTGATGGTTTCGGCATTGAAGAGATCGGTGTTGTACTCCGCCCAGGCATGCAGGCCGTCCTGACCCTCGGCCATGGTGAGCGTGAGATCATACTTCGCCGTCGTTGCTGCTGTCTCCAGGGGGCTGAGCGTGAGGCCGGGCAGTTCGAGCTTTTGCATCGGCGCATTTTGCAGGATGAAGGCGACCTGAAACAGCGGGGAGCGGCTGAGGTCGCGCACCGGCTGCAGCTCCTCCACCAGTTTCTCGAAGGGCAAATCCTGATGGGCATAAGCGCCGAGGCAGCGCTCGCGCACCTGCCGCAGCAATTCGCGGAAGGTGGGATTGCCGGAGAAGTCGGCGCGCAGCACCAGCGTGTTGACGAAGAAGCCGATGAGATTTTCGGTTTCGGCGCGGGTGCGGTTGGCGATCGGCGAGCCGACGAGAATGTCCGGCTGGCCGGTGTAGCGGTGCAGCAAAGTCTGAAACGCCGCCAGCAGGGTCATGAACAGCGTCACGCCCTCGCGCTGACTGAGTGTCTGCAGGCTGTGCAGCAGCTCCGGCGCGAACGTCACCTTTTCGACGGCACCGTGGAAAGTTTGCAGCGGGGGCCGCGGCCGGTCGGTGGGCAGTTCCAAAACTTCGGTGTGTCCGGCCAACTGTTCCTTCCAGAAGGCCAGTTGCTTTTGTAAAACTTCACCGCTGAGCCACTGCCGCTGCCACGCGGCGTAGTCGGCATACTGAATCGGCAGTTCGGGCAGGCCGGGTTCTTTGCCGGCGAGTGCGGCGGTGTAAGTCTGCGCGACCTCCCGCACCAGCACGCCCATCGACCAGCCGTCGGCGATGATGTGATGCAGGGTGAGCAGCAGCACATGCTCTTCGGCGGCAAGGCGCAGCAGGCGGGCGCGCAGCAGCGGACCGTGAACGAGATCGAAGGGTTGCAGCGCCTCTTCCCGCGACAGGCGCAGCACCTCCGCGGCGCGCGCGCTTTCCGGCCAATTTTCCAAAGCGATCAAGGGCAGACGGAACTGCAGCGTCGGTGCAATCACCTGCACCGGCCGGCCATCGCGGCTGGCAAACGTGGTGCGCAAAGATTCGTGACGCGCAATGACCCGCTGCAGGCTTTTCTCCAGCGCCGCCGTGTCGAGCCGGCCATGCAGACGCAGCGCCACGGGAATGTTGTAGAACGCGGCACCGGGTTGGAGCTGATCCAAAAACCACAGCCGCTGTTGCGCGAAGGAGAGCGGCAGCTCGCCACTGCGCGCAACCGGTTGCAAAGGCGGAGCCGCGACGGTGGCCGCTGCGTCGTTGCGCAAGCGGTCGATTTCCACAGCGAGCGCGGCAAGAGTGCGCAACTCGAAGAGCCGTCGAATCGGCAATTCGACATGAAAGGCCTCGCGGATGCGGGAGACCAGTTGCGTGGCCAGCAGCGAGTGGCCGCCGAGTTCGAAGAAACTGTCATGCCCGCCCACGCGCGGCACACGCAGCAGGCTTTGCCACAGCGTCGCCAGCAATTCCTCCGTGACGGTGCGCGGCGCGAGAAATTCCTTGTCCGAGACCAGACGGCTTCCCTCCGGCGCCGGCAGACGGCGGCGGTCGATCTTGCCGTTGGGCAGCAGCGGCATGCTCTCCAGTGCCACAAAAGCCGCGGGCACCATATAGCCGGGCAGATGGGTTTGCAGGAAATTCTGCAGCTCGCCGGGATGGAGGGCATGGCCGGCCTGCGGCACGAGATAAGCCACCAACTGGCGCTCATTGGGAGCCTCTGCGCGCGCCACCACCACCGCCTCGCGCACCGCCGGATGTTGCTTCAAACACGCCTCGATTTCGCCCGGCTCAATGCGGAAGCCGCGCACTTTCACCTGCTGATCGAGGCGGCCGAGAAATTCGAGCCGGCCGTCGGGCCGCCAGCGCGCGAGATCGCCGGATTTGTAGAGTCGCGCGCCCAGCTCCCGGCTGAAGGGATGGGGAATGAATTTCTCCGCCGTCAAATCCGGACGATTGAGATAGCCGCGCGCCACTCCGGCGCCGCCGATGTGCAGCTCGCCCGGCACGCCGATGGGCACCGGCCGCAAGCGGGCATCCAGCACATAAAGCTGGACATTGGCAAAGGGCCGGCCGATCGGCACGGTGTCGCGGTCTGCTTCCCGGCCCTCGACCAGTTGCCAGCAGGCGGCAATGGTGCCCTCGGTGGGACCATAGGCATTGAACAACTGCCGGCCGGCGGACCAGCGTGCGGCAAGCTCCCAGGTGCAGGGTTCGCCCGCGGAAATCACCGTGCGAAGAGCCGGGAGATTCTCATGGGACAGCATTGCCAGCACCGAGGGCGGCAGCGTGACCGCGCTGAGATGTTGCTCCTGCAGGCAGCGATGCAAATCGGTGAGTGACATCAACGTCTCCTGCCGGGTCACATAGAGCAGACCGCCGCTCAACAAAGCGCAAAAAATTTCCGAAACTGCGGCATCGAAGCTGAGCGAGGCAAATTGCAACACCCGGCTCTTTTCATCGAATCCCCAATCCCGGATTTGGGCCTGCACCAAATTGTGCAAACCGCGATGGTGCAACAACACCCCTTTGGGCCGGCCGGTGGAACCGGAGGTGTAGATCACATAGGCCAAATTCCCGGGATGGGTGGCATTGCTCAAATTCGTTGCCGGCTGCCGGGCGATCTTTTCCCATTCTGCCTCGAGGCCAATCACCTGCGCTGTGGTGGCCGGCAGCTTTTCCGCCAGATGTTTTTGCGTCAGCAACACCGCCGGCCGGGCATCCGCCAGCATGAACTTCACCCGTTCGGCCGGATAGTTGGGATCGATGGGCACGAAGGCGCCACCGGCTTTGAGAATGCCGAGCATGGCGATTACCATCTCCAGCGAACGCTCGAAGCACAAGGCCACCAACGTTTCGGGGCCGACACCGAGCTGGCGCAAATGGCGGGCGAGCTGATTGGCGCGCTGGTTGAGCTCACGATACGTCAGCCGCGCCCCCTCGAATTCCACCGCCACCGCCCCGGGATGTTTTTCGACTTCGCATTCGAACCATTGGTGAATGCATTGGTCAATGCGACTGTCTGCCGCGGTGTCGTTCCATTCGATCAGCAGACGATGCGTTTCCGGTGGCGTGAGCAGCGGCAGGCGGGAGATTGGTTGCCGCGGATCGGCAGCCATGCCGTGCAGCAGCATCTGCACATGCCCCAGCAGGCGCTGAATCGTGTCGCGGTCGAAGCGGCGTGCGTCATAGGCAAGCTCCAGTGCCATCGGCCGCCGCGGACCGGAGACAAAGGTGAGCGGGTAGTTGGTGCGCTCGAAGGAACGGATGTCCTGAATCGCCAGGCCGCCGTCTTCGCGCCGGCGGGCGAGCGCGGTGTCGGCGGGATAATTTTCGAAGACCAAAATACTGTCGAACAGCGGGGTGCCGGCCGGCACCTCGCTCCAGCTTTGCACCTGCACCAGCGGGCTGTATTCGAATTGCCGCATTTCCGCGGCGTGATGTTGAATCTGCCCGAGCAGCGCCAGCACCGGGGGATCGGAAGCCAGTCGCACGCGCAGCGGCAGGGTATTGATGAAGAGCCCCACCATGTTTTCCACGCCGGCGATCTCTGTCGGCCGGCCGGAAACCGTCGTGCCGAAGACGATGTCGGCTTCACCGCTGTAACGATGCAACACCAGCGCCCACGCGGCCTGCAGCAGAGTGTTCAGCGTGAGCTGATGCTGCCGGGCGAGCGCCTGCAGTTGCCGGGAAAGCTCGTCGGACAGCAACAAGCTCTCCTTGCGATAGTCGCTCTCCCCGTTCATGGCAGCGGTCGGGCGGGCACGATCCACCACCAGCGGGGTGGGCGCGGTGAAGCCCTGCAGGGTGTGACGCCAGAATTTCCCGGCCGCGGACAAATCCTGTTGATTGAGCCAGGTGATGTAGTCACGAAAGGGCCGCGCCGGTGGCAAGATGGCGGTGCGACCGCTTCGCAGCGCCTCGTAAAAAGTGAGCACCTCTTTGAAAAGAATCGGCATCGACCAGCCGTCGAACAGGAGATGGTGGTGCGTCCACACCAGTTTGTAGACTTCGGTGTCGAGGCGCAGCAGCGTGAGGCGCATCAGGGGCGCGCGGGCGAGATCGAACCCGCGGCCGCGATCGGCCTGCAAAAAAGCTTCGAACTGCGCGCTTTGTTGCGCGGCCGGCAGGTCGCGCCAGTCAAGCTGGGTGAAGGGCACGGGCAGGCGGCGATGCACGACTTGCATCGGCTTTTCCGTGCTTTTCCAGGCAAAGGCG
The DNA here is from genome assembly GCA_034506255.1 of candidate division KSB1 bacterium. Classification (NCBI taxonomy): domain Bacteria; kingdom Pseudomonadati; order Candidatus Zhuqueibacterales; family Candidatus Zhuqueibacteraceae; genus Candidatus Coneutiohabitans; species Candidatus Coneutiohabitans thermophilus. The sequence continues at coordinate 388,624 of JAPDPX010000008.1, read as the reverse complement.
GTGCGCAAAACCGGCTGGCGATCCATCACCTGTTGCCACGCCTGCACGAAGGCGGTGGGGTGCAGATCGCCGAGCAGGGTGCAACTCAACTGTTCGATGTACACCCCGCTCTCCGGCGCATACAGGCTGTGAAACAGCATGCCGTGCTGCATCGGGGAGAGAGGATAAACGGCTTCAAGATCCAGCTTGCTCATGAGGGGGTCGCTGATTTTTGCAAATTAAAAAGCTTGCCACTCGAATCCCACTGCCGGTGACCGGCTCAGGCCGGTTGCAAGGTAAAATGATCGGCATGTTTCTTATATTTCTTTTCAAATGCCGCCTGCTGCGCGGGCGTCAACAGGTCTTTCCAGGCCATTTTCTGTCCCTTGCGAAGGAAACTGCCCGGCATCATGCCATTCTCCCACAGCAGCTCCACCGCGTGATCGAATTTGATTTCGTGCTGCTTCATGAAGGCAAAGCTGCAGCGTTCGAGGATCCCCGGCCATCTTTCCGGGGCGATGGTCAAACCGCAAAAGTCGGCAATCCTGCGCAGGTTGCCCTCCAAATCGGCGAGCAGATCTTCATATCGCAGCCAGAGCACGTTGGGCTGGTGTTTCTGGGTTGCCCAGCCGGCAACGTGTTTGAACCAGGAGCCATATTGCACCCGGCCGCGCAGGAACAAGTCGAAAAACGCGGAAAAGTCGCCGTGAAAATGCAGATGCGACTTGTAAAAATGATAGTAGGAGACGGCGACGTCGCGGCCGTCGCGCACCAGATAAATGTACCTGCCGGCGCCCCGGGGGATTGTCCACCACAAATGGCGCCAGAAGAGATGGGTTTTGAAAATGCGCGGTGCAGGCAGGGCTTCCACGTTTTTGCCGGTCTGCCCCAGGCGCTCGAACCACGGAATGCATTGCGCGATGTGCGGAATATTCATGTCGCCGTCCGTGGTGAGCTGATAGAGCATCATCTGCAGCCAGGTGGTGCCGGAGCGCGGATAGGTGACCAGAAAGATGTCCGTCGGTCGCGGCACATACTCGACATAGCGCAGCCGCAGCCAGTTGATCAGCAAGGCCAAATGGGAGAGCAGCCCGGCCAGCATGGTTGGCAGCAGGCCGAGCCCGCGCAGCAGCAGTGCCAGAATCCGGCGCAGTGGCCGGTCGTTTGGTTTCCTCAATTTTTGTTGCCTCGATACGCGGACGAAAAGACGGGCAAGAAACGACTTTCATGGCGCAAGCAGGCAGGGTGCCTGCGCTGCACGATTTTCGCAGTCCTGATCGTTTTGCGGGCGTGATCCCACCGCACGGTCATGGCGGCATGCGAATTTGTCAACCGCAAAGCCGCGCGGCACGCCAGTCGTGTATTTCTTTGCGTAAATGGCGTCCCGGCGGTTCAAAAAAATTTCGCGGGCGGGATGGTTTTCAGAAGTAGAAAAATCCCGCTGCGTCACGTTGTGGTCACTTCCGCCAGCACGCGGTCGAGTTCTTCCTGACTCAGGCCGGCTTCGGCAAAATCCGAGGGCGTATAGCCGCCGGTCACACCGCTGCGGCACTGCTGCACCAGCAGGCGCAGCTCTGCGACATACTCGTGTGCCAGCTTTTCGATAGTGCGGCGTGCGAACTGCCGCGGGTTGAATTTCCACTGCAGGTGCAGTTGCTGTTGTCGCACGCCGGCACTGAGATCGAGCGCATGGGTCATGTGATTGTGTGCGGCGCGTTCCGGGCCGTGGGATTCCGGCGCCACCGCCAGCATCCCATCCGGCGGCAGCACGTGATCGAACTGGCCGAGATAATTGAAAATGACCGGCGCCGGCGGCACCTCGCGCAGCAGACTGCGGTTGTCAGACAGGTAGCGCAGCAGGCCCCAGCCCACGCCGCCCTGCGGCACGCGGCGCATCTGCTCCTTGATCGTTTTCAGCGCGTCAACGAATGCGAGAGTGTTGCCCAAATCCAGCGCCAGCGGATGAATGCTGGTGAACCAGCCGACGGTGCGGGAGAGATCGACGTCATCGAACAACGGCTCGCGGCCGTGGCCTTCATAATCGATCAGCAGCGTGCGGCGGCCGGTCCAGCGCGCCAGGACGCGCGCCAGCGCTGTGAGCAGCGCTTCGTCGATGCGGGTATGGAAAGCCGCCGGTACTTCCTGCAGCAACGCGCTGGTTTCTTCCGCGGGCAGCGTCACCATCACAGTCCCGGCGGCAGCCTCGCTCTGTCCCGCACTGGTGAAATCAAGCGGCAGCTCCGGCATGCACAGCTCGCACTGCGCCCGCCAAAAGTCGAGCTGTTGTTGCAGGGTGGCGGACTGCGCCAGCGTGACCAGCCGTTGTGCCCAATATTGAAAGGACGTCGTCTTCGGCGGCAACTGCACCGGCCGGCCTTCGCTGAGCTGGCGATAAGCCGTGAGAAAATCCTCCAGCAGAATGCGCCATGACACGCCGTCGATGACGAGATGATGCACGATGATCAGCAACCGGCCGGGGGCCTCGGCTCCCCGATCGAAGTAAGCCACGCGCAACAACGGGCCGTGGATGAGGTCGAGACTCGCCTGCAAGTCCGCCGCCTTGTTTTCAATGAACACCCGTTGTGCTTCCGGCGTCAGCGCGGAGAGATCCCAAAAGGTGAAGGGATTTGCCCTCTCGCTGTCGGCGTTATGCTGCTGCCAGCCGCTGTCCGCGTGCGTGAAACGCAGACGCAGGGCATCATGATGTTCGACGAGCCGGTGCACCGCCTGCGCGAGCCATTGCGGCGCCAGCCGCTGCCGCACCTCCAGCAGGATCGACTGATTCCAGTGATGCGGCGCGGCGAAGTTTTGTTCGAAGAACCAGCGTTGAATCGGCGTGAGCGGCACCGGCCCGCTGATCGTGCCCTGCTCGGCGTGAATCGTGGTCGTGACCGCCGCCTCACACAACGGCGCGAGTCCGGCAATGGTGGGGTTCTGGAACAACTGCCGCGGGGTCAGAGGCAAACCGGCCTGGCGGGCGCGCGCGATGACTTGAATACTCAAAATCGAGTCACCGCCCAGTTCGAAGAAATTGTCGTGCACGCCGATTTGCTTGACGCCCAAAACCTGCTGCCAGATTTCCGCCAGCCGGGCCTCCACCTCATTGCGCGGAGCCACCCAACCCTCCGCCAACTCCGGCCGCTCATCGGTCGGTGCCGGCAAATTGCGACGGTCGATTTTGCCATTGGGCAGCCGCGGCAGCGCCGGCAGCGTCACGAACACCGCCGGCACCATGTATTCCGGCAATCTTTCCTTCAAGAACTGTCGCAGATCGCCCACCGCCGGCTCGGTTTCTCCGGCGGGGACGACATAGGCCACCAAACGCTTGCTGCCGGCGGCACCATCGGTGCCGGTCTCCTCGCGCACGAGCACGACGGCTTCCTGCACCGCCGGATGCTGCGAGAGTGTCGCTTCGATCTCGCCCAGCTCGATGCGAAAACCGCGCAGCTTGACTTGATCGTCGATGCGGCCCAGGAACTCGAGGCGGCCATCCGGCAGCCAGCGCACCACGTCACCGGTTTTGTACAGCCGGCTGCCCGGCTCCGAGCTGAAGGGGTCGGGAATGAATTTCGCCGCGGTCAAATCCGGCCGGTTGAAATAACCGCGCGCCAGATCGGCACCGCCGATGTGCAGCTCTCCCGGCACGCCGATGGGCAGCGGTTGCAACGCCGCATCCAGCACGTAATGCCGGACATTGACGATCGGCCGGCCAATGTTCGGCGGCTGACCGGCATGCACCCGCGCGATGGTGGAATCCACCGTGCACTCGGTGGGACCGTACATGTTGTAAACCGCCGTGGCTTTCGCCTGCGCCAGCGTATTCCAGGTGGCGGCGTCGATGGCCTCGCCGCCGGGCAGCATGATCGCCGGCAGGCCCTCGCTCTCCAGCAAACCGGCATTCAGCAGCAGCTTGAGTTGTGACGGCACACAATCGAACACATCGAGACGATGCTGGCGCAACCACAGCAGCAGCGCCTCGCCATCCAGCCGCACCTCCTGCGGAATGATGTGCAGGGCGTGACCACGCAGCAACAGGACGAGCTGCTGCACCGAGGCATCGAACGGCAGGGGCGCATTGAGACTGGCGCGCAGCGGCCGCGTGGGATGATGCGCATAGATGGCATGCTCCAAACCCGCCAGCAAATTGAGCACGCCGCGATGGCGAATCATCACGCCCTTGGGCCGGCCGGTTGAGCCGGAAGTGTAGATCACGTAGGCGGGATGCTCGGGCGTGAGCCGGCACTCAGGATTGCTTTCCGCCGCGCGCGCGATCACCGGCCAGTCGCGATCCAGACAAACAGCCTGCAGACCGGCCGGAGCTTCCGCGATTTGTGCCTCTTTGGGCAGCTTGCGCAGCAGCCCCTCCTGCGTGACCAACACCGGCGCTTTGGCATCCTGCAGAATGAGGGCCAGACGCTCGGCAGGATAACCGGGATCGAGCGGCACATAGGCCGCCCCGGCTTTGAGAATGCCCACCAAGCCGACGATCATCTCAACCGAGCGCTCCAAACACAGACCAACGAGGGTCTCGGGGCCGGCGCCGAGTTTTTGCAGGTAATGCGCGAGTTGATTGGCGCGCCGGTTGAGTTCGCCATAGGTAATCCGGTCATTCTCATACACCACTGCCGTGGCCCCGGGCGTGGCGGCCGCCTGGGCAGCGAACAGTTCCGGAAAGCAGGCTTCGGGCAGCGGCACGCTGGCAGTTGTGCTCCATTCTTCCAGCACCAACCGGCGTTCCGCGGCCGGCAGCAGCGGCAATTGCGAAAGGCGCATGTCCGGAGTCGTGACCGCGGCAGCCAGCAGCGTTTGGAAATGGGCGATCATGCGCTGAATGGTGGGCACTTCGAAGAGATCGGCATTGTATTCGATCGCCCCTTTCAAGCGGTCCTCGCGCTCGACGATCTCCAGAGTCAAATCGAATTTGGCGGTGCCGGTGTCCAAAACCAGCGGCTGGAGCTTCAGCCTGCCGGTGTCGATGGTTTGCCAGACGGCGCGATGGTGGGCGAACATCACCTGAAACAGCGGCGTGTGGCTCATGTCGCGCTGCGGCTGCAATTCATCCACCAACTTTTCGAAGGGCACATCGGGATGGGCATAGGCGTCGAGCGCCACCTGCCGCACGCGCGCCAGCAGCTCGTGAAAAGTGGGATCGCCGGACAAATCGCTGCGCAGCACCAGCGTGTTGACGAACAGGCCGATGAGCGGCTCGATCTCGCTGCGGTTGCGGTTGGCGACCGGCGTGCCGACGGCGATGTCGGTTTGCCGGGTGTAGCGGTGCAACAGCGTCTGCAGGGCGGCGAGCAAAATCATGAAGGTGGTCACGTTCTCGCGCCGGCTCAGCGCATGCAGGCGGTCGAAAGGCTCACCCGCAATTTCGAAGGCCAGCCGGCCGCCGCGATGGCTTTGCACCGCCGGTCGCGGATGGTCGGCAGGCAGCTCCAGCAGGGCGGGCACGCCGGCAAGCTGGCGTTTCCAGTAATGCAACTGGGTTTCCAGCACACCGCTGGCGAGCCACTGCCGCTGCCAGTGGGCATAATCGAGATACTGAATCGGCAGCTCGGGCAGGGGCGAAGGCTGGCCCGCTGCGAACGCCGGATAGAGCGCGGCCATTTCGCGATTGAACACATTCACCGACCAGCCATCGGCGACGATGTGATGCATGGTCAGCACCAACACGTGTTCCTGCTCATCGAGCTGCAGCAGCAGGCCGCGCAACAGCGGCGCGCTCGTGAGCTGGAAGGGCCGGCGCGCCTCCTCGCTGGCGAGTGCCTGCACCCGGGCCTCGCGCTCGGAGACGGGCAGGTGGCGGAGATCATGCCTGCTCACCGGCACCGTGACGCTGCCGGCCGGTGCGATCTCGAGTTTGGGTTTGCCCTCGACCGTGTGAAAAGCGGTGCGCAAAATTTCATGGCGCCGCAAAATCTCGTTCAAGCTCGCCAGCAGGGCGGCTTCCTGCAATTCTCCCAGCAGGCGCACCGCGGCAATGACATTGTAAAACGGGTTATTCGGCTCGAGTTGATCCAAAAACCACAGCCGTTGTTGGGCAAACGAGAGGGGCAACTCGCCGGTGCGCGGGATCGGTTGCAGGCCGGTCAACTCCTGCCGCGCCGTGCCGCGGCCTGCGCTCTCCTCGCGGGCATAGCCCAGGCGTGCCGCCAGCTCCCAGCTTATGGAACTCAAAAAGTCCTGTGTGTGAAATTTCCGCCAGCGGTCGGTGACGCTGGTGTCGATGGTTTTGCGCAGGTAGAATTTGAAATCGCCCACCATTTGCGAATCCGCCTTTACCGGGTCGGTCATGCGTTTGCCCTCATAGGGTTTGAGCATGTCCGGGTGAAACTCCAGGCCGAGGAAGGCGCAGAGTTTTTCCATTTCGGCGCGCGGGTCGGCCAGCACCTCTTCAAACTTGAGGCGAAACTGGCGCTGGGGCGGGATCGTTGCGAGAAAGTCCAAAATATTCCGATGGCAGACGATCCAGATCAACTCGGCCAGCTCGCGGCGGGTGAACGGATGCGGATAGCGGAAAAAGTTTTGATCGAGCTTGGCTTCGATGAAGGAGTAAATCGTGGCGTAGGGATGGCGCACGAGATGCAGGTAAAGCGGCTCGTCGAAATCGCTCTCCGCGCGCCGCAGAATTTCAGGGTCGAGGGCGTAGCTCGGGGTTTTATCCACCAGCAGACGGTCGCCGAGCCACGTTTGCAGCAGGCCGTAGAATTCCTTGACGCTGAGATTTTGGCGTTCATATTCCGCCATCAGGTGCCCGGCGGTTGCGGCGTCGCAGTTTTTGAGTTCCATCACCGCGCGCACCGTGGCCTCCAGCCACAACTCATAGGTTTGCGACAGCGCCTGCCGGCGTTCCTGCAGCGTGTTGAAGGAGAGCAGTTCGAGCTCGGGCGGCGAAAACAGCCTGGGATGGCCGGCGAGCATGACGCGCAGCAAGGTGGAGCCGGAACGCGGGGGCGAGAGCAGGAAGATGGCCGGGCGATTTTTGGGAATGCGGCCGCCCGCGGTCGTGTCCCGGCGCGGCAACGGAGGGATCAACGCCTGAAATCGGGCCACGGTGGCGGCATCGATCCGGCCATCGCCGGCAGGTGCGACGATTTGTGCCTCGAGTTTGGCCCTCAGGCTTTCGACCGTTCCGCTGCCCCATTTTTGCGCCACGATTTCGGGATAATATTCCGCGAGATAAAGCGCCATTTCGGCCACGGTCGGCACGTGAAAAACAGCGCGCACCGGAAAGGTTTCGCCCAACACCTCCTGCACGCGATTGACCAGCACCGCCGAGCGGATCGAGTCCCCGCCGATTTCGAAGAAATTATCATAGACGCCGACCTTCTCAACGCCCAACACGTCCTGCCACACCTGGGCGAGAAAACGCTCCAACGCGGTGCGCGGGGCGACATAGGCCTTTTCCTGCTCCGGCCGGCTGCGATCCGGTGCCGGCAGGGCGCGGCGGTCGATCTTGCCGCTGGCCGTCAGGGGAAAGGCGGGCAGCGTCACGAACCATGCGGGGATCATGTACTCCGGCAGGCGGTCGCGCAGAAAATGACGCAATTCACTGACGCTCGGCTCTGCCGGCACAGCAGCAGTAAGATAGGCCACCAGTTGTTTGCCACCACCAGTCTCGTCACGTGCCAGCACCACCGCCTCGCGCACCGCGGGATGCTGGCGCAGCACCGCTTCGATTTCCTCCAGCTCGATGCGAAAACCGCGCAGTTTGACTTGATGATCGAGGCGGCCCAGAAACTCAAGGCGGCCATCGGGGAGATAGCGCGCCAGATCACCGCTCTTGTAAAGCCGCGCACCCGGCTCGTCACTGAAAGGATGGGGAATGAATTTTTCCGCGGTCAAGTCCGGCCGGTTGAGATAGCCGCGCGCCACGCCCGCGCCGCCAATGTGCAGCTCACCGGGCACGCCGATGGGCACCGGTTGCAGCCGCGCATCCAACAGATAGATTTGCACATTTTGAAACGGCCGGCCGAGGGGAACGCTGAGGGTGCCTTCGATTTTTTCTCCCGCCGGCTCCCACGAGGCGGCAATCGTCGTTTCCGTGGGGCCATAGCCGTTGAAAAATTTCCGGCCCGGCGACCAGCGCGCCGCCACCTCCCACGGGCAGCTTTCCCCGGCGGAAATGATGGTATGCAGCTCCGGCAGGCCTTGGTTGGACAGCACGGCGAGCAGGGAGGGCGGCAGCGTGACGGTGTTGATGTGGTTTTCCTGCAGACAGCGGTGCAGGTCTGCTGCCGCGGTGATAATTTCACGGCGGGCCAGTACCAGCGTGCCGCCATTGAGCAGGGTTCCGAAAATTTCCGAAATCGCGGCGTCGAAGCTGAACGAGGCAAATTGCAGTACGCGGCTGTGCGGTCCCAGCCCCCAATCCTGTTTCTGACTCTGCATGAAATTGTTCAAGCCGCGATGCGGCACCAGCACGCCCTTGGGCCGGCCGGTTGAACCGGAGGTGTAAATCACGTAGGCAAGGTTCTCCGGCCGCGCGCCGCCGGAAAAATTCACCGCCGGCTGCCCGGCCTTTTGTTCCCACCCCTCATCGAGGAAGAGCTTCGGGATCGTGGTCGCGGGCAGCTTTTCTGCCAATGCTGATTGTGTCAACAACACCGCCGGCCGGCAATCCGCGAGCATGAAGGAGATGCGCTCCGCCGGGTAGGCCGGGTCAATGGGCACGAAAGCACCGCCGGCTTTGAGCACCGTGAGCATCGCCACCACCATTTCCACCGATCGTTCGAAGCAAAGCGCCACCAACACCTCCGGCCCGACCCCCAGTTCGTGCAGCCGGCGGGCGAGTTGATTGGCGCGCTGATTCAGTTCGGCATAAGTGAGCGACACGCCTTCGAACGTTACCGCAATGGCCGCGGGCGTTTTATCAACCTGCGCTTCGAAGAGATGATGGCTGCACACCCCGGCGGGATAGTCCGCCTTGGTGGCGTTCCACGCCTGCAGCATTTGCCGTTTCTGTGCTTCGGTCAGCAGCGGCAGGGCGGTGATGGGCAGGCCGGGGTCGGCGATGATGCCGTGCAGCAGCATGTGAAAATGTTTCGCCATCCGCGCCACCGTTGCCGCGAGGAAGAGATCGGTGTTGTACTCGAAGATGCCGCGCCAGCCGTTGGGCCCCTGCTCGACAATCAGCGTCAAATCGAATTTGGCGGTGCCGGTTTCGGCATCCATGATCGACAGGCGCAAATCCGGCAGCTCGAGGCGCTGCAACGGATCGCTTTGCAGCACGAACATCACTTGAAACAGCGGCGAGTGGCTGAGATGTCGTTCGAGCTGCAACTCGTCGATCAGCATCTCGAAGGGCAAATCCTGATGGGCATAAGCGCCGAGCGCGGTTTCGCGCACCCGCCGCAGCAACTCCCGGAAGGGCGGGTCGTCGGTGAGACGCGGAACGCGCAGGGCAAACGTGTTGACAAAGAAGCCGATCAGTCCCTCGGTCTCGGCGCGGTTGCGATTGGCAATGGGGGTGCCGATGCAAAAGTCGTCCTGGTTCGAATAGCGATACAGCAGGGTGTAAAACGCCGCCAGCAGGGTCATGAACAGCGTGCCGTTTTCCTGCCGGCTGAGTTCGCCGAGTGCTGCCAGCAATTCCGTGGGCAGCTCGAAGGCGTAATGCGCGCCGTGGAAGGTTTGCACTGCCGGTCGCGGCCGGTCGGTGGGCAGCGACAACAGTTGCGGCACCCCGGCGAGCTGTTTTTTCCAATAATCGAGCTGCCGCGCGCGCACCTCACCGGTGAGCCAGCCACGCTGCCACGCGGCGTAGTCGGCATATTGAATCGGCAGGTCGGGCAGCCGCAGCGGGCGGCCGGCGAGGCCGGCTTGATAGGCCGTCGCGACTTCACGGATCAACACGCCGATCGACCAGCCATCGGCGACGATGTGATGAATCGTCAGCAGCAGGAGGTGGTCCCGCTCAGCGAGTTTGAGCAGACCGGCGCGCAGCAGCGGCCCGTGATTCAGGGCGAAGGGTTTTTGCGCCTCGTGCTGGATGAGCCGCCTCGCCTCGGCTTCACGCTCTCCGGCGGGCAAATGCTCGAGGCTGGTTACCGGCATGGCCAGCGGCTGCACCGGTGCAAGGCGCTGCACCGGCCGGCCTTTTTCGGTGACAAAAAAGGCGCGCAAGACTTCATGCCGGCGCACGACTTCCTGCAGCGCCTGCACCAGCACCGGCACGTGCAGGGAGCCCTCCAGCCGTACCGCCGCGGCGATGTTGTAAAAAGGGCTTCCCGGTTCGAGCTGATCGAGAAACCACAACCGCATCTGCGCGAACGACATGGGAAACTCATCGCGGTTGGGGCGGCGGGGAATCCCGGCCGGCTTCGGCGCTTTTTCGCCTTCGCGCTGCAGACGCTTCAACAGCAGCTCGCGCTTTTCCGGAGAGAGCTCGGCGAGGCGTTTGGAAAGGTCACTCATCGCAGTTTTATCTAATAAAAAATTATACCACGTTTCCAGACCAGCTCGAAACTTCAGCCCTTCGGCCAGCTTCCCGGCGAAGGACTTGCCACGAAAAGGCCGTCGCACCGGCTTCCAGCCTGCAGGCAGGATGCCTGCGCTCCAGCATTTTCGTGATACCTGAATTTTGCCCCCGGATTGATCCCCTCCGCGAACAACGCCGCTTTGATCGCGACGCCCAACCACCCAAGGGGTGGTGCATAAAAATTAGCTCATCCGACTCAAGCGTACATGGCCACATGACTGTTCTTTGCATCTGATGAACTCCGATAGGAGTGAGATGGTTATAGCTAAGTTCGCCTAAATGAAACCCCATCGGGGTGACATGTGTATCGTGCATCCTCATTGATCTCATCTTGAATTGAATGCAAACGCCGTTACATGTCACTCCTAAAGGAGTTTGAAGCTGGAGGTGTTGACAATTACTATAAACATTTCACCCCTAGCGGGGTTGGGCCGTTCGCTATCAAGTTAGGGCAAGTGGATCTCAGCAGAGAAGGCACGGAACTGATTTTGCGATTCTTTTCATCTTGTTGTCGCAAAATGTACGCAAAATTCGGATGATCCTAAAAATTTTGCCGGCAAACGTGCGATCAACTCCGGCAGGAGTGAACTGTTTTTAGTGAAGCGGCAGATCGCATTTCTCAAAACTCCGTCAGGAGTGACCTGCGTGATTCTCCTAAAAAAGCCGCGTCAGATCATGAGAAATGCTACAGGGCACTCCTAACGGAGTTCAAAGACAAGCCAGATGCCCCTGTCTACAAACAGTTCACTCCTGACGGAGTTATGTGAACACGCCATTTCTCCCGGGCAACAGCAAGCCCGCATGCAAAATTCAGGTCGTAACACAGCTCTTCATAAAGCAAATCGTGCTTTGTCCCCATTATCCGGCTCCAATTTTAAAGCCGACAGCTTCACAAGCCTCCCACGAAAGAAGAACTGCCACGAAAGAAACAGCCAAAAACATTTCCGCGGGATTTCATTTTCGTGGGCGAAAATTTTTTTCACACCAGCGAACTCTCCTCTTCCTGCAACAATTTCTGCACTTCCTCATCGCTCAGTTGGTCGAGATCAGCCAGCATTTTCTCCAGCTTGTCGCGGTCTTCCTGACCGGCCTGCGCCTCGGCGAGGGCCAGTGCCAGCCCCTCCACGGTGGGGGTCTCGAAGATCCTGCGCAACGGCACTTCCACCTGAAAAATCTCCCGCACTTGTGACATCACCTGTGTCGCCAGCAGCGAATGGCCGCCCAGCTCGAAGAAATTGTCATGGATGCCAACCCGCTCGAGGTGCAACACTTCCGCCACCAGTGCCGCGAGCACGCTTTCCGTCGGCGTGCGCGGGGCAACATAAGCGGACTCCAGCTCCGGCCGTGACTCGTCCGGCGCCGGCAGGCTGCGCAGATCCACCTTGCCACCGGGCGTTTGCGGAAACTCGTCCAGCGCCACGAACGCGGCGGGGATCATGTACTCCGGCAGCCGGCTTTTGAGATAGTGCCGCAGCTCGCTCACTGTCGGCCGGTCTTGCGACGCGGCAACGAAATAAGCCACCAGCCGCTTGTCACCCGGCCGGTCCTCGCGCGCCAGCACCACCGCCTGCCGCACCGCCGGATGCCGGCGCAACACCGCTTCGATCTCACCCAATTCGATGCGGAAGCCGCGAATCTTCACTTGATGATCGCGGCGGCCGAGGAACTCGATGGTGCCGTCTGGCCGCCAGCGCGCCAAATCACCGGTTTTGTACAGGCGGGCGCCGGCGTGTGTCGCAAATGGATCCGGGACGAAGCGCTCGGCGGTCAAATCCGGCCGGCGCAAATAGCCGCGCGCCACGCCCGCGCCGCCGAGATGCAATTCGCCCGGTATGCCAACCGGCACCAGCCCGCCGGTGCGATCCAAAATGTAAGCCCTGCGACCAGACAGCAAGCGTCCAATCGGCACGCGCCGCCCGCCGCTCCCGCCGGCAAACTCAGGAGGCACTTCAAAAGCCGTGGCCGTGATGGTGGTCTCGGTGGGGCCGTAGGCATTCAACAAGCGCACGTGCTTGAGCGGCGTTCTTTGCCAAAGCCGCAGCGTGGCCGCCGGCATTTCATCGCCGCCGATGATCACCAGCCGCAGATTGGTGGCGGACACCTTCCCGGGCGCTTCGCTCCAGTGTTGCGCGAGTTCCTGCCAATAGGCGGTGGGCAGGTTGATGACGGTCAACCCGTGGGCGGCGACTTTCTGGTGAAATTCCGCCGGCGTCCACAGGGTGGCATCGCGCAGCACCAGTTGCGCACCAGCCAGCAACGCCGGCAGCATCTGTTCGAGGGAGGCATCGAAATTGAGCGCGGCAAATTGCAGCACGCGGTCCGCAGGTGTCAGCTCGTAGTATTCCCGCATGCACAGACAATGTTTGGCGAGCGTGCCGTGTGAAACAAGCACGCCTTTCGGCCGGCCGGTTGAGCCGGAGGTGTAGATGACGTAGGCGGCCTGTCCATCGTGCACGGCCGTTGGCGGTGTGTCGTCCCGCTCGCGGCTGAGGGCCTGCCATGCCGCATCCAGCGGCAGCACCGTGGCATTTTCCAGCGGCGGCAGGGTCGCGACCAAATCCGGTTGCGTGAGCACGACAGCGGCGCGGGCATCCTTGAGCATGAAGGTCAGCCGGTCGCGCGGATACGCCGGATCCAGCGGCAGGTAGACGCCGCCCGCCTTGAGTATGCCGAGCAACCCGATGACTGCCTCCGGCGAACGTTCGAGATACAGCCCGACGATGACTTCCGGGCCGACGCCCGACTTTCTCAAAAGATGGGCGAGCTGGTTGGCGCGCCGGTTCAACTCCGCATAGCTGAGCTGCCGCTCACCGCACACCACGGCGATGGCATCCGGGGTGCGGGCCGCCTGCTCGGCAATCCGGTGATGAATCGGAGGCATGCTCTCCGCCACGGGTTGATCCGGCTGCCATTCGACGAGAAGCTGGCGGCGTTCGTCCGCTGTCAACAGCGGCAACTGCGACAGGCGGGCACCGGGGTTGGCCACGATGCCCTCCAGCAGGGTGCGGAAATGGCCCAGCAGCCGTTGCATGGTCGCCGCGTCGAACAGGTCGGTGGCATACTCCAGTTTGCCGCGCAGGCCGTTGTTCTCCTCCATCGAAAGCAGCAGATCGAATTTGACCGTGTGGCTGTCCACCTCCTGGACGTTGATTCGCAAGCCGGGAAGCTGCAGGTCGGGAAAGGCGGCGTTTTGAAAGGTGAACATCACTTGAAAGAGCGGACTGCGGCTCATGTCGCGCTCGGGCTGCAGTTCTTCCACCAGCCTCTCGAACGGCAGGTCCTGATGTTCAAAGGCGCCCAGGGCGGTTTCGCGTACCCGCTGCAGCACCTCGCTAAAAGTCGGATCGCCGGAGAGATCGCTGCGCAGCGCCAGCGTGTTGACGAAGAAGCCGATGAGCTCCTCGGTTTCGGCGCGGTTGCGGTTGGCCACCGGCGTGCCGACGCAAATATCCTGCTGGCCGCTGTAGCGGCACAGCAAAACCTTGAAAGCCGCCAGCAGGCACATGAACAGCGTCACGCCCTGCTGCTGGCACAGGTCTTTGAGCTGCTCATGCAGCAATTGCGGCAACTCGAACCGGAGGGTGGCGCCGTTGAAGGATTGCACCGCCGGCCGTGGCCGGTCGGTGGGCAACTCCAGCACCGGCGGGGTCGGTCCGAGACGCTGTTTCCAATAGGCCAGGAGATTCTCCAGGGTTGTGCCCTGCAGCCGGTCGCGCTGCCAAAGGGCGAAGTCGGCATATTGAATGCGCAACGGCGGCAGCGGCGAGGGACGGCCGCTGCGGAAAGCGGTGTAGAGGGCGCTCATTTCCCGGATCAACACCGCCATCGACCAGCCGTCGGCGATGATGTGATGCATGCCGAGCAGCAGCAGGTGCTCCGCGGGTTGCAGCCGCAGCAGGGTGGCGCGCAGCAGCGGGCCGCGGGCGAGATCGTAGGGTTGCCCCGCCTCTGCTGCCGCGAGGCGTTCCGCTTCTGCGCGGCGGCTGTTTGCGTCGAGCTGCTGCAGATCGATGACCGGCAGTTCGAGTGACCGCGTGTCCGCGATGATTTGCACCGGCTGGCCGTTGCGGCGGTCGAAAGTGGTGCGCAGAATCTCGTGGCGCCGGATGATTTCGTTCAGGCTCGCCGACAGGGCGGCGGTGTCCAACCCGCCCTGCAGATGAATGGCGTAGGCAATGTTGTAAAAGGCGCTGCCGGGGTTGAGTTGATCGAGAAACCACAGCCGTTGCTGGGAGAAGGAAAGCGGCAGCACGTCCGTCTTGTGCCGGCGCGGGATGGGCGCGAGTGCGGAAAAATTCACGCCCTGCTGCGCAAAGAGTTTCTCCAACAACTGGCGTTTCTCCGGCGGCAGGCCGGCGATTTGTGCCGCGAGCGCGGCGAGATCACTGCGCGTGTGCGTGTTCATGCTCCTGTTCCCTCCGTGCCAACTCCTGTGTTTTTTTGCAACCAGAGAATTTTGTAGGCGGAGATGCCGAGTTTCATGTTGTCATAGGGCTTTGAGCCGGGGACCGCGAGAAAATCGCCGAGCAGGTCCTGCTCCCCGGCGCCGGCCTGTTGAAAAGCCGCCAGCCGTGCAGCGGCGGTCTCATCGCAGGCGCGCAGGACATTGCCGGTGATGTCCTGATTGCGGGTGATCGCGAAGCCCATCTGCGCGAGCCATGTTTCGGCGGCCTGCCATTGTTTGAGAGTCAGCAGATCGGCATAAAGAAACCAGCCGCCGGGCTTGAGCACGCGAAACACTTCCGCATAGAAATCGCGGCGGTTGGGATAATTGTGCGAGGACTCGACATTGGTGACGCAATCGAAGGCCGCCGCCGCCAGCGGCAGTTTTTCGGCATCAGCCTGCAGAAAATGGCTGCGCCGCGGATCGCCGTTTTTCTGACAAAAGCGCACCGCGCCGCCGGACAAGTCCATGCCCGTGACGCGGGCGGGTGAAAAGTAGCGCAACAGGGTTTGCACCATGCCGCCGCGACCGCAGCCGATGTCGAGAACCGCGGCGCCGGTGAGATCCCGTTCGCCGATGACTTCCAGCATCAGCTTGAGGGAGTGGCGATTGGGATAATGCCGCGGCACCGCGATGGTCGAGTATTCCGGACTGCCGTCGGGCGCGTAGCCATAATTCAGAAAGGCGGCGGCGCTGCCGAACAGCGAGGCATCGAGCTGCCGGTTGATGGCATCATAAAATTTCCGGGTGACGCTTTTGATTGTCTCGCTCTGCGGATGCGGCTGATGCCAGGCGGTTTCGGACTGGTCTTCCGCGGCACGTCGAAAAAATTCCCGCACGCTTTCCCGCACTTCGGCCAGTTCCTCCGCCGCCGGCGTGTTGCCGCTGGCGGATTGGTCGTCGGGAAGGGGCAGACCCTTTTCCCGCAGCAGCCGCTCGAACAGCGCGCGTTTTTCCGGCGGCAACTCCGCGATGCGGCCGGCAAGCTGATTGATCGCAGTCTCCATTTTCTTCTTTTACCCTCACGGCGCCATGGTATATGAGCCGGGAAAAACATCATGACGGCGACGATTTTTAGAACACAGATTTTCGCAGACGAACGCAGATACAAAAAACAGTGTTTCTCAACGTTCAGCGGCTTCACAACGCCGCGTTGTTGTAATGCAGGCTTGCAGGCAGGAGGCCTGCGCTACGATTTGCTTTCAGCTTCCAGACGGCAGGCAGGCAGGATGCCTGCGCTACGATTTGCTTTCGGCTTCCAGACGGCAGGCAGGAGGCCTGCGCTACGGTGTAGCTTTCTCCCGGCCCAGCATCGCCGCGACTTCCTCCGGCGAGAGTTTTTCCACCAGCGCCAGCATCTCGGCGATCTTGTTGACCTCCTCCTCCCCGGTCTTTCTCGCCTCGGCAATGACGGCCGCCACCGCCGCCGGCGTGGGGTCTTCAAACAAGCGGCGCAACGGCAACTCCACCTGAAAGGTGCTGCGGAGCTGCGAGGCAAGCTGCGTCCCCAGCAGCGAATTGCCGCCCAGTTCGAAGAAATTGTCGTGCCGGCCAATCCCCGCGATGCCCAGCAACTTTTCCCACAGCTCGACGATTTGCTGCTCCAGCTCATTGGCCGGGGCCACGTAGGCGGTGGGCAGATTCGGTCGCGCATGCCGTGTTGCGGCCGCGCCCTCGGCCGCCGGCTTTTGCTCCCGGCGTGTGGCGCTGATCCAGCGTTCGAGCCGGGCGTCGAGATCGGCAGTGGACACTACGATCTGCGCCAGCCCCGGCGTGGCCAAAATGCGCTGGAACACCGCGACGCCCTCGGCGGGCGTGATGCCCAGCTCCACCGCCTGACTGCCGAGACCGGTGGGCGCCGTCTCGCCGAAATCCCAGCCGTCCCAGTTGACGCTGATCCACTGCCGCTGGCCGGCGCGCTGTTGCTGCTGCGCAAACGCATCGAGATAGAGATTGGCGGCAGCATAGGCCGCGAACCCCAGGCCGCCAAGCTGGCTGGCGAGCGAGGATTGCAGCACGACGAAATCCAATTCCCGGCCGCTCAGCAAGCGCTGGAGCACGCGCGTGCCCTCGACTTTGGCGCGCCATTGCTCTTCCACCTCCGCCGGCGTAAGTTCGGCGAGGGTGCGGAAGGTTGCCGCGCCCACCTTGCCGGCGGCGTGAATCACCCCGTGCAGCGCGCCGAAGCGCGCCTCGGCCTGAGTCAGCGCCTGCCGCATCTCCGCCTCATTGGCGACGTCGGCCTGCACCACCAACACTTCGGCGCCTTTGCCCTCCAGCGCCAGCAGCCTTTGCATTTTGGCCGTGTCGCCGTTGCGCGACGGCTCACGCAGCCATGCCGGCCACTGCGCTTTTTCCGGGAAGGCGCTGCGCTCGACGAGCACCAGTTTCGCGCGCACGGCTTCGGCGAGATATTCCGCGAAGGTCAGGCCGATGCGCCCCAGGCCGCCGGTGATGAGATAAACGCCGTGCTCGCGCAGTCGCGGCGGCGTGGCATTTTCCAGGGGCAGCGGCTCGAAGCTCTGCACCCAGCGATGTCCGCCGCGGTAGGCAATCACCGTGGCGGGGTTGTCGCCGGCAAATTCCTGCAACAAGCTGTGGCAAATCGCTGCCGGCCATGCGCCGTTGACGGGGATCACATCGATGCTGCGGCAGACAAAATTGGGAAACTCCTGCGGGATGACCCGGCACAGGCCGGTCAGCGTGGCCTGCGCCGGTTGCAAGTTCTCTTCGCCGGTTACCTCCTGCGCCTGCGCGGTGACCGCGCCGATTTGCAGCGCGGCAGCAGGCAGGTGTTTGGCCAGCGCCTGCGTCAGCAACAGCAGGCTGTCGAAGCCGCGTTCTTTGGCGGCGCGGTAATCACCCGCCTGATCGCGGCCGTCGATACTCCACAAGTGCAGGATGACTTGCGGCGTCTGATGCCGCGCCACCAACTCATCGAGCAGGCGTTCATAATCTGCGCGGAGCAGGGGCGTAATCGTGAAACTGCCGTCGTCGCGGCGGGCGAACTGCCGTCCGATTTTCACCAGCGTGACGGTTTGCCGGCGTTGCTGCAACTCCTCCGTCAAAGCCGCGGCCAGACCGCTGTCATCGGCAAAGAGCAACCAATGCTGCGGCGCTGCCATGGCGGTGGCGCCGGCCTGGTCGCGGCGGCGCCACGAGGGCAGATAGAACCACCCGGCAAGGTTCGTCTTTTTTTGCAAGTCTTTCGCAATCGCCGGTGCCGACCGCGCGCTGCCCGTCTCCAGCCAGTAACGCTGGCGCTCGAAGGGGTAAGTGGGCAGCGGCACCCGCCGGCGTTGCTCGTGTTTGTAAAAACCGGTCCAGTCGATCGGCACACCGGCGAGCCACAGCCGGCCGAGCGTGGTCAGCAAAAATGCCATGTCCGACTGCTGCTCCTGCGGATGGCGCAGGGACGACAGAATGACGCGACCCACGGTGTTGGGTTGCCGCTTCACCAGCGCACTCAAGGTTTGTCCCGGTCCGACTTCGAGAAAGACGCGGCTGCTGTCTTGCAAAAGTTCCTGCACGCCGTCGCCAAAGCGGACGGTGTGGCGGAGATGCTGCGCCCAGTAAGCCGGATCCGTTGCCTCGCCGGCGGTGATCCACGTGCCGGTGAGGTTGGAGAGGAAGGGCAGCTTGGGCGGTTGCCGTTTGACTTTTTTCACCTCGGCAGTGAATGCCGGCAGAATCGCCTCCATCATTTCCGAATGGAAGGCGTGCGAGGTGTGCAGCCGGCGGCATTCGATCCCCTTTTCGGCGAGTTTCGCCTGCAAGTCGGCGATCGCTGCCACCGTGCCGGAAACGACACAATTGGCCGGCGCATTGACGGCGGCCAGCGCCAGCCCGCCGTCGAGCAACGGCCGCAGCTTGTTTTCCTCCAGTGGCACGCTCAACATCGCGCCGCCGGGCAGACTTTGCATCAAGCGGCCGCGACTGGCCACCAGCGTCAGCGCCTCTTCCAGCGTGAACACGCCGGCGAGGCAGGCCGCGACGTATTCGCCGATGCTGTGGCCGATCATGGCCTGCGGCGTCACGCCCCATTCCTGCCACAATTTGGCCAGCGCATATTCGATCACAAACAGCGCCGACTGGGTGAGAAACGTCTGCTGCAGTTGTGCGGCGGCCTGTTCGGTCTTCTCCGCCGGCGGATAAAGCAGACGCCGCAGATCGACATCCAAAAGCGGCCGGAGAAAGTCGGCGCAGAAATCGAGACAGTCACGAAAGCCGGCCTCCTGCTGGTAGAGCTCCAACCCCATGTTGACGTACTGCGCGCCCTGGCCGCTGAACATGAACACGATCGGCGGCGGGCTTTGCTCTTTCGCAAACGCGGCGCCCAGCAAACGTTTGGGGTCGCGTTGCTCCAAAATCGTCAGGGCGTCGTCGCGCGAGCCGGCCACCAGCATGCGGCGGTGCGTGAAGCGCTTGCGGCCGGTTTGCAGCGTGTAAGCGACGTCGGGCAGCGGCAGCCCGGGATGCGCGCGCAGATGCCGGGCGAGCTGGTCCGTCATCGTTTCCAGCGCCTGCGGCGAGCGTGCCGAGAGCAGCACGAGTTGCCACGGCCGGGAGGCCGCCGCGCGGCGGACCGCCGGCGCTTCCTCGAGAATGACGTGGGCGTTGGTGCCGCCGATGCCGAACGAGCTGACGCCGGCGCGGCGCGGCGAGCCATTGCTCGGCCATTCGCGCAATTCCGCGTTGACGAAGAAGGGACTGTTGGTGAAATCGATCTGCGGATTGGGCCGCTCGAAATGCCGGCTGGGCGGAATCTCACGATGCGCGAGCGCCAGCACCGTCTTGATCAGCCCGGCAATACCGGCGGCGGCATCGAGATGGCCGACATTGCTCTTGACCGCGCCCAACGCGCAGAAATGTTTCGCCGCGGTTTTTTCACGGAACACGCGCGTCAGTGCCGCGATTTCGATGGGATCGCCCAGCGGCGTGCCGGTGCCATGCGTTTCAATATAGCCGATGCTGGCGGGATCGACATTCGCCACGGCCAGCGCGGTGGCGATCACCTCGGCCTGGCCGTCGACGCTCGGCGCGGTGTAGCCGACTTTGAGGGAGCCGTCATTGTTGAGCGCCGTGCCCTTGATCACGGCATGAATCGTATCGCCATCGGCGAGTGCCTCTTCCAGGCGTTTGAGCAAAACCGTGCCGACGCCGTTGCCCGGCACCGTGCCCTGCGCTTTGGCGTCGAAGGCGCGGCAATGGCCGTCGGGCGAGAGAATCATGCCCTCCTGATAGAGATAGCCACTCTCCTGCGGCAGGCTGATGGTGACACCGCCCGCCAGCGCCATGTCACATTGATAGCTCAGCAGGCTCTGGCACGCCAGCACCACCGCCACCAGCGAAGTGGAGCAGGCGGTTTGCACCGCCAGGCTCGGCCCTTTGAGATTGAGTTTGTAGGAAACGCGCGTGGCGAGAAAATCCTTGTCGTTGCCGATGGCGAGCTGATAGCCCTCCGCGGGATCGAGGGCGCCGCCGCGCGTCATCACATAGGAAAGCAGGTAGGCATTCATGCCCACGCCGCCAAACACGCCGATCAAGCCCGGATAGTTTTCGGGATTGTAGCCGGCCTGCTCGATGGTCTCCCATGCGCATTCCAGAAACAGACGGTGCTGCGGATCGAGCAACTCGGCCTCGCGGGGGAGGAAGCCGAAGAAACCGGCGTCGAACAGATCCACCCCGCTGAGAATGCCGCGGGCGCGCACATAGTTGGGCTGGCGATAGAGCGCGGCCGGAACACCGGCAGCCTGCAATTCTTCGTCGGTGAAGAAGGAGATCGACTCGACGCCATCGCGCAGATTGCGCCAAAACTCTTCGAGATTGTTTGCGCCCGGAAAGCGACCCGCCATGCCGATGATGGCGATTTCCATGCCGCTCGCCTGCGGATTTTTTGCCTCACTCATCACACTTTTCTCCCGGCGGGCACCGGCCGGCGTTGCGCCTGCTGCCGTTGCCGCTCCAAAGCCTCACGTTGCCGCGCGGCGCGTTCCCCGGTTTTTTGCAGGGTCGGCTGTTCCTCGCGCGCCTGGCTGAGATGACCGGCGAGCGCGGTGATCGTCGGAAAGCGGAAGAGATCGACCACCGAAACCTCCCGGCCGAAGACTTCCTTGATTTTGAGCTGAAGCTGAATCAGGTTGAGCGAATGCCCGCCCATTTCGAAAAAGTTGTCGTTGACGCCCACCGCCGGCACGTGCAGCACGTTTTGCCAGAGCTCGGCCAGGGTGCGCTCGGCCTCGTTGCGCGGCAGCGCCGGTCCCCCGGTGCCTGCCGTGCGCTCGATCTCGGGCAAGGCGCGGCGGTCGATCTTGCCACTGGGTGTCAGCGGCATGGCATCGAGACGGATGAACGCCGCAGGCACCATGTAGTCGGGGAAATACTCCTGCAAATAGCTTTTCAATTCTGCCGGCGTCAAGGGCGCCGCCGTCTCCGCAGTGCCGTTTTGCCGCGCGGTATAATAGGCCACGAGTTGCTGCCGCTCCGGCCGTGCTTTGATGACAGCCTGCTCGACCGCCGGATGATTGCGCAGCACAGTTTCGATTTCCTCCAGTTCGATGCGGAAGCCGCGAATCTTGACCTGATAATCCACGCGGCCGAGGAATTCGAGACGGCCGTCCGGCAAATACCGCGCAAGATCGCCGGTTTTGTAGAGCCGGCGGCCCGGTTCGCTGCTGAACGGATGCGGGAGAAATTTCTCCGCGGTCAAATCCGGCCGCCGGTGATAGCCGCGCGCCAGGCCCATCCCGCCGATGTGCAGCTCACCCGGCACGCCCACCGGCACCGGGTTCAACTGCCGGTCGAGCAGGTAGATTTCGAAGTTGTCGATCGGGCGGCCGATGGGAACGTTGCCGCTCTCCGGCACGGTTTCGACTTCATGGCAGGCGGTGCACACCGTGGCCTCCGTGGGGCCGTAGGCATTGATGAAGTGCCGGCCCGCCGACCAGCGCGCCGCCACTTCGCGGTTGCAGGCCTCGCCGGCGGAAATCACCGTGCGCAGCGCCGGCAGATCCTCCGCCGGCAAAATCGCCAGCAGCGAGGGCGGCAGGGTGAGATTGGTGATCTGCTCGTCGCGCAATTGCTGCAGAATCGTCAGGGGCGACAGCAGCGTTTCCGCCGCGGTGAGATGCAGCGCCGCGCCCACCGCCAGCGTCGCCAGCATCTCCTGCACGCAGGCATCGAAACTGAAGGAGGCAAACTGCAACACGCGGCAGCCCGCGTCGAGGTAATAGCGCCGGCTGGTGGCACGGATCATGTTCGCCACACTGCGCTGCGTCAGCATGACGCCCTTGGGCCGGCCGGTGGAGCCGGAGGTGTAGATGAGATACGCGAGGTTCTCCGGCGACAGGGCCGTCACCGGATTGGTTGCCGGCAGCGTCATCAACTCCGCCGCCAGATCATCGAGGCAGAGCATTTCACAGCAGCGGCCGTTGCGCTGCGCCGACACGCCGGCAAATTTTTGCGCCAGCCGGCTGTCGGTCAACAGCACCGTCGCGCCGGAATCCGCCAGCATGAAGTTGAGACGTTCTTCGGGATGGCCGGCATCCATCGGCACATAGGCGCCGCCGGCCTTCAAGACCGCCAGCACTGCCGTCACCATCTCGGGCGAGCGCTCAAGGCAAATCGCCACGCGCGACTCCGGCCGCACACCGTGCTGCTCGAGCAGATGCGCAAGCTGATTGGCGCGGCGGTTGAGCTCGCCGTAGGTCAAACGCTGTTCTCCCAAAACCACGGCCGTTGCGTCGGGCGCCGCCGCAGCCTGCTTTTCGAACAGGCGGTGGGCGAACCAGTCCCCGCCCTCCCTCGCTTCGCCGTCGCGCCGCGTGTCGTTCCACTCCACCAGCAGTTTGCGTTCTTCTTCCGGGGGCAGCAGCGCCAGGCGTGCAATCGACTGCGCCGGTTCGGCCACAAGGCTGCGCAGCAGGGTTTCAAAATGCTGGATGAAACGGTCGATGGTTTCCGCTTCGAAGAGATCGCGATTGTAGTAAAGCGAGGCGCTCAAACCATTGGTGGCTTCGGCCATCATCAAGGTCAAATCGAAGGGCGTGACTTTGAGGTCGGCGGTGAGCGGCTCGAAGGTGAGGCCGCCGAGTGTGATCAACCCGCCGCTGCCGCCGGCAAAAGCCGCCTTGCTTTGCGCTTCGAGCAGATGTGCCTTTTGATAGACGAACATCACCTGAAACACGGGGGAGCGGCCGGGATCCCGCGCCGGCTGCAGCTTCTCCACCAAATGCGCAAAGGGGAAATCCTGATGATCGAACATTTCCAGCACGTTGTCGCGCACCTGCGCGAGCAAGTGCGTGAAAGCCGGCCGGCCCGCGAGATTGGAACGCAGCACCACCGGGTTGACGAAGTAACCGACAATGCCGGCCAGCTCCGGCGTGCTGCGGCCGGTGGTGGGCGAGGCCACGATCAAATCTTCCTGCCCGGAGTAGCGATACAGCAGCACGTTGAAGGCGGCGAGCAGCGTCATGTAGAGCGTCGCACCATGCCGATCACCGAGCGCTTTGAGCTGCGCGGTGAGCGCTTCATCCAGCGTGAAGAACCGGGTGCCGCCGCGATATGTGAGCACCGGCGGTCGCGGCCGGTCGGTGGGCAGATCGAGCACCGGCAGCTCGCCCGCCAGCTTGTGGCGCCAATACTGCCACAGGCGTTCGCCCTCGGCACCGGCGAGCATTTGCTCCTGCCAGCGCACGAAGTCGGTGTATTGCAGCGGCAGCGGCGGCAGGACGGCATTGGGGTCGGCATACAACTCGCCCAGCTCTTTCATGATGATGGTCTGCGACCAGAGATCATTGATGATGTGATGGCTGACCAGCAACAGCAGGTCGCGGCCGGGGCCGCGGCGGAACAAGTGGGCGCGCAACAGCGGGCCGCGCTCGAGGTGGAAGCGATGATGCATTTCCTCGTCGAGGCGCTGCCGGAGTTGTTCCTCACTCCACGCAGCCGCCTGTTCGGTGTGGAAACAGGCCTCTGCTTGCGGATGAATGCGCTGCCAGGGCTCGCCCTCGCGCAGGAAGAAGGTGGTGCGCAGGGCGGCATGGCGATCCACCAGCTTCTGGAAGGCGGCGGCGAGTTTCGCGTCATCGACTTCATGTTCCAGCCGGCCGAAAAAGACGAGATTGGGCACGCTTTCGGGCGCGAGTTGATGCTGGAACCACAGAGCGCGCTGGCTGGGCGACAGGCGCGACTCGGTCACCGGCGTGACAGCGGCTTGCATCACCGGCGCCGGTGCGGCTGCCGGGGCCGGCGCGGCGAGTTGCGCCAGCAGTTGCGCGGCCAGCTCACTGATGCTGGGACCTTGCAGCAGGGTGGCGATCGGCAGCGGCATTTTGAGGTCGGCGTCGAGGGTGTTTTTCAGCTCGATGGCCATCAGCGAGTCCAGCCCCATGGCATTGAGCGGCTGCTGCCGGGAGATTTTCGTGACCGGCACGCCGCGCACGCGGGCAATCTGACCCTGCAAGTAGGCTGCGAGCATTTCGCGACGCTGCGCCGGTTCGGCGGCCAGCAGTTGCTCACGGGTGAGCCGTCCTTTCCTGCCGCGTCGATCATCGCCAACCTCGATGCGCTCCGCAAGAAATCCGGCGAACATCGGCGGTACGTTATCGGCGGCATAAAGCGCCAGCAGTTGTTTCCAATCAATCGCAGCGACCATCACCTGCGCGGGACTTGCATCCCCGCTGGTGGTTTTGGGACGCAGCAAAAGGTCGAACAACTGCATGCCGATCTCCGGCGTAATCGAGTTCACACCTTTCACTTCCAGACGGCCACCGCGATCGGGCCGTGCCGCCAGGCCGACTTGCGACCACGGGCCCCAGTTGATCGACAGGGCGGGCAGTCCCAGGCCGCGGCGGTGATGAGCCAGGGCATCCATGAACGCGTTGGCCGCCGCGTAATTGCTCTGGCCGGGAGAACCGAATACCGAGGCCAGCGAGGAGAACATGATGAAAAAGTCCAGGGGGATATGCCGGGTCAAACAATGGAGATGCCAGGCGCCCAGCACTTTCGGCCGCATTACGCGGTTGAATCGTTCCGCATTCAATTGCAGCAGAACGCCGTCGTCGAGAACGCCGGCGGCGTGGACAATGCCTTTCAAGGGCGGCATCTTGCGGGTGATTTCGTCAATGACCCCGGCGATTTGATCTTCCTCGGCAACATCGGCCTGGCTCAGCACCACTTCGGCGCCGGCTTGCCGCAACAGATCGAGATGTCGCTGCGCCTCCTCGGAAGCGCCCTTTCGCCCCACGAGAACAAGGTGCCTTGCGCCCTTGTTTACAAGCCATTGCGCTGCGAGCAAACCAAGAGCACCCAGACCACCTGTAATCAGATAAGTGCCGTCAAACAAGGCGGAAGCCCGCTCACGTGCCACCGTGGTTTCCTGCCCGGCATGCTCCGGCATCGACAGTACGATCTTGCCGATGTTCTTCCGTTGCGCCATGAAGCGAAACGCATCGACCGCTTCCACAATGGGAAAAACCCGCAGGGGGAGAGGCCTGAGGCGGCCCTGTTTCATCAGTTCCATCACCTCGTCCAGCAAGCGGCGCATCAGCCCAGAACGCTCCCGGCACAGCCGGTCGATGTCAATGGCAAAATAGGACAGATTCTTGCGAAACGGGTACAGGTCGAGCTGCCGGTTTTGATAGATATCGACCTTGCCGATTTCCAGGAAGCGGCCATAGGGGGCCAGGGTCAACAAGCTGCGGGCAATGGCTTCTCCCGGAAGGGAATTGAGGACCACATCGACTCCCTGACCGTTGGTCAGATGCAAAATCTCGTCGGCAAAATCCAGGGAGCGTGAGCTCATGATATGCTCGAGGCCCAACGACTCCAGAAAGGCCCGCTTTTCGGGGCTGCCTGCTGTGGCAAAAATCTCGGCCCCGATCATTTGCGCGATTTGTACCGCCGCCAAGCCCACGCCACCTGCTGCCGCGTGAATCAATACCCGCTCACCCTTGCGGAGTCTGGCGAGGTGGTGCAGCGCATAGTATGCCGTCAGGAAGGCGATGGGGATGGTTGCCGCTTCCTCGTAACTAAATTTCGCCGGCTTCGGCAAAACGAGAGTCGCTGGCGTTGTCACGTATTTGCTGAAGCATGCGGGCGCCACGGCCAGCACCTCGTCGCCGACCCCCAAGTCGTGCACGCCCTCGCCCACCGCCACGATTTTTCCGGCACATTCGGCGCCGAAGGGGATGGTGCCCTGAATATTCACGCCCAGTGCATTCATCACATTGGCGAAGTTGAGGCCGGCCGCATGCACTTGAATTTCAACTTCTCCGCGCTCGGGCTGGCGACGCGGTCGTGGCTGCAATTGGAGGCCATCGAGAGTGCCGGCGGTCGACCTCACCAGTTCGAAGGACGGGGTCGCAGGCAGATTCAGTTGGCCGGCGCGCTCCGCAGCCAACGCCTCCTTTTGCAGCGCTTCGTTGGTACTGCGAATCAACCTTGCCACATATCGCCGGTTTTGCCGAAAGGCAACCTGCTCCTCCCGGGTTGGCGGCCACAGTTCGTCGAAAACATTCTGTCCGTCATGTGCCGATGCCGAAGGATCGAGATCGATGAGCGCACTCTGCAGTTCGGGATGCTCGCGGGCGAGGGCCCGGCCCAGACCCCACAGCGGCGCTGGCATGACCGCAACCGGCGTGTTTTCCGTTCCCACGCATTGCGCACCGCGCGTGACCAGCCACAACCGCGGTGATGAGGGCCAGCCGGCATCGGCCAACGCTTGCAGCAAGTGCCGGACACTGCCGGTGATCAGTGAAGCAACCGCAGCAATGTCGGTGGCAGCGACGTCGAGACTCCACAGATGCACGATGCCGCGGCATGGCGAGGAAGTCGGATGCACCGCTTCCTGCAGAAGCCGGCGGAAGTCCTCCGGGCGATTGGGATCGAGGGTGAAGTGGTGGCGATCGGCGGCTTGCCAATTCGCACCCGCCGTCACCACAACACAGCGCGCGCCATGGCTCTCCAACAGGCCGGCCAGTGCTTGCGCCACCCCCGTGGTGTCTGCCAAGATTAGCCATGTTTCCGCGGAGCGCGGCGCAGGCTTGGGCGGTGTCACTTCCGCCGGCTGCCATTGCAGCTCGTAGAGCCAGTCCGCGAGTTTCTCCTTTTCCGCGCCGCCGACCCGCTGAATGCCGAGCTGGAAGATTTCGGCCAGCACTCGGCCGTCTTCATCGAGCAGGCGAATGTCGCACGTCAGCGAATCCGGGTGGTCGACCGGATGCAGCACGGCGTGGCTGAACAAGCGCGGCCCGGGGCGGCGATAAAAGCGCAGCTCGCCGACACTCACCGGCAGGTAGGTGGCGTGGTCGTCGGCGCCGTTGCCGGCAACGGGCACGGCCGCGGAAACGATTTGAAAGCAGGCATCAAACAACGCGGGATGCAAATGGCAGGAGGCCGCTTCCTTTTCCAAACCCGGCGCGAGAAAGATTTTGCCCAGCGCTTCGCCCTCCCGCCGCCAGATTTCCTCGACGCCTTGAAAAGTCGGGCCAAGCTGCAAGCCGCGCCGGCGCAGACGGAGAAAATGCGTCTCACCCGAAACGCGCTCGCTGCAACGCGCCAGAATTTCCTTTATGGCAATCTCAGCCGGAATTTTTTCCGCCTCCTTCTTTTGGCCGTTGCCGATGGTGCCCATGCTGTGCAGGGTCCACGGCAATTGCTGTTGCTCGCCGCCCTCTTGCAGAGAATGCGCGCCGCGGTACGGTTGGCTGAAAATTTGGAAAACGGCCAGACCCGGTTTGGTTGGTGAGACGATCACCTGAACGGCTCGCGCTTCGTTCTCCGGCAAGATCAGCGCCTCGTGGAAAGAAACATTTTGCAGCACCAGTGATTCGTCTCCGAACGCCTCGCTGGCCGCTTCGAGCGCCATTTCGAGATGCGCAGTGGCCGGTACGACGATGGAACCTCGCACACGGTGGTCGGCGAGGAAGGGAACCTCTGCCACCTGCAATTCTCTCTCCCAAAGATGCTTGCCGGGAAGCAGCGGAGAATTGCGGTGCGAGCCGATCAGCGGATGCCGGCCGTTGCCCGCGACCCGCTCGCCGGCGCGACGAGGACGATCGGATTGCTCCCACTCGATTTCCAGCCAATGCCGTTCATGCTGCCACGGAATGGCAGGCAAGGAGACGTGCTTGCCGGGAACGGAGTAAAATGCCGGCCACGCCACGGGATGGCCCGCCGCGAACAAACTGCCGAGCGAGGCGTACATGACGCCACGCTCCTCCTCTTCCCGGCGGAGCGAAGGCAGCGCCACGCCTTCCTTGCCAAAAAGATTCAGCACACTGCGAATCGCGCCGGAAAGAATGGGATGTGGATTGATCTCCACAAAAAGCGTGTGATCGTTTTGCACCAATTGTTCGATCGCCGCGGCGAACAGCACCGGCTGTCTGAGGTTCCTGCCCCAATAGTCAGCGTCAAACTGCGTTCCGGCCAGCAACTGGCCGGTCACGGTCGAATAAATCGGCACGGCTGACTCCCGCGGCTGCAGGTCACGGAGCGTTTCGACCAACTCCTGCCGCAGCGGCTCCACCTGCGGATTGTGCGCGGCAACATCGACGCGCAACACCCGGCAGAAAATCCCCCGGCGTCCGAGCGTGGCGAGCACTTTTGCCAGCGCCTGCGGATCACCGGATAACACGGTGGATTTGGGACCGGCGTGCACCGCCACCGCCAGCCGGTCTTCGTAACCCTGCAAAACCTGCCGCGCCTCTTCGAGGGAAAGCTCCACCGCAGCCATCGCGCCCTTGCCGGCATTGCGCTTGAGCAGCCGGCTGCGGTGATAGATCACGGCCACGGCCTCTTCCAAACTGAGAACGCCGGCGACATGCGCCGCCGCCACTTCGCCCATGCTGTGGCCGACCACCGCCTCAGGATGCACGCCCCACGAGCGCCACAGCGCGGCCAACGCGACTTGCACCGCAAACAACGCCGGCTGAATGATGTCGATTTCATTGATGCGGGAGCTGGCCTCTTCCGCCTGCAACTCCGCGAGCAGCGACCAGTCCGCATGTTTGCGCAAGAGCTGATCACACTCTGTGATTTTCGCGCGAAAGACCGGCTCCTGCTCCAGCAGCTCGCGGCCCATGGCCCACCATTGCGCCCCTTGACCGGGGAAGACAAACACCAGCCGGCCTGCGCCGCCCGCGGGTTTGCGTCCGGTGGCAATCGCCGGGCGGGACTCCTCCCGCAGGAAAGCCTCCAATAGTTCGGTCAATTCTTCCTTGGAATGAGTGACCAAAGCCAGGCGATAATCGCGGTGGGTTCGTCGCACACTCGCGGTGTAACAAATATCGCGCAGAGGCAAGGCGGCGCCTTTGCCGGCAAGGAAGGCTTGATACGCGCGCGCCAGATCCTTGAGCGCCTCCGGGCTGTGAGCAGAAAGTGGCAACAAGTATGGCCGGCGGCCTTCGGTTTCGACTGGGGTGATCGCAGCAGACTGGGGATACTCTTCGACGACGAGGTGAGAATTGGTGCCGCCAAAACCGAAGGAGCTGACGCCTGCGATCAAGGGCTCGTTCTCCTGCGGCCAGGGTCCCGGCTTGTCCTGCACGAACACCGGCAGTTGCGCGAAGGGGATCAGGGGATTCGGTTCTTTGAAATGCAAACTGGGCGGCAACCAACGATGCTCGAGAGCCAGCACGACCTTGATCAAACCGGCGACACCGGCCGCCGCCTCGAGATGGCCGATGTTGGTTTTCACCGAGCCAATGGCGCATTTGCGGCCTGCCGGGCGTTCGATGGCAAGCACAGCAGCCAGCGCCTGCACTTCGATGGGATCGCCGAGATTGGTGCCGGTGCCGTGGGCTTCGACATATTGCACGCGGCCAGGTGCAATGCCGCTGCGCGCATAGGCCGCGCGAATCACCGCCTCCTGCGCGAGACGATTGGGCGCCATCAGGCCATTGCTGCGGCCATCACTGTTGACGGCGCTGCCGCGAATCAGGGCATAGATGTGATCGCCGTCGGCGAGCGCTTTGGACAACGGTTTGAGAATCACCACGCCGGCGCCCTCGCCGCGTACATAACCATTGGCGCGGGCATCGAAGGTTTTGCAGCGGCCGTCGGGCGCCATCACACCGGCCTGTGAAAAATTGATGGCAATCTCCGGCACAAGAATGAGATTCACACCGCCGGCAATCGCCGCCTCGCATTCGCCGTGGCGCAGGCTCTCACAGGCATAATGCACCGCCACCAAGGAAGAAGAGCAGGCGGTATCCACTGCCAGACTCGGCCCGTGGGCATCGAGCAAATAGGACAGGCGGTTGGCGGCGATGCTGAGCGCGTTGCCGGTGCCGGAATAGGCGTTGATGTGCAGCGTATCGCCCGCACTCAGGCGGGAATAGTCATTGGTGCTGATACCGATGAACACACCGGTTTGACTGCCGGCGATTTTTTCCGCGGTCAGGCCGGCATCCTCCAGCGCCTCCCAGGTGACTTCCAGCAAAAGGCGCTGCTGCGGATCCATCTGCGCCGCTTCGCGCGGCGAGATGCCGAAAAACTGATGATCGAATTGATCGACATGGTCAATGAAGCCGCCCCAACGTGTGACCATTTTCCCGGGCACGCCGGGAGTGGGATCGTAGTACGCCTCGCTGTTCCAGCGGTCGGGCGGCACCTCGCGGATGGCATCCACGCCGTTGCGCAGCAACTCCCAAAATTCCCCGAGATTCCCGGCGCCGGGAAAACGGCAACCCAGGCCGACAATGGCAATGGGCTCCTCGCTTGTGCTTTTGCTGGTGGTGACGGGCGGCGCCGCGATGGGTTTGGGCGCCTCACCCGCGAGATGATTGGCCAACTGCTCGATGGTGGGATATTCCCACGCCAGCGTCGGTGAAACCGGCCGGCCCAGCCAGGCGGCGAGGTCGCCGGTCAGGCTCACCGTCTGCGCCGAATCCAGACCAAAGCTGGCAAAGTTTTGGCGCGGATCGATGGCCGGCGCGGGCAAATGCAGCAGCTCGGCAAGATGCGCCACCAGCCAGGATTTGATCGCCGCGGCATTTGCCGAAGCGGCACTGATCACGACGGGCGCAGGAGTCGTCTCGCTGGCAACGACGGCCGCAGTCTCCACCGGCGGCAACGGCTCGCCGGTGCTGCGCCATTCCGTCACCAATTCCAAAGTGCCGGAGAGAAAAGCCTGCTTGGTGGGGCGGCGTTGAATCTTGCCGCTGGAGGTTTTGGGAATCGAGCGCGGTTTGATCAGCGCGATGGCATAAACCTGCAGCTCATGCGCCTCCGCCACCGCGCGCCGGATGGCATGGATAACGGCATCGAGATCCAGCTTTTTGCTCTGCCGGACTTCCTGCACAATCACGAGGCGCTCTTCGCCCTCGGCCTCCATCGAGAAAGCCGCGCCGCAACCCGGACGCAAGGCGGGATGGCAGCGCTCGACCGTCAGTTCGATGTCCTGAGGATAATGATTGCGGCCGCGGATGATGATCAAATCCTTCAACCGCCCGGCGACGAACAGCTCACCGTGATGCAGACAGCCCAGGTCGCCGGTACGCATAAAGGGGCCTTCGCCACTATCGGCGAGGCAAGCTTGGAAAGTCTCCTGCGTGGCTTTGGGATTGTTCCAATAACCGCGTGCGATGCTCGGGCCGGCGACCCAAATCTCGCCGATCTCGCCGGGGCCACAGGGCATCAGCGTATCAGGATTGACGATGACGATCTTCTCGTCGAGCAGCGCCTGACCGCATCCCACCAGCTCGACTTTTTCCGGCGTATCCGCGCCGGCTTCACGGAAACGATTGTGCGCCAGCGCCTGTTTGTCGATCGTGCGAATGATCGGCGGCTCGGCCTGGCGGCCGCCGGAGACAATCAGCGTCGCCTCGGCCAGGCCGTAGCAGGGATAGAAAGCCTGGCGGCGAAAACCGCAGGCCGCAAAGGTTTGGGTGAACTGCTCGATGGTTTCGGCGCGTACCGGCTCGGCGCCGCTGAAGGCCACCGTCCACCGGCTGAGATCGAGTTGCGCTTTTTGCTCGGCGCTCACTTTGCGAACACACAAATCATAGGCGAAATTCGGCCCGCCGCTGATTACGGGACGATCCTTGACGCGTGAGATAGCCTTCAACCAGCGCAGCGGCCATTGCAGAAAGGCCAGCGGCGACATGAGCGTGACATGGCAGCCGACGTAAAGCGGCTGCAGCACACCGCCGATCAGGCCCATGTCGTGATACATCGGCAACCAAATCACACCTTCACATTCGGGTGTCATCCCGAAGCCATGACAGATGAGCGCAGAGTTGTGGAGCAGGTTGGCATGGGAAACCATCACCCCCTTGGGCGTGCCGGTGGAGCCGGAAGTGTATTGCAAAAAGGCCAGCGTGTCGGACGCCAGCTTTGGTTCCCACCAGCGATTCTCCCAACCCGCCTCGAGATTATCCGTGGTGAGCCAATTCAGCGCCGCCAAACCCGGGGCGGATCCGACACTCCGCCGGCCCGGCACAAAAAACTCGACAGCTCGGCGGAACACCGGCATTTTGCCGGCCAGCGTTTCCAGGCGATTCTGCCATTTGAGCAGATGTGACATCGCCAGTATGGAGGAAGTGGTGAGAACCACGGCAGGCTGCGCGTCTTCGACGATCGCCTGCAGCCGCGGCAGGGAACGATTGAGGCGGGAGGGATCCGGCGGGTAAGCCGGCACGGCGATGATGCCGGCGTAAAGGCAGCCCATGAAGCCGGCGATGTAGTCCAGACCCGGAGGGTAGAGCAGCAGAGCCCGCTCGCCGGGCTTGGTCAGACTTTGCAGCAGCCCGGCTATCGCGCGTGCCCGGCGGTCCAACTCAGCGTAGGTCAGGTGAGAAGCTTGCTCATCGCCGTCTTCCAAAAACGTATAGATTCGCTCTTCTGCCTGATGCAAAGCCCGCTGGCGCAACAGTTCAACCAAGCTGACAGGTTGCTGATTCAACTCAAAAAAACGATTCGCATGCGTGCTCATGGCCGACCCTTGCCCTTCCTGTGGAGAGAAGTGAACCTCCGCTGTTCGACTCTCTCTGGACCCACACCATCCCTTGCGGAAATCAAATCAGCTATGCAAAGTCAAACTGCTCGGGCATTTTTGCATACCAACCTGTTGCAGGAGTGCCCAAGGAACACGGTTAGACACCATGCGAAATCCCGGGGTACTTAGTGACCGATTGGCAAGCGGGCTGGAAGCTGGGATTTCAGCCAACTGCGGGCGGTCATTGTGTGCTAATCGGGCACTCCCCTAACGATATTGTTTCATTTGCTTACCGCATAAAATCCTCCGAATCATTGCTCCCACCTGCGCTGCTCAGTCGTGTCGTAACATCGCTGGCATGGGAATTGTCAATGGGAATTGCGCGAATCTGCTGGCATGATATGGTCTTTATGTCTTGAGCTGAAAAAAATGTGAACAGGCAGACCCGACAGGGCATGACCTGATATTCACAGCAATGCAAGAAGCCCCGTTGGGAACACGCCGTTTCGGGCAAAAAACCCCCATCGGAAGTTTCCACACCCGCGGACATGTCTGGCCAGACGTGGTTAGGGAGTGGGGCTTCTGCTTTTGACTCGGCAACAGGGAAAGAACAATAAAAAAACAAAGGGACGGCGCAGTTTCAGCGAAAACCCCGCCACCCGTTAAAATTGCAGGACTTCAGGATAGTGAGTGCGGCGAGCTTCTCTACCGCGATCGAACGCACATCTCCGTTGCAAACCTCGCAGAGTGCAGTTTTAATTTGATTGTGGAGAAATGATTGATTGGAATGGAGATATGCTCATACCGTAATTGTTTCCCTAGCTGACGGAGCAATGGCTGATACAATACGTCAATGAGCACATCCTGTACGGCGGATAATCAAGGAGGGCGAGTGGAGGAAAGATTTTCACAGCCCAGTGGAAAGACCGTCCTCCATGCCACCTACCCAAAGATTTCACCTTGAAACTCGTCACGGCCTCCGGCCGCCCTGCATTGAACTACTGCGTACCAGAACACCAAACAACCACCAGGAAAAAGCAAAAGTAGAGTGAGTCAACCACCCATCTGTCCTACATTTGACCTTTCCTCATGGCCAGCCATTGATTTTTCTTACCCTCACAATCCTCTCCCTCCCTTTTTCATTCCATCCTTCTTTCTTTTTATTAAGAGTAAATTGTGCAAGGGTAAGCACCGTTTTTCGCAGAAATCACAACCCTTGGGCTGCGATCTCTCTCTCCCCTCTCCATGAGTGCAGGTTGCGCGTACAGCGGCACTCTACCGAACCTCTGCTCTGTCACCACCTTCACTGCGACCGGTTGTCTTCTCCAACCGATGCGTCGTGGCGTCTTCGTAAAAATTATGGCACTTGCGTAATATATAAAAATCGCTTTGTGAGTCAACCGTTTTCTTTTGCCCGCCTCATTGTTGCTTTCTCAGGCTCCCGGGATTGGTGATCGAGCCGCCTCAACGGGCCGTTCTGAGAGAGAGCCGGCGTGGCATTCTGATCGTTGCATGTTAACATGTTTCCTTTGTCAGCCGATCAAGCTGCGAAAAAGATTGTGTTAAAAAACGCTTCCCGGACCTCATCGCAGGCTGGCACGGACACAGCCAAAACCTTGGGAGTTTGGCGGCTCTGATTCATCAAAGCGCCAGGACGGGCAAGCAACCATCTGAATTTTGCATGGGTCATGGTGCGCTTTGAGCCTGCGATTGCAATCGCAGGCTCAAAGCGCAAGTTGGCCAAGGCCGGCTTATTACCCGATTGGTGGGCAGCCGCCTTCAGGCGGTTTCAGCTTTACGCATGAGAATTTATTCTCAGGTGAAAGGTGGCAAAAATGAGGATGCAAAATGCAGGAACCATACCCCGGCTTGAGCGCAGGAGCTGCATTCCGCGGGCGTGCTGCCACAAGCGATTCCCGCTGCGTTCGTACTCTGCATGCAACAAAAAGCAAAATCCTGGGCTGATCCATGTCGAGGCAGGTGAAGTTTCGGGAGTCACACGTCAGCAGGGCAGCCCCGGCAATGAAGCAAGTGGCAAGTCGTGGAACAAAAATCAGGCAGGGCAAAACCAACCGTGCTCGCAGGCGGTGAGGATTCTATCGTGGACAGGGGCATTCCGGGATCATGGCCAGACATCGTCATTCCAGCAATAGGCGGTTTGCGAACTTGCCATCTCTGTCTCCGGCTGAAAATTAAAAAGGGAATCACGTGGATTCCCTTTTTGAATGACTTTGGCTTGGTTGCGGGGGGAGGATTTGAACCTCCGACCTTTGGGTTATGAGCCCAACGAGCTACCAGACTGCTCCACCCCGCGATTTTTTACGGACGACCGGCAATATAGAAGATTCAGCCTAAAAAGCAAGCTATTTCTTGGCATGCTTGCAAGGGTTGGCTTCACGCCATGCCGTCATGCCACCTTCGTTTTGCCGCGGCCAACCGCCGGTCATTGGTCTTCCCTGCCGGCGGGGGGGACACAACTTTTGTGGCAAGAATACCGGCGGTTTGTCATGCTGACCACGCACCCAAATCGCGTGGTCAACGTGACATTTCTCTTCCACTTGTCTCCACGGGATCGCTCCCTGCTTTCTCCGCGAAAGAACGACATGACAATTCGCAAAGTGACAAAGGTGATGGTATAGATATGCAGGCCGTGATCGAAGAGAAGCATGCCTGGACGTAGGTTGAAGGTCTGACTGAAGGTTACGGCGGGGTATTTCCGCAAAAACGGTGTGCGCCAGTTAGATTTAGGATGAATCGCTCTTGGCCTCGCGCTTGTTGTGAGCCGCACGCAAAGCCGCGGCCAGCCTCGGCCCTCCCTGGCTCTGGGCGTCGGGTCGGGCGTTTAGGACGAAAACTTGGTCGTTCCTCCTTGGGCTGAAGAGCCGCTTCATTCCCCCTCAATCTGGCGATGATCCCTCTGACCCACGATCTGCATCACCGGCCTGCATCGCGTCAACCGAGCTTTAGAAAGGTGAGTCCATGGAAGTCGCAAAAGTTTTGGACGACAAATATGAGATAATCTACGAGATCAAACGCGGCGGATTCGGCGTCATCTATTACGGCCGTGACCGCCTGTTTGACAAGCCGGTCGCGATCAAGGCTATTCCGCCGGAGTTGATCGGCGAGGCCAGATACATCGACATTTTCCAGGCAGAGTCGCTGGCAATTGCGCGCCTCAATCATCGCAATATCGTGCGCATCTATGACATCCGGCGCGGCGAGGGCGGCCAGTTCTACATCATCATGGAATATGTCGATGGCATCGATCTGGGCAAACTCATCCGCGCCAGCCGCAAAGAGCCGGCGCTGTTGCCGCCCTATCTCGCCGCCTACATCGTGGCGGAGATTTGCGCCGGCCTGGACTATGCCCACACCCGGCGGGACCCGGACACCCACCAGCCCCTGCATCTCGTGCATCAGGACATTTCGCCTGGGAATATCATGCTGAACCGTCTGGGCGAAGTGAAAATCATCGATTTTGGTCTGGCCGGCGCACGCCGCCATCAGGCTGACAACCACCGCAAGAATGAAGTGGTGGTGCAGGGCAAACTGACCTATCTGGCGCCGGAGCAGGTGAATGGCAGCGGCAGCCTGGATCAACGCGCGGATTTGTTCTCCCTGGGCGTGGTCTTCTATGAAGCGCTCACCGGCCAGCGGCTGTTCAAGGAGCAGGATGCCGAGACCATGATCCGGCATCTGCGCAACGGCGAGTGGGATCTCTCCCTGCTGGCGGAAAATCGTGTGCCGGCTGCCTTGATCAAAATTGTCGAGAAGGCGATTCAGCGCGAGCCGAGTCAGCGGTTTCAATCGGCCAACCAAATGTACATGGAGCTGATGAGCTATCTCTCGCAGCATGCGCCCGCATTGGACTATGCCATGGAACTGGCGAACGCGGTGGCGCGGGTCGCACCGGCACAAGAATCGCGTGCCGCTTCTGGCGCCGACAGCGAGTCCGGCCGGTTGGGCGGCTTTGCGGGCTTTGAAGAGATGCCGGCTGCCGACCCGCACGCGGGGGAAGCCACAACCCTGAACGATGTGTTTACGGCAGAAGGCGGCGACGACCGGGGTTTTGAAGCGACGCCCAGGAATCGTTCCACCGCGCAGCAGCCGCGCAGCAGCAACACAGCACAGGACGAGTTCGAATGGCGCAGCGGCACAACCCAGCGGGATTTCCCCGAGGAGCTCGAGCTCACGCCCGAGCCCGAGGATGTTGAGCAACGTGCCAAAGGCGGCAGTGAACCGCAGGATGTTGCCTTTTACAAGGTCATCGCCGAGGAGGAAGAGGAAGAGGAAGTCCGCACCATTATCGATGTGATTCGCCTGTCGGCACGCTCACACAAGAAGACGATTTTCCTGAGCGTCGGGGGTGTGCTGGCAGCATTCCTGTTGTTTACGCTGGTGGACACCTTCACGCGCTGGACGGCATGGGGCGCCTCGATTTACGACTTTCTCTTTCCGCCGGCCATCCGGCTGGTTTCCTTTCCACCGAATGCCCAGGTCTATCTCGACGACCGCCTGCTGCCGAAAACCACGCCGCTGGCGATCGAGAAGATTTCACCGGGGGTGCACAAGCTGACCCTCACCCTGCCCCGCTTCGAGCCGATCACGCGCTCCATTCAAGTGGCGCCACAAGGCCGCGCCTCAATCATCGGGGAGGGCCCGCGCGATCAGAATCTGCCGTATGTTTTCCGCTTCAAGACCGTTCTGGAGATTTCTTCGAAGCCGGAGGGTGCCGAGGTCTACTTGAACAATGTCAAGTATACCCAGCTCACGCCCTGCCGGGTGGTGTGGGAGGTGGGCGATCCGCTGGAAATCGAGATGCGCAAAGAGGGTCTCTCGCCGCTGCGCGGCTTCACGCTCAACACGCTGGAGGGCATCGAGACCATCACGGACCGGCGGCTTTGGCGTTTTCAACGCATTGAAGAACAGCGCGAACACTACGCGCTGGAAGGCATCTTTGCCAAGGCCATCACCATCACCTCGGTTCCCGATCATGCCGAAATTTACGTCAATGACGGCACCAGCCCGATGGGCATGACCGGCTACAGCAGCGAACTGCTGCTGGCCACCGGCAGCCACACCATCACCCTGCAGAAGCCCGGCTTTCTGCCCAAGTCCTTCAGCATTACGGTTGACGCCAACACGCCTTCGACCTACCACGAGGTCTTGTCGCGCGTGGTGCGCATCTTTGCCAAAGACGGCTCCGATCCCGGCGACAATGACATCGGGGCGCGCGTGGTGGAGTTGATCTCCGGCGGGCAGCGTGTGCGCACCCGCTCCACCACGCCATGCGAGTTGACGCTGCTGCCCTACACCTACACCGCCATTCTGTCCAAGGAAGGTTATCAGGATTACACCCTGACCATCCCGCCCACCGGCAACATCGCAATTGCCCGCATGGAAGGTGAGCGGATCGAGGTGGAAGTGGTGGTGCAGGATGAACAAACCGAGGCCCCCTTGAGCGGCGTGCAGATCAGTTATCAACCGCTGACGCAGCCCAATGCCGTGCCCGCCTTTTTCGGCCAGACCGAGGAGAATGGCACGGCGGTCAACAAGCTGGCGCCGGGGCAATACCGTTTTCGTGTCAAAAAGTTCGGCTATCGGCTGGCGGTGAAGGAGCTGAAAGTGAGCGCCACGAACAAGCGCCTGGTGTTCAAACTGCAGTCGGTTTCATGATTGCGTTAAGGGATTAATGTCACAGCCTTCCATGGGAAGGGAGAAGAGATCATGCCCAAGCTGGTTCTGAAAAAAAAGGCGGAGGTGTTGGCGGAATTTCAATTGAAAGGTGCCAACACCGTTTTCACGGTTGGCTCCCAGGCCGGCAACGATGTGGTCATCGCCGACCGGCAGGTTTCGATGAACCATCTGCACATTGAGCGCCAGGGCAACCGGTACTTTGTGCGCGATCTGAAAAGTGCTTTCGGCACCCAGGTGAACAACCGCCGCATCCACGACCGCACGGAAATTCATGACGGCGATGTGATTCAAATCGGCGATCATACGCTGGTCTTTCGCAATCCCCTGGAGGCAGCAGAGGCGCCGGCTGGTGACCGGGCCGGTCGCAACCCGGCGAATGATTTTTGGAGCGACGTCAAAGACGCGGTGATCGACGTGATGCAGGGCGAGGCCACCAGCCCCGGCGAACCTGCAGCCGAGCCGCGCTTCTTCGATATTAACGAGCCCAGTGATCAGGATCGCATCAAACGACTGGAGGAGACCGAGGAGTTCAAAGCCGACAGTCTGAAGAAGGAACTCTCCGAGGTGCTGGAGCAAGTCTCTGCCGAGGAGGAGAAAGACGGCTTTCAAGCCGGCCGCGAGGTCGAGAAGTCGCCCTACTACCTGCTGGCGATTTACGGCCCGTATTTGGGCAAGCGCTATCAGGTCAATTTCGGCGAAACCCGCATCGGTCGCGACAGCCGGCTGAACGATATCGTGATCCGCGAGAATCGCAAAGGCGAGGTGGATCCCAGCATCTCACGCCGCCATGCCACCATCACCTATCGCGACAACAAATTCTACCTGAGCGACAAGCGCAGCAAAAGCCGCACGTATTTGAATCAGGACATGCTCAGCGAAACCGATGAGTGGCTGATCACACCCGGCGATGAGATCGAAATTGTGAGCGACCAGCAGAGCACGATTTTCCGCTTTGTCGCCGAGGGCAACTGGGATTTTTCCTTTCCCCGGCGTGCCGGCGCCTGGTGGCTGCGCTATCGCTCCCTGGCGATGAATGTCGGGGCTGGTGTGTTGACCGCCATCGCACTGGTTATCGGCGTGCTGGCGTGGCAGGCGCGCGCCATTATCACGCACACGCCCAATCCGCTGCAGATGCAAAGCAAGATTTTCACCAAAATCGACCTGACCGACCTGGAAAAAAATACCCTCAAGCTGTCCAAATCGGACCTGGGCATACCGCCCAAACCGTTGCTGGCGCATGTCAATGCCGACAAATACATCGATTTGGTGGTCACCAAAGGCAACGGCACGCTGGTGACCATTGACGGCCACAGCCGGCGCCGGCTCTGGCAATCCAGCGGCATCGTGCTGGATCACAGTTTCCCCGCCACCGCCGCCGACTTGAACGATGACGGCAATGATGATCTCGTCGCGCTGACCGCCGACGCGCATCTGGTGGCCATCGACGGCCTGTATGGCGCGGAGATTTGGACCAGCCCCTTCTTCGAATCCAAAATCATCGGACCGCCGGTGGTCGGTCGTTTCGATCGCAATGACAGTCCGGATGTGGCGGTGATGAGCACGGATGGCAAACTCGAGATCGGCTATGCCCGCATCTTTAAGCCCGAGTGGGTGGAGGTGAAAATGGGGCTGGTGACGCAGGCGCCGCTGTCCACCGCGGATTTGAACAAGGACGGCTGTGACGAAATTCTGATCGGCACCGATCGCGGGCTGGTGCTGATCTTCGATGGCGCCGAACGCCGCCTGGCCGGCACAGTCGACATCAATCTCAGTCTCAACAAACTGAAGGGCAGCTACAACGAAGACAATCAAATCCGTCATCCGGTGGGGGTTGCCGACCTCAACGGCGACCAGCGCCCGGATCTGGTGGTTTCCAGCATTCAGGGCAACCTGGTCTCCCTCGACATTTCGGAGCGGACGCCGGAGGGCAAAATCAAAGCACGGGAATTGTGGTGGAGCACGCTGGCACCCGCCGGCATGCCGGTGACCGACTTCAATTATCCATTCACTTTGGGGGATGTGGATGGTGATGGCCGCAGCGACGTGGTGGTGGTGGGTGCGGACAGCTCGCTGGTGGCGTTTTCCGGCGCCGGCCGCGAGGGCCGGCAGCAAACGAGTTTGTGGCGGGTCAGCAGTGGTTCGATTCTTCATTTGCCGGCGCTGTTCGACTTCAACAAGGATCGCCACACCGATGTCGTACTGGTGGAGCAATTGGGCATCATCAAGGTTCTCGATGGCCGGAATGGCAGCACGCTGTGGGCGGAACACAAGGCGCTCAAGCATCCCGCCGACATGCCGTTGCTGGGCGATGTCGGCGCCAACAATACCATGGACATTCTGGTGCTCAACTATGACGGGACGGTGAACGATTTTCGCAGCAACCGCCGCGTGGCTGCCGGCACCATCGTCTGGGGCCAGCGCTATGCCGATGCCAGCAATCGCGCCGCCGTCACTTATGTCGAACGCACCACCGGCCCCTATGATGCCATGCTGCTCTTCAGTGCCGCCGTCATTGTGCTGGCGAATCTCGGCAATTTCCTGCTGCGCCAGCAGCGGCGCAAATTTGCCAGGAGCTGAAACCGAGGTCACGAGGCATGTCATGGAAATATTGATGGCGGCTGCCACCGATCGCGGCACAGTACGGGAAAGCAACGAGGATTTCTTCTACTATTCCAGGAAGAAGAACCTCATCATCGTGTGCGACGGCATGGGCGGACATAAAGCCGGCGAAACCGCCAGCCGCGTGGCCGGGGAAACCATGCGTGACATCTTCCTTTACCCCGACCTCGCGGAAATCGCGCGCCTGGGGCAGGACATCACCGACCGCCTGCCGGTGCTGGCCCTGCGACTGGTGTTGGGCGCGCGCCTGGCCAACCGCCGCCTCTACCTGATGGCCGAACAGGATCCCTCGCTGCGCGGCATGGGCACCACGCTCGCCGCCATGGCCTTCTCCGATCATTCCGCCTGTGTGGTGCATGTTGGTGACAGCCGCATCTACCGCCTGACGCGCGAGAAGATTCAAGCGCTCACCGAGGATCACAGTTGGATCAATGAACTGTTGCAGGACCGTGACATCAGCGCGGAGCAGGCGCATCATTTCCGCAAGAAAAACGTCCTGACGCGCGCGCTCGGCACCCATCCCTCGGTCAAGATCGACGTGCAATGGTTTCCGCTCACCTCCAACACCACCTTCCTGCTGTGCACCGACGGCTTGCACAACGCTCTGCCGGAGCAGGAGATTCTCAAAGCGCTCGCGCCGCGCGACGATTCCGGCCTGCAGAAGTGCCTGGAGCAACTGGTGCAGCACGCCAAAGAGGTCAATGGTTCCGATAACATCACCGCGGCCGCCGCGCGCGTGCGCAAAGTGTCGAACAAGGCCTCGCCCTGGGGGGAAGCCAAAATGACCATCCCCAATGAGCCGGCCAAGCTCATGCCGCTGGAGGACCGCTTCATCAAGAAACAGTATCGCCATGCCGAAGTGCCGCACGCCTCGCCGCAACGGCGAATGCGTTCGCCGCGGCGCTTGCTGGTGGCGGGCGTGTTGCTCCTGCTCCTGGCGGCCTCGGGTTTTGGCGTGATGCGTTCGTTTTTCAACCATCACGGCGAGGCCGACGCTTCGGGCGAAAGCGGCGGGGAAACCCATGCCGGGCTGCTGCCGGCGAGTGATTCCAATACCCGCGACGGCATTACCGTGGTGCAGCTCGACAGCAGCCTGTTTGACCTGCCCGCGCAACCGTCCGCTCCCGGCACAGCGGCAGACGCGGAGGCGCAGACAACAGCGCCCGGCAAAAATGCCGAGAGCGATTCCCTGCGAGCACAGGCAACCGCAGCGACGGCAGGCGCCGGCGACTCCTACCCGCTGCCGGCCGCCGAGACGGCTGCGACCGAAGAGACGCCGAATGCTTTTCCCAATG
The DNA here is from genome assembly GCA_034506255.1 of candidate division KSB1 bacterium. NCBI lineage: Bacteria > Pseudomonadati > Candidatus Zhuqueibacterales > Candidatus Zhuqueibacteraceae > Candidatus Coneutiohabitans > Candidatus Coneutiohabitans thermophilus. The sequence goes on along the minus strand of JAPDPX010000008.1, from coordinate 346,169 downwards.
TCATCGAGCGCAGGGATGAAAACAGCCTCACGGCACAAACCACCAGCCTGGTGCCGCAAGCCGGCGGCCGCATCTATCTGCCCGGCTTGAACCGGCCGCGCTACAACGGTGCGCTGCTGTTTGTCAATGAGACGTTGATCGGGCCGGTGCGCCAGGTCGCCGATGTCGGCTTCTTCCTGCGCCCGGGCCAGTATACCATCGCGATCAAAGACAGTCTGGGTCGCATCATGCATCAACGCGCAAACATCAAAGTGCTGGAGGGCGACGTCAAACCATTGGAATTCAACCGGCAGAACTAAGGACACCTCGTTGCGCGTTCACACTTGCGATGACCAATTTACCCCCACAGGCCAGTCGTCTCATTGCCATTCTGCAAACACTCGCCGAGGCCTACTACAGCCGGGGCCAGTACGCCGAGGCCATCGAGAAACTCGAACAATTGCGGCAGGCTGGCGCCGAGTCGCCGGAGATTTTCCACAAACTCGCCCTTGCCCATCTCGCACGCCGCGATTATTCGCCGGCGGCCAAGGCCGCCTATGCGCGTGCTTTCGAGCTGTTTCCGCACGAGGAGGGGCTGTGCCTGAAACTCTGCCAGTTGCTGCTGGCGCAGCATGTGCGCGACGAATTCTCCTTTCGGGTCTATCAACGCGCGCTGGCGTTTCAACCGCCCTTCGAAAAGGAAATCTATCAGGCCTTCTTTGTTTATTTCCACAGCCAAAATCAACTGCCGCATGCTTATGAAGCGCTCAAACAAGTGGTGCAATTGGAGCGCGGCCGGGAGGCGGACAACTTGTCGCGGCTGCAGCAGCTCGCCTGGCAACTCGGCCGCGAAAGCGAAGCCGAGAGCCTGCTGGAGCGTCTCGCCGCTGTCAGCCCGCACCGCGAGCTGATTCACCGCCTGCTCGGTGTAATCACGGCTATGCGCATCCACCGCGAGCCGGAGGGCGTCGCCTATCCACCCGCGGCAGCGCAGATCATCAATCGTGCGCTGGCGGCGCATGGCAGGCTGAACAGTATCAGCCTGGTACGGGAGTTTTGCCGGTTGCAGCATGCTTTGCGTCTGATCGAATCGCGCTTGCTCGACCAACAATCGGCCACACCGCTGCCGGCGTCACCGCCGCTCATCGAGCCTGCCAATGCCAGCGAGGCCGGCGTGCCGCTCACCGCCGCCGGTTTGGCGGGTGAACTGTTTTCGCGGCTGGCTTCGGATTTGGGAATGGATGCCTCCCGCCTGCAGCTCCCCGGCGCCACGCTGCGCGTGCTGGTGCTTCAGATCGACAATCTGGAAAAAATTGCACAACAAACCAGTCCGCAACTGGCGGAGAACCTCGCCGGTCGCTTCTTGAATTTCTCCGCCAAGTTTCTCGGCAAGGCGGTGGCGGCCGTCTGTTTCACGCTCAGCGATGGTCTGATTGCCGTGGCTGGCGAATCCTTGCCCCTGGCGCAAGCCGGCGTCGCCCTGCTGCACAAAATCGAAAACTACAACTTTTCCGTCCCGGAAGTCAGCCGGCTGGCCGTTTCGATGGTGGTGCATGCCGTGCCCCCGGAAGCCGCCTCGGCGGCGCAGGCACTCGCGGCGCTGCATCTCGCGCTCAATCTGCTGGTGGCGCGGTCGACCGCAGCCGGCCAGACCCAGCCGGCCGGCAGCAGTCGCCTGCTGCTCGAACGCGGCTTTTATGAGCGGGAATTGAACCCGGACGCAGTGGCGGCGCGCCCGGGCGGCACTTATGTCTCCGAGTTGCCGGGATTCCGGGTCGAGGCCTATGAAGCAGTCTGGTATAACCCCCTGGATTATGTCGATGAGAAACGCAGCCATCCCCTGGGAAAATTTCTGGTGCTGGAGCGGCTGCGCCACAACGGATTCGCCGGCACCTACCGCGGCCGCGACCGGCAACTGGAGCGGCGCGTCATCCTCAAGGCGCTCAGCCCGCAGCGCAGTCTGCAGCTTTCAAAAGATCGCAGCCTGCGCGAAGAAATGATCAAGACGCTGCAGCGCCTCGGCCGCCTCGAGCAACCCGGGCTGGCGCTGCTCTACGATCTCGGCTTTCAGGATGGCCTGTTTTACTATGTGCGGGAATATCTCGAAGGCTCATCCCTCGCGCAAAGCCTGGCCAACAAAGGCCGCTTCTCGCCCTTTGAGACCTCGGCCATTGGCATCAAGATTTGCCGGGTGTTGCTGCAAACGCACCGGCAGAACATTGTGCACGGCAATCTCAAACCCTCCAACATTTGGCTGATGGCCAACGGCGAGCTCAAGATCACCGACTTCTTCGTGCCGGAGTTCGTTGAAACACCCGCGCCGGGGAAACGGTTGTCCGGCACAAGCTGGCGCTATCGTGCACCAGAATGGCTGCTGCACGGCACGCTGGCGCCCGCCGGTGATATCTATGCGATCGGGATGATCTTGTATGAATTGGTGACGGGTGAGCCGCCCTTTGCCAAGCAGGAGGAGCTGGCCAGCCCGGCCGATATTCACCAGCTTCCGCCCCCCTCGCTCGCCGCATTGCAAGCGGAAATTCCGGGGATTCTCGTCAGCATCATCGAGCGCGCCGGTGACCGCTCCCTGCTGCGCCGCTTCAAAAGCCTGGAAGAGCTGGAGGCCGCGTTGCAGGTTGCGCTGGAGCAATCGCTGCAGCGGGAGCAACCTGCTGCGCCCGCCACTTCCTCCCACTCGCTGTTTTCCTTCCGCCGCATGCTGAAATCGCGCAATGAATGATGGCCGTCGGTCGCGCCGGCACCGTTGCCCGCCTCAGTGCACCGAAACGTTTTGCGGCGGCAGCGGGGCCTTGTCATCGGGCGGCAGTCCGGCAATCCAGCCGGCCTGCTCGCGCAGATCGATGAGATAAACATCCTGCGGTGCGCCGAGCTGGCGCCAATTGCTGCTGAAGAGAATGAATTTGCCGCTGCGGGAAATCACGGCGTTGGGTTGATCCCAATAGTTGTTGTAGGAGTAGTTGCCCGCCGAGAAGCGCTGGCTGCGATGATGTGCGATGCGGCGGACCTGGCGCGAGCCGTCCAGCTTCACCGCAAAGATTTCGTCATCAAAAGGATGGACTTTTTCATCCGCGAGGTGCTCGGGCACACTGTAGGTGCTGATGATCGCCCAGCCGGGCACGTCATAGTTGCGGCAGGAGACCAGGCGGCTCAGGCCCCAGGCACAGCCCAGCAGATCGGTTTTTTCGCCATTATCCAGGCGGTATTTTTCGAGATGGCGCAGGCGGTCGGGATAAGTGGCTTCGGCATTGTCGGTGACAAAGACTTCCCGGCCGGCTTCATCATAACCCAGGTCGGCGTGATCGCTGTAGGGATAATAAGCAAAGGGCATGAGTTCGAGGGTGGGGGCGCGATAGACATCCAGGCCCTGCCATTGCCCGTCGCCGTGCGGGGCACCCACCAGGACGACAAGATACTTGCCCGAGGGCGAAGCACTCACCCAATCCACCGCGTGACCGGTGGCGGCAATGGTCGCGCCCACGCGCTGGCGGGTGACGAGATCGAAAAGAAAAAATTCCTGCAAGCCCGTGGCCCACGGCCAGTTCCTGCCGGCGATTCCCCAGTAGCGGCCGTCGCGGCTGAAATTGCCTTCATCGAAAGTGGTGATGAACTGATATTCGGGAAAGGTGTGCACCACGCTGGTTTGTCGGGTGGCGAAATTGTGCACCATGATCCTGCTGGCATCAAACCAGTAGAGTAGATCGGGGTCGGTGGGATGCCAGCGCGGCTGCGGATCGGTTTGGGTGTTCTTCACCGGTGCACGCTGCAGATAGGTGCCGTCAATCGCATACAGATGCCATTCCCCACCGCGGCGATAAACCAGGATGCGGGATTCATCCGCATTGAAGGGATCGAGTTTGGGATAATAGCAAATGAAGCCGTCGCTGCCCTGCGCCGCCGCATCCGTCAGCCGCATGATGGTGGTGCCAAACACGGGATCTTGAAAACGCACCCCGCGTGCCGGCTTGGCCAGCGCCGGCTCCGGCAGGGGATCATGCGAAGTAATCATACCGCCGGCCCGGGCGAGCCCGCCTTGGCCATGAACATGCCCCGAGATAACCAGCAAAAAACTTCCCAGCCACACAACCATTTCCGGTTTGCAAACAAGCTTCACAACAACACTCCTCGTCGTTGCGGTGATTTGCTGCGCCCATGATGCTGCTTTGACAAGCCCCAATCGCGTGCGGCCCGGCACTCGTCCAAAAGACTGCCACCTTGTGATGCAAGGCGGACCCGCGGCATCGTTGTGACTGCTGCAGGGCGCGCCGCCGGTGCACATTATTCATTTCCCGCAGTCCAGGCAAACAAATTTTGCTTAACAACCAGCCGCCTGCCGGCGCAAGTCACCGGTTGGAAAAATTACGAGAGGATAATGATTCAGGCATGCTCTTCGCCAATTCCTCCCCCGCGCTGGTACTTTCCAAATGAATTGTGCCGCCTGTCGGCACAGCCGCACAACGGGGAAATGGCGGCGACACCAGCCTCTTACCTGAGAACCGATCAACTCATGCACAGACAGAATGCAGCGGGATTTTTGGTGGCCCTGATGGCGGGCACAGGCGCGGTGCTGCGCTTGATCAATCTTGGGCATCTCAACTTTTGGGGAGACGAGTCCATCACCGCCCTGGCAGTACAGGGCATCCTGGAATACGGTTATCCGCGTTTTCCCTCGGGTATGATTTACTTTCGCGGGCTGCCCACGCTGTATTTGTGCGCCCTGTCTTCGCTGATTTGGGGAATGAATGAGTGGGCCCTGCGCCTGCCCAGCGTCCTGTTCAGCAGCGGCACGATCGTGCTCGTTTACCTGCTGGGCAGGCGCCTGTTCTCCACCCAAGCCGGATTGCTCGCCGCCTTTCTGCTGACTTTTTCCTATTGGGATTTCGAATTCGCGCGGCATGCCCGGATGTATGCGGGCTTTACCTTCATGTTTCTGCTCACCCTCTATGCCATGTACCGCGGCGCGGTGCAGGGTGAAACCTTCTGGTATCGCGTCAGTCTGGTGTGCGCCGGCCTGACGATCTTCTTTCACGAGTTGGGCCTCACCCTGGCGTTGCTGTATTTCGCCCTGGGCATCCGTGCCGGAGGGCCGCTGCGCACGCGCCTGCGCCTGTTTGGCGCGGCTCTGGCGTTGCTGATATTGGCGGGTTTGCATTTTGTCGTGGTGCAATACGGCTTTGACATTCCCGGCGCGCGGCACGGTGAGCGCGACACGCCCGCTTCCACCAACCTGCTCAGCACTTTTTGGAGCAAGTTCTATGGGCTGTTGCCCGCCCGGGTCTTCCTGGACTTGTGGCCGATAGCGTTGCTGCTGATCTTGCTGGTCATTTGGGCAAAAATGCGGCGCATCGACACAACGATGCTTTTGTCCAGGGGTTGGTTCCTGCCGGTGGCAGTGTTTTTTGCCGCCTGCGGCCGGCACTTGACACTGGCACTTCTGCTGATTGTCGTTTATTTGTTTTTCAACGGCAAGGGCTGGCACGGTTTGCGGGAGCCGGGCGTCAAGCTGGCACTCGCCCTAACTGCCGTGATGTTCATTTTCTGGCTGGCGCACGGCTGGCGCACGGGTTTGGCTGCTGAGGCCGGAGTCACGACTCTGGAACGGCTGCGTGCCCTGCTCAAGATGCAGCTTGGACTGCCCAAGCTTTATTTTCTCGGTTTTTTGTCCACCTTCCCGAAGATGTCCCTGTTGGTGCTGGCCGGGCTGATCTGGTTGTTTCATGCCGGTCGCGCGCTGACCGGCACAACGGCCGCGCATTTCATCTCTCTGGCTTTCGTTTTGCCGATGCTGGCCACGGGGTATATCAAGACCCATTGGGTGGAATATCGTCTGAATTTCCATCTCAATCCGCTGTTCGTGTTGCTTCATGCTTACGTTTTGGGGAGCGTGTTCGCATTTGTCCGCGCAAATGGGTTAATGACCCGGCGCTGGCAGCGTGCGTTAACCGGTCTCCTGGCGGCAGTAGCATTTCTTGGGCTCAGTGAGCAATTGTATCCCGCGCGGCTGGTCAATCTGCTGGCCCGCACTTATGGCAGTCCGGTTGACCGCCGCTCCGCACCCGGCTCGCATTTTCGCATCATGCCGGATCACGTGCACCCCGGCGAATTTGTCCGGCGCCACCAACAGCAGGGAGATGTCATCATCGCGATGGATTGGCTGGCGCAAAGCTACTACGCCGGTCATATTGATTTCTGGCTGCGCTCCGACGCCTTCGTGCCGCAAACGTATCGCCAGGGCGGGAATTATTTCGATATCTATACCGGGACCCAGGTGATTTCAAATCTCACCGACCTGAAAACCGTAATCGCACAGCACGCCGGGCGGCGCATTTGGGTCATCACGGCCTCGCCCTACACTGAAGCCGAACTGCACATCTCCGTCGAAATCATGGACTTTCTGCGCCACCATGCGCCGCACGTGGTGTTTCAGGGCCAGGACGGCAAGTCGCTGGTCTATCTGTTTGAGACGGCTTCCTGCAGCCACGTCCACGCGCAGAAAGAGTTTACAACAAACTCCAGCGGGCTGCCCTGCCTCAGTCCGCAACAACCGTGGACTGCAGGTAAGCAATAGACAGGCAAATGAGGGGCTTAGGGCAGGCCCTCATCAATAGGGCGAGACTGACTCCTCGCTGCAATTGGCGCCGTGTGAAGGTGGTGAAAAACAAACGACCGTTGGCAGATTACTTGTATGAAAATTCAGGACCATGCGGCACACTCCTGGCCGAAAAAGTGGGGCTATCAAATGGAAGTTGCTTGCGCGTCTCTTGCAACGACAAACACACGTATCTGACCCACCGCCTTCACTTGCCTCGCTCCGCGACAAGGGCAACGAGGTTGTCGATGCCTTTATGCTGCATACCCTGCATCCCTCGCTGAACCAGTTCTACAACCGCATAGCACGCCGCCCGGACAGTCATCTGCCACTGCTGCTGAGCGGGGAGGCGGGCACCGGCAAGGAGGTGCTGGCACGCGTCATTCACAGCGCCGGAAATTTTCGGCATACGCCGTTCACGGTGATCCCCTGTCCGCTTATGACAGAGGAAAAATTGGAGATGGCCCTCTGCACCGCTGCCACTCCGCTGGCGCGCGGGTCGGCGGACAATGACACCACCGAGGTCGCGGTGACGCTCTTTCTCAAACATGTCGAGGCCAGCTCACCCGCACTGCAAAAGCGGCTGCTCCGACTGCTGCAGGAAAAGAGCGTGACGCACCCGCTGACGCATCAGACCAAACACCTGGTGCTGCGTGTGTTCGCTTCTTCGCGCAAAATTCTGGAACAGGAGGTGGCCGCCGGTCACTTTCGCCAGGATCTGTTTTACCGGCTCACCATCACCGCATATGTGTTGCCGCCCTTGCGTGAGCGCAAGGAAGACCTTCTGCATTTCGTGCAACATTTTGCGGCGTGCTACGCCGCGCACTGCCAGGAACCGGTCGCCACTTTCAGTGCACCAGCGCTGGCGGCGCTGCAGGAGTATGACTGGCCCGGGAATATCCGGGAATGCCGGCGGGTGGTCTGGCAATCGCTGCAGCAGAACACCTCCAGGGCCAGGGTGATTGATCGAATCAGATGGGTGACGGAGGAGAATGCTGTGAACACCCCACAGGCAGCCGGGGAGTCGGGGGCCGACAATGACCGCGACTTCGCGGACGACAACCTCTCGCCGCCGGGGGTTCCGGCCGCCCGCCCGGCGGGCCGCATTCAGGCGCATCACGCGCAATTCCGCTAAATCTCCGCTTGCGGGCGCTGCGTTTTCCGGCGGCGCTCCTGGCAGCTTCTCCACGCAAGGAGGCAGACAGAATGGATTTCGACAGACTCCAACTGCAGGAGCACTGGCACATCATCTTCAAGCACCGCAAAACCGTGCTGCTGGCCGTGGCGGCGCTGGTGCTTCCGCTGCTGGTTTTGCTGCTGTTCAGCAAACCGCAGTATCATGCGTCCATTGCGCTGTCGGTCACGGATGATGCCGTCACCAGCCTGCTCAGCTCGGATATCGATGTCAGCCCCGACCTGACCGTCGGGAACTACATGGATATTCTCACCAGCCAGAGCTTCGCCGCGCGCGTCATCCGTGCCGTGGCGCAAAACATGCCACAGTCCTCCTGGGCGGTGAAGATCCGAAATGCCCGCGGCGATTCCAGCGCGGTTGCCCAAGCGCAACGCGACGCGATGATCTATCTGCTGGAGCACATGCAGACCGATCATCGCGGTGGCAACGTCATCCGCGTCACCGTCGCCTCCGGCGATCCCGAAGAGGCCTATCAACTGGTGAAGACCATCGGGGAGGAGTTCCGCCGGCAGCATCTCGAAACGATTCAGCAGCGCATCGACGCGCTGCATGACTTCTACGGCGACCGCCTGCGCCAGACCTACCAGCGCGTGGTGGAGGCGGAGGAGCGGCTGGCCGAGTTTCAACGCGCCCGCGGCATCGCCACCCGAACGCGCGAGGCGGACCGCATCAGCGAGCGCATCGAGGGTTTCGAGAATCAGATCGTCGATCTCATCAGCCAGCGCGAATTGCTTGCCGAACGGCGGCGCACCCTCGAGCAACAAATCGCCCAGCTCCGGGAAAAAGCGCCGGCGCTGGCCACCATGGAATCGCAGATTCCCCGCATCGAGGAGCTGAAACGCCGGCTGGTGAACCTGCAAAGCCAGATGCTGGCGCTCACGGCACTCTACACCGACAGGCATCCCAAGGTGCAAAGCCTGAAACGGGACATCGACGCGACCCTGCAGGAGCTGCGCAGCTTTGCCGGCACCCCCTCGCCGGATTCCATCAAACCGAGCGATCCCGCCATCATCTGGCATGATCTCTACGTCGAAAACCTGCTGGCAGAGGTGGAATACAACAACGTGGTCAGCAAAATCGCGACCCTGCAAAAGCTGGCGAACGAGTATCGCAACCGCATTTTCGAGCAGCCGCCGGAGGAACAGCAGGAATTGCTGAAGCTGCAGCGCGAGGTGACCGTGGCGCAGGACGCGCATCAGGCCATGCTGCGCACCAACGAGAAAATCCAAAGCCTGGAGGCGGAGAAGGTACTCAATGTCAGCATCATTGAGCCGGCGCAACGGCCGCTGAGGCCGGTGCCGCGGCGGCGGCCCTTCAAGATGATCATGGGTACGATCATCAGCGTGATTTTGGGCGTGGGGCTGGCTTATCTGCGCGAAGCCATCGACCGCTCGGTGAAGAGGGCGGAGGAGGTCGAAAAGAAGCTGGGGGTGCCGGTGCTGGGCCACATCGTGGACGCCAGCCCCTCGCGCCGCCACAGCGCCAATCTCGCCGACAAGCTGGTGCTGCTGGAAGAGCCGGGGTCGGATCTGGCGGAAAATTTCCGCGCGCTGCGCGTCAACACCGATCTGGCGCTGGCCGAGGGCCGGGGCTGCCAGATCGTGATGGTGACCAGCCCGGGCGTGGGCGAGGGGAAATCCACCATTGCCGTCAACCTGGCCGCGAGCTACACCCTCTTCGGCAAACGCACCCTGCTGCTCGATGCCGACCTGTATCATCCCACCATGCACCTGCGCCTGGGTGTGCCGCACGATGCCGGTTTGTCCAACTGGCTGGCGGGTGAAATCCGGCTGGAGAGCATGCGCAACAGCCTGACGCTGAACGGTGCGGCACTCGACTTCATCACCACCGGCACGCGGCCGGTCACTTTTCAGAAGCTGTCGATCAGTTCCAAAATGCAGGACCTGTTCGCCTCGCTGCGCGAGCAATACGAAGTCATCATCATCGATGCACCGCCGCTGCTGCCCATTTCCGACCCGCTGTTGCTCGTCGCCGAGGTCGATTTGATTCTGCTCGCGCTGGAAGTCGGACGCACGCCGATGGCGGCGGCGCAGCAGGCGGTGACCCTGCTGCGCCGGGCGAAAGTACGTGCGCTCGGCGCTGTGCTCAACCGTCTGCGCCTGGAGGAACAGTACGGCCCGGATCGCTATCTCCCCTCTTATCTGATGGGCCGCCAGACCCTGCTGCCGGAACGGACGAAAACGAGCGCGGCATGAGTACATTGTTGCGACAGGAATATCTCAGCCGGTCCTATCCACTCATGGTGGTGCTCGTTTCCGTGCTGATGGCGCTCACGGTGGCACAGTTTTCCGCGGGCATTGCCGCCGGTCTGGTGCTGGGCAGCATTCTCGCCGTGCTGGGCCTGGTGCATTACGAGGTGCTGGTTCACGGCCTGATTGTGCTCCTGCCGCTGCAATCCTCCCTGCCCTACAGCTACCAGGCCTTGCAGACATTCAATCTCTTCAATGCCCTGGCCGCGGCGATGTTCGGCACCTGGTTCGTCAATGCCATGCTGCAACGCCGGCGCCTGTTGCACGGCAGTGTCATGAATTTGGCGCTGCTGCTGTTCTGCCTGCTCTGTCTGGCGGCGCTGTTGCAGACGGCCAGCGTGGCCGGCAGCGCTTACATGACGGAACAGCTCAACCCGCTCAAGCGCTGGCTCAGCCCCATGCTGCTGTTCTTTCCGATCGCCAATGCCGGTTTTAGCCGCCCGGCCATCAAGCGGCTGGTGACGTCGGTGGTGCTGATGACCATGGTGGTCACCCTGTGGACACTCAAAGATCTGGTGACTCTGGGGTGGGGGAATATTTCCGAGGAAAACCGCATTGGCGGGCCCTTCGGTTTCGGCGGCGAAAATGATCTGGCCGCCTTCTTTGTTTACTACCCGGTGCTGGTGCTCACTCTGGGCTTGCACCAAAGGCAGCCGGAACGCCGCCTCTTCCTGCTCGGCCTGTTTGGCCTGGCAATGATCTGCCTGCTGCTGCTGCTCTCGCGCGGCGCGTATCTCGGCATGCTGGTGGTGCTGGCGTTCGTGGCGTTGGTGCGCTACCGCTGGATGATTCCACCGCTGGTGCTGGCCGTGGCGTTTTATCAATTTTGGGCACCGGGAGCGGTGCAGGAACGCATGGAAAGCACACGCCTGCAAACCGCCAACGAGTCCGTGGGCGGCCGCGTGCCGGCGCCCTACGAGTCGGAACGCCACCTCGAGACCAGCTCGGCCTTGCGCTGGCGCATCTGGCGCGGTGCGGTGCGCATCATCGAGAGCCATCCGGTCACCGGCATCGGCTACAACACCTTCAGCATGGCCATCCCCGCCTATGCCAATATCGAGCGCAACATGGATGCCCACAACATGTTCCTGCGCGTGGGCGCGGAGATGGGTGTATTCGGCCTGCTCGGTTTTCTGCTGCTTCTGTTCGTGCCGTTCGCGACGATGCTGCGCGTCTATCGCACCACCGCCGACCGCTTTCTGCGTGGCTGGATGCTGGGCGGGATGGCAAGCATACCGGGCATCATGGTGGTCAACTTCTTCGGCTCCCGCTTTGTGCGGGAGGAGTTGGTGGGGTTGCATTGGGTGCTGGTGGCGCTCACCTATGCGTATGTCTATCTGCGCCGGCGCCGGCTGGCGCAGCGCGCCGCAGCCCATGCGCCCGTTTTCATGCCGGTGACCGTTGCGGTCCGCGGCGGCCATGCCCCGGCTTCATGACGGCCTGCCCGCAGACAATGGTCCCGCCGGTTGCAATTGTTTATTTGACCGACAAGCTCACGCACGGCGGCACGCCGCTGCAAATCATCGAGCTTGTCCTGCATCTCGACCGCCGGCAATTCCAGCCGCATGTCATTGCCCTCTCGCAGGCCGACCCAGAGTTGCGGGAACGCCTGCAGCACGCCGGCATTGCTGTGTGTGTCATCGGGCAGGCCAATTGGGTGCAGCCGCGCGCGTTGCCTGCCGCCCACAGGTTGTATCGCAGCCTGCGCCGGCTTCGTCCGCGCATTGTGCACGCCTTTCTGGCAACCAGCAACGTGCTGGGCGGGTTGTTGGGCAAACTCGCCGGTGTGCCGGTGCTCATCACCAGCCATCGCGACCTGGGCGGCTTTGACGGCGTGCACATCACACGGTTGAACGATTGGGTCGACCGCCATCTCGCCACCGCGGTCACCGCCAATTCGCTCGCGGTGCGTGCCGCCGTGGCGCAGCGTTCCGGCAGGCAGCCGGAAACCATTACCCTGCTTTACAACGGCATTGATGTCGCCCGCATCGCCGGCGCCGCGGACCGCACGGCCAAGCGCCGCGAGTTGGACCTGCCGCCGCAGGCGCTGGTCATTGGCGTGGTTGCCAACCTGCGGCCGGCCAAGGGCCATCGTTATTTGTTGCAGGCTTTTGCCCGGATCGCCGATCGTTTCCCCGAGGCCCTGCTGCTGTTGTGCGGCCAGGAGGCACAAAACGGCCAATTGCAGGAACTGCAAAACCTGGCGGTGGCCTGCGGCATCGGCGGCCGCGTGCGTTTTCTGGGAGCGCGCCGTGACATCGACGCGGTGCTGCACACGCTGGATATTTTGGTTTCGCCTTCGCTTTCCGAAGGCTTTTCAAATGCGATTTTGGAAGCGATGGCCGCGGGGTTGCCGGTCATCGCCACGCGCGTGGGGGGGAGCCCGGAACAGGTGGTGGACGGGGTCACCGGCCTGCTGGTGGCACCGGCTCAAGTCACGGAATTGCAACAAGCCTTGCTCACCCTGTTGGCTTCCCCGGCGCTGCGCGCCCAAATGGGCAAAGCCGCACGCGCCCGCGTGTGTGAATGCTTCAGTGTCGCAGTCATGGCGGCCAACCATGCCCGGCTTTACCATGATCTGTTGCGTGAGAAGTCTTGATTCGACTGCATGACTCATTCACTGGGACGATTTTTACGACACTCCTCCCACTACTCCATCGGTGAGATTCTCATTCTGCTGTCGACGCTGGTGTCGTTTCCGATCACCACCCGCATCTTTGCCGTGCATGAATACGGCCTGATGAATCTCATCTCGAATGCCCTGCTCGTGCTGGTGGCGTGCGCCAAATGCGGCTTGCAAAACAGTGTCGTGCGCTATTACAACGAATATGCCGAACAGCAGCAGCCGCACAGTGTGCGCACCTTCATCGCCTCGCTGCTGCTCGGCGGACTGGCGGTGGCCGCCGCCTTCACCGTGCTGTGGGTGGTGGCGGCCACGGGCTTTTCGGAGTTTTGGTTCGGTGAAAGTGTGCTGCCCAGTCTGCTGCTGCTGAGCAGCGCTTTGATCTTCCTGCGCGCCGGCGAAAGCCTGTTGCTCGCTTTTTTACGCGCCGAGCAGCAAACCCTGCTCTTCAACGGCTATCGCGTGCTCGCCAAATATGCCACGCTGGCCGCGATTTTGACCACGCTCTTTTTCATTGCCCGCACGCTCAACGGGTTCTACGGCGCGCAGGTGTTCGCCATGAGTCTGGCCTTTCTGACCCTGCTGGCGTTGCGCCTGCGCCGGACTCCGCTGCACTGGCGGGACTTTGCCATGGTGGTGTTCTGGCAGGCGCTGGCTTATGGTTTCCCGCTGATCGGCTTCGAGTTCTTTTCAATGCTGCTGGCCTACAGCGACCGCTATCTGATTCACTTTTTCCTCGACGCCACTGCGGTGGGCCTGTACAGCGCCTCCTACAATCTGGCCGATTATCTCAAAGACATTGTGGTGCTGCCCTTTGCCAGCGCCATCATGCCGGTGTACATGCAAACCTGGGCCAAAAAAGGCAAGGAAGAGACCCGCAAGTTTCTGCAGAGCGCGTTGCGCACTTATGCGCTTTTCGCCGCGCCACTGATTTTCGGCTGCGCCGCAGTCGGCAACAACTTCATCCGCGTGGTGGCCTCGGAAAAATTCGTCGCCGGCAGTGCCATCATTCCGTGGACCATCGTCGGCCTGATGATCAACGGCGCCCTGCCGATTCTCGCCGCCAGCCACTACATCCAGAAGAAAACCCGGCGGCTGGTCGGCATCCTCACCGGCGCGATGCTGGTGAACCTGCTCGGCAACTGGCTGTTGATCCCGCGGCTGGGAATTTTGGGCGCGGCCATCGCCAAACTGGCGAGCTATCTGTTCATGGCGGTCGTGGTGACCTTCTACACCAAGCGCTTCCTCGGGCTGCAGCTTCCCTGGATGGCGATGAGCAAGTATCTGGCCGCGGGCGCGCTCATGTATCTCGCGGTGGTCCGTGTGCATGTCGCAACCCCGCTGATCGATCTCCTGGCGGAAACCGCAGTGGGTATCGTCGTCTATTTCGCCCTGGTGGCGGTCATCGATGCCACCTTTCGCCAAAACCTCAAGACTTACCTGCGCCGCCGTCTCGCACTCCTGCGGCGCGGCTGAGCCAGCGTAGCCGGTGACAACCATGACCAGCATCAACAAGCAACGCGTTGCCTTTTTGCTCTCCCAGTTTCCCTGTTTCGACGAGACCTTCATTCTGCGCGAGATGGCGGCATTGGCGGCTGCCGGCTTGCGGTTCGACATTTATTCGATCAAGAAATCACGCCAGCGCCTGCGGCATCCGCAAGCGGAAGCGCTGCTGCCCCATCTGATTCACCGGCCCTTCCTGCTTTCCCGGGAGGTGTGGCTGGCGCAGCTTTACTTCATTGCACGCCATCCGGCGCGCTACCTGCGCACGTTGTGGCGGCTGGTTTGGGAGAGCCGGCGCCGTCCCAAAACCTTGCTCAAAAACCTGCTGCTCTTCCCCCAGGCGGTGTGCTATGCCCGCCTGGCGCAGCACCGTGGCGTTACCCTGGTGCACGGCTTTTGGGCGACGTTTCCGGCGACCGCAGCCTGGATCATTCACCGCCTGACCGGACTGCGCTACAGCTTTTCCGCGCATGCCCATGACATCTACGAGGACGACACCATGCTGGTCAACAAGCTGCGCGCCAGCGAGTTCGTTCTGACCTGCACCGCTTACAACCAGGTGCATCTCACCCAGCTCGTGCCGGAAAAGGGCGGCGACATCAAGCTCATCTATCACGGCCACGATCTTGCCGCCTTCCACGAGGATGCGCAAAACAAAGAGGGGCCGGCGGCGTTTCTGCGCATTCTTTCCATCGGCACCCTCTATCACACCAAAGGCTTCGACACGCTCATTGAAGCCTGTGCCGTGTTGAAAGGTGCGGGAGTGCCTCTGCAGTGCCGCATCGTGGGGGAAGGCCCGGAGAAGGCGCGGCTGCAATCCCTGATTCGCCGCCACCGGCTGGAGCAGCAAGTCACGCTGTCCGGTTATCTTTCCCAGGAAGCCTTGCGGCCGCTGCGGCGCTGGGCGGATGTATTCATCCTGCTGCCGCGGCCTTATCTGCACTGGGGCATTCCCAATGTGTACATCGAAGCGCTCGCCAGCGGTGTGGCCGTGATCGCCACCCCCTTGAATGCCATCGGCGAACTGATCGAGCCGGGCCGCACCGGGTTGATTGTTGCCGCCGATGATCCGGAGGCCGCCGCCGCTGCGCTCACCCGCCTCTTTCGTGATGTCGAACTGCGCCGCTCCCTGGCAGCCGCCGGCCGGCAGCGCGTGCAGCAACTTTTCGACGAGCGCATCAGCACGCCGCGGGTGGTCGAGTTGTTCATGGAAAGATTGCAGGACGAGGGCAAACAGCAGACGCCCCGGTTCAGGGAGGCCCTGCCGGTTCTTTAGGGGCTGTCTGGAAAATTCTCCACGGCCGGGCCGTGCGGAAACTTTCAGGAATTGTTGGAGCGGCGAGACGATCGCTTTCAGGCACACACCGCACCTGCCCTGGTTGCAATCGGCCACATTCATGACACGTGCAAAAGCAAAAAGACCGCCCTCCTCCCCGCTCTGCGTCCTGCACCTCATCGAAGACCTGGATCAGGGCGGGGCCGAGCGCGTGCTGGTCAATCTCGTTTCCGGTTTGAATCCCCGGCGCTTTACGCCGCTGGTTTGCTGCCTGCGGCACAAGGGCGTGCTCGCTGCAGAGCTGGAGGCACGCCGCATTCCGGTGATCGCCTTGCAGAAAAAAGCCGGGATTGACCCGGGACTGCTCGGGCGCCTGCAGCAGCTCCTGCGCAGCCATCGTGTCACCGTGCTGCATGCGCACGTTTTTACCGCCAATTTCTGGGGTCGCCTCGCGGCTCTGCTCGCCGGTGTGCCGGTGCGCATCTCACACGAGCATTCGACCTTTACCGTGGACGACCGTCTGCGCCGCGGCATTGAGCGCGTGCTGGCGCCGCACACCAGCCGCATCGTTGCGGTTTCCGAGCAATTGCGCCGCCGCCTGCTCGCGGAATGCTGCCTGCCCGCGGAGAAGGTCGTCACCATTCACAACGGTCTGCGGCTGCCACTCGTCACCAACCGGCAACGCCAGAACGAGTTGGTGGCTGAGTTTGGCCTCGAGCGTTTCTCGCCACTGCTGGGTGCGGTCGGCCGGCTGGAAGTGCGCAAGAACTTTCCGCTGTTGTTGCAGGCGATGACCCGCGTGCGGCAGGAATTTCCACGGGCCGGTTTGTTGCTGGTGGGCGCGGGGCCGGAGGCGGAACCGTTGCAGCAGCAGGCCGCGCGCCTGGGGCTGCGCGAACATGTCATCTTTGCCGGGCAGCGCCGGCAGGCCCATGAGCTGTTGCCGTTGCTGACGGTATTCTGCCTGCCCTCGCAAACGGAGGGCATCTCCATGGCGCTTTTGGAGGCGATGGCTGCCGGCGTGCCGGTGGTGGCCACGGCTGTTGGCGGCAACCCGGAAATCATTCCGCAGCCGCGCTATGGTTTGTTGGTGCCGGCGGGCGACCACCAGGCGCTCGCAACCGCGCTGCTGGAAACTTTGCGTGATCGCAGCACGGCGCGCGCCCGGGCGCAAGCCGCACAGAAATTCGTGCAGCAACATTTCACCGAAACGGCGATGATTCGCAAGGTGGAGGAACTTTATCTGCAGGCGCTGGCACGCCGGTGACAGGATGAAAGAAGGCGGAAATGTCCCCGGTTGACAGGATTGCCGGCCGCCATCGCCGCATCGCCCAGCCAGATGATTGCGACCCCGCCTCCCGCCGGGACGTCAGCAACTCCTGACCGGCAGACCGGTGTTGAGCCCAACAGACAGATTAAGTTATTGTTTAGCCGTCCGTATGCTGCATGGTTTTGATGTATCATAACATATCGACAGGCCGGCAACACGTGGCCTTTCGCGAGTGGCAGCCGGCCTATGATGTTGCCGCCGAGGAGTTCCAGGTTCATCTTGACCTCCTGGCGCAGTGGCAACAACCGGTGCATCTCACCTTCGATGACGGCTACCGCAGCCTGCTGGCCTGGGCGGAACAGCTCGGGCAACTGCAACTGGCCGCCACCTGCTTTGTGGTGACCGCCGCCATTGGACAATCGGGGATGTTGCAAGCGGCTGAGATTCGCGCCCTGGCGCAGGCGGGGATTGCCATCGGCAGTCATTCCCATTCGCATCGGTTTTTGCAGGGTCTGACCCGTGAAGAGCTGTACGCCGAGATCGTATTGCCCAAAAAAATTTTGGAAGATATGCTCGGCCGGGAGGTGACGCGCATGTCGCTGCCAGGCGGCCGCTATGATCGCGCCACGCTGCGCTATGCCTGCGCCAACGGCTATCGCGAGATCTTCACCTCCATACCGGGCCGGCCGGCGCGACCGAGCACCGGGCCGGCGCTGCTGCCGCGCTGGGTCATCACCGGCACCACCTCCCGGCGGGAATTCGAACGGATCGTGCACGGCGATCCCTGGCATGTGTTCAAAATGCGCAGCCGCTACTTCGCGGGCAGATTCGGCAAGCGCTTCCTGGGCAATCACACTTATCACCGCCTGTGGAGCAAGCTGCACCACCTGAAAACCTCATCCCGTGCGGAAAGGGACCAATCATGAAACGACACCTCCCGCTTCCTGTTCTGCTGCTCACCGCGGCCATCGGCGCTTTCGCCCAGAGTGCCATCCCGCAGGCGCAGATGGCCGAACCGTTGAACAAAGCGGCCTATCGCGTGGGTCCGGGCGATGTGCTGCAAATCAGCGCCGGGCCCGCGGCCTTGCGTCAGGAGAGCTTCGCACGCACCGAGCCGGTGGGCCCGGACGGCCGCATCTCCTTCGACCTCATCGGCAGCGTGTTCGTCGAAAACAAAACTGCCGATGAAATCGACGCCGAACTGACCCGGCGGTTGAGCGAATTCATCATCGATGTCGAAGTCACCGTGGTGATCACCTCCTATCAGGCGCGACGGGTGTTCGTGCTCGGCGAGGTCAACCAGCCGGGACAATATCTGCTGAGCAAGAACATGTCGCTTCTGGACGCCCTGACGCTCGCCGGCAGCCCCACCATCCGTGCGAGTCGCGGCAAAATCAAACTCATTCGCGGCAATTCCACCGCCGCCAAGCCCAACATCATCCGGGTGGATTTGAACAAAATCACCAGGAAGGGGGAAGTGGAGCGGGATCTGGCGCTGGCGGACGGGGACATTATCGTGGTGCCGCCCGACAATCTCTCGAAGTTTGGTTACTTTTTGGACAAGGTCCTGCGGCCGCTGCAACCGTTGTTTTACATCGGCGTGATTACCGGCTTACTCAATTCCATTTTCTAGCGCCCCGGCGCTGCGGCTGCCAGACGGACGGTGGCCGGGATATGAGCATGCTTTGGCAAACATATTCTGGTACCGTCTATGGCTCTGTTCTGGCAAGCCGTGGTCTGGCTGTGCATTGGCATGCTGGCCTACACCTACCTGGGCTACCCCCTGTTGATGTATCTGCTGGCAAAGCTGCGGCGGCGGTTTGCGCCGGGCAACACACTGCCAGCCACGAATCATCGCGACTGGCCGTTCGTCAATTTTCTGATCCCGGCGTACAACGAGCAGAACATCATCCGGGAAAAGGTGGAAAACACCCTCCATCTCGACTATCCCAGGGACCGTCTGCGCATCACCGTGGTGTCGGACGGCTCGACCGATCAAACCAATGCCATGCTCGCCAGCTACGGCGAAAACGAGATCCACTTCATTGCCCTGCCCAGGCGCCAGGGCAAAACCAAGGTATTGAATCAAATCATTCCCACCTTGCCCGGCGAAATCATCGTGCTCTCCGATGCTTCCGGGCTGCTGCAGCCGGACGCCCTGAAAAAACTCGTGCGCCACTTCAGCGATCCCCGGGTGGGTTGTGTCTCGGGGGTGTACATGTTCGAGACCGACGACAACTCGCTGCGCAGCATGACCGAGCGGCTCTACTGGAAGTATGAGACCTTTCTCAAAACGTACGAGAGCCGGGTGCATTCCGTGATCGGCGCCCACGGTGCGCTTTACGCCTTTCGCCGCACGCTCTTCGTCCCGCTGGATCAAAAGGCCATCAATGACGATTTCATCGTGCCGATGCAGATCATCCGCCAGGGCTATCGTGTTCACTACGAACCCGAGGCGGTGGTGAGCGAGCGCGAATCCACCAGCCTCCCCGGTGAATTTCAGCGCCGCATCCGCATCAACGTCGGCAACTTTCAAATGATCTACGTGCTGCGCAGCCTGCTCAATCCGCGACGTGGCCTGGTGGCCTTGCAGTTCATCTCGCACAAAGTGTTGCGCACGATCAGTCCGGCTTTCATCCTGCTGCTGCCGCCTGCCTGCCTGCTGGCCGAGGCCCCGCTTTACCGCCTGATGCTCGGGCTGCAGGCGGCTTTCTATTTGATCGGGGTGCTCGGCTATGTGCAGGAGTTTTTCGGCCTGCGCATCAGCTATCTTTACATGCCGTTTTATTTCCTGATGGGCAACGTTGCCGCCGTCTTCGGTTTTGTGCGTTTTATCTTGCGGAAACAGTCGATCCTGTGGCGGCGCGTGTGATCCTGCGTTGCTTCGCCGGCCGCTGCAGTCACAGCTTGCAGCGGGCGATGCTGACCGGCGTTGCCTTCAAAATTAAGTGATCCTGCCACCAGCGCGTACCATCGCGCGACTGCTCCCGCAATCGTCCGGCGGTTGCAGCAGCCTGCGAGTTTCTGCGACACCCGCACTCACAGCAACCCCCAGTGCAACCGGGAGGGCTGCATTTTCGGACCGACTCGATTGGATGCCGGGCGGTGGTGTTTTCAAACGGACGCGAATTACCAGGTTGTAATGCGGTGCCCAAACGAGGTATTGTCTGCCATGCGCCCGCCCGCTGGCGGGCCCTGCCACCTCCCGCCAAAGTATCTGATTTGATTCCGCTTCCCGTTTCTTCCCGGGGGCCCGCTTGTGTTCGACTCGCACGTTCCGGTGCGGGCATCGTTTTTGCCAACGAGGGGCTAACCGCCGCCTTCTACCGGTTTGAAAAGCAAGCTTTAACATTTCACGGTTGACATCACGGAAAGAAGTTCGGCTGTGCCTTGCGATCATCACTTTTTTCAGAGGCTGATGCCAGTGCTGGCGTCGGTGCTGCTGGCAGGGGCGCCCGCCTGCAAGAGCGACGCCGCCGATGAAAAGCACCGGCAGTCCTCGCTGCAGCGGCCCACGCTGACGCATTACACGCCACCCCCCAACAGCCCGTTGGGCCGCAGGGTGCATCCGCGGCTTTACCTCACCGCCGAAGATCTGCCCAGGTTGCGGCAGCGTTTGCAGACGGTGCATCGCCACAGCTTCCAGACTTTTGTGCAGGTGATGGATGCCAACTTCAACGCGCCGCTGGAGAAAAAAGAGGGCGGCGGCCTGTTCATTGACATCAAGAACTATGCGTTTCTCTATTTGATCGATCCCGGCCAGTTGCCGGGCTTCACCTTCGGCCACACGCGGGAGCAGTATGGCCGCAAGGCAATCGCGCTGGCCATGCTCGCCAAGGCAAGTCGGCGCGGTGACAAGCATGTCTCCTCGATTCTGCAAAGCCCGGAGGGCGGCTACCACAATCTCGCCCTGGCGGTGGCTTATGACTGGACTTTTCCGCTGCTCACCGCGGAGGAGAAGCGCAGCCTGGCGGAGGGTTTGATCCAGCTCTATGAAATGCGCGACAAGGATGCCGACCCGGGCGCGTATCAAAAGCTGTCGAATCAGGTGACGGGCTACATTCATCACGGCAGCGCTGGCGCGCTGGCGTTGTGGGGCGACGATCTCGGCCCGGACTACAACGCCAAAGTCGAGGAGATGCTGCAGTATTTCAACGCCGTGTTTCTCGAACGCACGCTGATGACCGGCGACAAAATCTTTCAAGGGCCGGGCTGGAGTGAGGGCGCGAGCTATTATCTCATGGGCCTGACCAACATCAGCTTTCTCGCCGGCGCCGCCTCCAGCGCGCTCGGACAGAACCTGTTTTTCACCACCGAGTTTTTGCGCTCCAACGTGCTCTACATCTTTTACAACATCCTGCCGCTCAAGCTGCAGGGCCACTACTACCTCTCGCGCCACGACACCAACAGCCTGCAGAAGGCGGATGATTTCGGCGGTTTGGCCGCGATTTCCGCGGGCGCGCTTGCCGAGGCGGATCCCCGCATGGCCGGCCTGGCCAAATGGCTGATCACGGAATCGGGCTTGATCGGCACGGGCGAAGAGGGCACACGGCGCGGCGGCTTCGGCGACCCGCGCTTTCACTACCTCTTCTTCCGCTTCATCTGGGACAGTGAAAGCGTGACCCCGCTGCCGCCGCAGGCCATCAATCTGCCGCTCACCTGCAAGCTCGGCCTGGGCCAGGTGGTGATGAAATCCTCATTTGATCCGGAGCAGTCCACCCACATCATTTTTTGGGCGCCGCAATACTGGTATGCGCCGCATGCCCATCTCGATTTGTCGAGCTTCACCATCTACAAGTACGGCAGCCTCGCGCTCGATTCCGGCAATGGCAAAAACTACAAGGATATGCCGCGCGGCAAGAGTTTCCGCCAGCCGCTCTTTCACAACATTCTCGGGCTGTATCATCCCGAGGAAAAAAGCGACACCGGTTTCAACTTCATGAACTTCGGCTTTCGTGAAGACCGCACGGCCGACGACTGGCGCGACCCCTCCTTCCAGCCCGGGGGCAACAGCGTGGTGGGAAAAATCGTCGCACTGGAAAGCAGCGGCGACTTCGATTTCATCGACTATGACTATTCGCCTGCCTACACCAACGCCAAACGCAGCAAGACGGCATTCGCCAACCGCCGCTTCGTCTATCTGCGCGGACCGGAAAACCACGAGTTCGTGATCGTGCACGATCTGGTGCAATCCGGACTGGAGAAGCGCTTCCTGCTGCACACCGCCTTCGAGCCGGCGATCGCTGGCGACGAAATCACGGTGACCAACACCTACGACGTGGCACACGGCAAAATGCTGGTGAAAGCGCTGCTGCCGGCGCGCAAGGAAATCCTGAAAATCGGCGGCCCCGGCAACTGGTTCGTCGATGCGGACTGGCGGCCGCTGGAATCGCGCGGGCCTTATCTCGATTGGGGGGCATACTGGGCGGGCAGTTATCGCTTTGAAATCCGTTCTGCGGAGAATGAATTCCTGACCGTGATGCAACTCGGTGATGCCCGCACGCTGCACGCAATGGCGCCGGTGGAAAACATAGAATCGGCCACCTGCTCCGGCGTGCTGGTGGAGGGCCGGCGGCTGGTGATCTTCAACAAGCGTCCCGGCCTGCAGAGCAGCGCGACTTTTGAAGTCAATGCCGCGCAGCCGTTGGCACTGATTGTCACCGGCGTCACGGCCGACACCCTGCTCAAGATCAAAAAGAACGGGGTGGTTTATCTCAATGTCAAATCCAGTGCAGCCGGGGTGTTGCAATTCAAGGACAATCCCGGCGGCGCAGCAACATATGAGGTGACGCAGTAGCTCCGCTCCCTCATAATACTCATACTCTTGCTCATACTCTCTCTCACTCACTCCCGCTCTTCCACCTGCTTTTCGGGAGGCTCTGGGGTGATTGTCAGGTGCGCTTGCCCACTCATCAGGATGAAAATGTCGCGCAGCACCTCCTGTCTGCCGACAGGCGGGAGGCCCGCGTTCCGGCGTTTTCCTGGTACCAGCAAGCGAACGTTTCCCCGGTGGTACGGCCGGGCAAAAATTTCGTGCGTCATTCACTTTACTCAGGACTGGAGTAAACCATGCTGAACATCGGAGGCCGTTACTTTTACGGGCCTTATTCTTTCGACGAGTGGGTGCCGCCTGCGGAGGGCGGCATTTATGCCATTCTCACCGGCACCGGCTTGATGATCGACAGTGAGGAGTTGTTGTATGTGGGCCTCTCCCGCAACTTTGCCGACGGCCGGATTGGACGCTATCACTATGCCTATCGTTCCTGGATCGCACATTCCGAGCCGAAAGGCAATCTCCACATCGCCATCCATCCCATGCCCTACGCCAGCGAGCTGCAACTTGCGCTGGAAGAGGAAAAGCTGGTGAAGCTGTTGAATCCCTTGTGCAACCAACTGCATTCACCGGTGATCCGGAAGCTCTTCCGTTGAGCGGCCGGCGCGGCCGACGAGTGGTGAGTTCATCGCACAGAGACGGGTTCGATTCATGTGAGTCATGCGAGGACAAGACATGTTCAGGAAGAACAAAAAGTTTTTCCACCGGCGGGCACAGGCGGGGGTCTTGCTGGCCGGCCTGCTGGCGCTGCTGGTGCCCAATAGTTTGTGGCCGGCCACGCGCATCGTGAAACCGGGCGAGAGCATCACTGCCAAACTGGCGGGCATGCAGCCCGGTGACACCCTGTTGGTGCGGGGCGGCATTTACAACGAAGCCATTTCGCTGCCGGTGAGCGGCACCGCCGGCCGGCGCATCGTGTTGCGCGGCTATCCCGGCGAAAAGCCGGTGATTGCCGCCACCGGCACGATGCTGAACGCCGGCAAGTCCCACTGGTTGATCAGTGATTTGGTGTTCGATCATCAGGGCGATGCTTCCGATGCCATCAAGATCAGCGGCAGTTTTCTGACGCTGCGCAACTGCGAGCTGCGCAACGGCAAGCGCGACGGCATCGAGGGTGCCGCGGGCAGCAGCGAGGTGACGATTGAAAATTGCGTGATTCGTGATTTCGTCTGGCAGGCGGGCAGCGATGCCCACGGCATCGTGCTCAATCCCGGCGCCCGGCGCTGGCGCATTCTCAACAACACCATCTTCAACTGCGGCGGCGACGGCATTCAACTCTATGCCGACGACAAGACCGAGATCGCCAACTACGCCACGGACATCACCATTTCCGGCAACATCTTCTACACCACGCTCGGCAGCAACAGTGAAAACGCGCTCGATTTCAAGGGGGTGGACGGCTGCGTGGTGGAGGGCAACGAGATGTACGGCTTCGAGAACAAGGCGTGGGTGACGCAGAAGGGTTGCCGCAACATCACCGGCAGGAACAATTTCATCCACGACAGCCAGCGCGGCATTGAATTCCGCGGTGAGGGCGGCAAATCGCAGGCGAACATCCGACTGCTGCGCAACGTGCTCTACAACATCCGGCAATACTATGCCATCAAGTTCGATGATGTCGCCAATGTCGAGATTCTGCACAATACGCTTGCCAACATCTCTGCCAGCTCGTTTCGCATCGAGGGCAAAGGTGTGAGCAACGCGGTGGTGCGCAACAATCTCATTCACCAAAGCGGTGCGGTTGCAGTCGCCGGGCCGTTTGCCGGCCAGGTGGATCACAACGGCTGGTTCAATGCCGCGGCCAAAGACTGGCAGGGCAGCGGCGACGTCACCGGCAGCGATCCGCTCTTCAAAAATGCGGCACAGGGCAACTTCGAGCTGCAAACCACAAGCCCCGCGCGCGATGCCGGAATTGATGTCGGGTTGCCCTACGTCGGAGCCAACCCGGATTTGGGTGCATTCGAGCTGGGGGCCACCACACCGGTGGTGTTGCTGGCCTTCTCGGTGGCGCCGGCCGCGGCCGGCGCCCGCCTGCACTGGCGCACCTCGGCGGAGCACAATCTGCTCGGTTTCGAGGTGGAGCGCCGAACCGGCGACGGTAGTTTCAGCAAGCTGGCGTTCATTGCCGCGGCGCCTGAGGGCGCAACCAGCGGTGAGTATGAATATCTGGATACCACCGCCGGCAGCGGAGAATACACCTATCGTCTCGTGCAAATCGACCGGGATGGCCAGGCGCGTCACTCTGCCGAAGTGATGATCGCCCTGGGCCCGCCGGCGGGCTTTGCCCTGCATCAAAATTTTCCCAATCCCTTTTCCGCGGCCGGGGGTGCGGGCGGCAATCAGACCGGCACCCGCATCGCCTTCGATTTGCGGGAAGCCGCGGAAGTCAATATCGTCATCTTCAATCTGCTCGGCCAGAAAGTAAAAACGCTTACCGACACCCTCACGCCCGCCGGCCGCCATGTCCTCATGTGGGACGGCCGTGGCAGTAGCGGTGAAGCGCTGGCTGCCGGCACCTATCTCTGCCGCATGCGCGTCAGCCAGCGCGGGGTTGTAACCTGGACGGACGTTCGGCGCATGACCCTGGTGCAATGAAGCTCGCTTTGCCGGCGATGAGATAAACGGCAGTCTCAAACTGTCCACGCCACAACCAGCTCCGCGATCCCACTATGCCAAAACTGTTTCTTGCAGCCCTGCTGTCAGCCAGCGCCGTGAGCGTCACACTCCATCGTGAAATGGACCGCCCGCCGGATGGCAACGGTGTGCTGGATTCCGTGGCACTCTGGGTGGCGCCCAATCCCGCGGAAACCATGCTGTTCACGACCGACAAAACCGAGAACACCGTCCTGCTGCACAATCCCCTCACTGGAAAATTTCTGGGACGCCTGGGCAGCAGTGGCACCGCCGCCGGCCAACTGCGCTACCCCAACGGCATTGCCGTCGGCTACAACCTCCGTCTCAACAACACCCCCACCGATGTGTTGTTTGTGGTCGAGCGCGACAACCATCGCGTCTCGCTGTTTTCCCTGCCCGCGAAAAAATTCCTGGGCCACTTTGGCGCCACAGAGCTGAAAGAGCCCTACGGCATCGCGCTGTATTGGCGGGGCAGCCAGTTGCAGGCCTGGATCACCGAAACCGGGACCTCGCCGGATCGCGTTTATGTTTACAACCTCTCCGCCAACGGAGAAAGTCTCACCGCTCAGCTCGACTTCTTTTTCAATGCCGCCGGCGTTTTGGAATCCATCCTGATCGACCCGGTGCACCGGCGCGTCCTGCTCTGCGATGAAAGCGAAGCCAGCGATGTGATGGTTTATGACCTGAAGGGCAACTTGCAGCAGCGCTTCGGCAAAGGCCTGTTCGTCATGGATCCGGAGGGTATGGTGCTGTATGATCTGGGCGGCGGCAATGGCTACCTCATCATTGCCGACCAAAACGCCAGCCCCACGGAGTTTGAAGTGTTTGACCGCCGCACCCTGGCCCCGCTGGGCAACTTTACCGGCGAGACCACGGGGACGGACGGCACGACTTTGACCCAGGCCGCCCTGCCCGATCTGCCCAACGGTTCCTTTTACGCGGTGCACTCCGACAAGGCGGTGCACGTTTATGACTGGGGCAATATCGCCGCAGCCATGCAACTCGCCACACGGGTGGCCTCTCCGCGCACTGCGGTGGCAGAGCGCAATGTTGCGCTCCCGCTGCGGTCGAAAATTTTGGTGAATTATCCCAACCCCTTCAATCCCGCCACCACGCTGCTTTATCACGTCGAGACTTTGGCGCCGGTGCGGCTCGCGGTTTATGATGCCCAGGGCCGGGAAGTTGCCTCCCTGGTTGAGGCCACACAAGTGCCGGGCGAGTATCGCGTCACCTGGAACGGCCGCGATGCCAGAGGCCGGCCGGTGGCCTCGGGCGCCTATTTCGCGCGCCTGACCGTGGGCAACGTTGTGCAGCAGCAGGCCATGCTGCTGCAAAAATGAAAACATGAAGTCGGGCTTGCAATTCCGGCCGGGATTGCTATCTTCTGATGCTTTTTTCACAATCCGAAGTCGGTACTGTCAACGGAATGGCAAGCCCCTTTCACATGACGCTTTCACGCCTGCTGCTGGCCTTGTGCCTCAGCGCCGCCCCGCACATCGTCCTGCCGCAAGCCGCCATCCAACTCTATTGGACGCCCAACCAGGAAAGTGACCTGTGCTGCTATATCGTCTGCCGCGACACCATTCCCGGCACGGTGCATCCCTTCGCCTGGGTTGCCAAGTCGGATTCCAGCTATGAGGATCTCGAGGTGACGGCGGGAAAGGTCTACTTTTACCGCCTGATCGCGGTGGATGATCGCGGCCATCACAGCGCGCCTTCAGCGGAGGTCAAGGCAGTTGCCGGCACACGTGCGCTGCGCAGCCTGGAGCTGGCGGCGGGTTATCCCAACCCTTTTCGCTTTTCGACCGCCATCGTTTTCTTTCTGCCGCAACCGGCGCGGGTCGAGCTCGCCATCTTCAATCTGCTCGGCCAGCGCGTTCGCACCCTGTTCGAGGGCGACAACGCCCGGGGCAGGCATCGTGTGTATTGGAATGGCAGAGATGAGGCCGGCAACCTGGTGGCGCGCGGGGTTTATTACTATCGCCTGCAGGCGGGAAATATCAGCAAGGCAGGGAAAATTTTGTTTTGGCGCTGAGGCCGACCGCCGTGGGGAGCAGACCCGATTCCCCCGGGCGGCCGGCCGGCAGACTGGAACTCAAATACTCAAGCCGCGCATCAAATCGACTGTGCCGCGCAAGGTGGCGGGGTCGATCCGCACATTGAGGCACGCCGCCACGCCCGCCGAAAATGCCCGCTGCAACGCCGGCACGACCTCTTCCGGCTTTTCCACCCATTCCCCATAACCACCCAGAGCCTCCACCACTTTTTCATAATGCGTCTCTGCCAGGTCGGTGGCGACCGAGGCCTGTTCGCCCAGCAAAGCCACCTGCGGATTGCGAATCTGGCCCCAGCCCGCATCATTGCCGATGACCGAGACAATCGGCAGCTTGTGCCGAATGGCGGTGTCGAATTCCATGCCGTTGAGGCCGAAGCTGCCGTCGCCGTGCAGGATCAGAACTTTGTGATCGGGCTTGGCCAGCTTGGCGGCCAGCGCAAACGCGGGCCCGACACCCAGGCAGCCGAACGGCCCGGGGTCCATCCAATTTCCCGGTTTCAGCACCGGCACGACGCGCGAGGCACAGGCCACAAAATCGCCGCCATCACCCACCACAATGGTGTTTTCATCCACGACCTTCATCACTTCGGCAAGCAGACGATAGTGGTTCATCGGCAGCTTGTCGCTTTGCATCATTTTCTCCAGGCCGGCTTGTTCGCTTTGCTCGACCTGGCGCAAATGGTCGAACCACTCCTGCCGCAGCGCCACCGGATGAATGGTCTCGGTCAACTGCTGCAGCACGAGATGCAAGTTGCCGGTCAGGCCGAGGTCATGCGGCCGGTTTTGGCCGAAATGCGCATCGGTTTTGTCGATCAAAATGACTTTGGCTTTGGCATTGAACCTGCCATAGCCCAGGCGGAAATCGAGCGGTGTGCCGATCACAACGATGACGTCCGCTTTTTGAAAGGCGGCTTTGCGGGCGTGTTGAAAGAACAACGGGTGCGACGGCGCCAGGCAGCCGCGCGCCAGGCCATTGAGAAAAACAGGGGCATTGAGTTTGGCGGCGAAACGTTCGAGGCTCTCGTGCGCCTCATCCCACCACACATTGCTGCCACCCAGGATCACCGGCGCATGCGCGGCATTGAGCAAACTGGCGGCGATCATGACGCCGTCGCTGGAAGCGGCAGCCGGTTCGGCGGTGAACAGCGGATAGGATCGCTGCAGGTCTTCCGGTTTGACCGGTGCCAGCAAAACATCCACCGGCAATTCGAGATAAACCGGGCCGGGCAAGCCGGCGAACGCCTGGCGCACCGCCGCCGCCACGTATTCACCCACGCGCTCGGGATCGGTGACGCGGCGGGCCCATTTGGTGATGGGCTTGAACAGCTCGAGCTGGTTCATCTCCTGCAGAGCGCCGCGATCGGACTCTTTCACCGGCGCCGCGCCCGCCAGGATCAACACCGGGCTGTTGGCGAAGAAGGCATTGGCGACGCCCGTGACGGCATCGGTGGCGCCCGGCCCTGCGGTGACCACCGCCACCCCCAGGGTGCGCGTCTGCCGCGCCCAGCCATCCGCGGCATGCGCTGCCGCCTGCTCGTGGCGCGTGTCGATCACGCGCATCCCCAGCCTGGCCGCCGCGAGATAAATGGGGGCGATGTGACCGCCACACAGGGTGAAAAGATTTTTCACACCAGCCTGCTGTAAAACGCGGGCAACCAGAACGCCCGCATTGAGAGGTGACATGAGAGGCTCCGGAATGAGAGTTTTTCACAGCCCTGCCGCACGGGAGGGAGGCCGCCGCGGTTCGTCCAGTTTCCGCATCCGCCCACGCGCGCAGCGGCGGGACTGCCAAAGTGCTCCGCTGCGCTGAGCACGGTTCCACAATCTTTGCGCCAAGGGAAGCTAGATGGCTTTGTCCTGCGGCAAATGCGCCGCTGCCGGCCACCCGGGCACGCCCCATTCCTTTTCGCTGGTCGCGTATGTTTCCTCGTCCAACAGCGACGGCGATCGGAACGCTGGCGACAACTAATCAATTTTTCCCAAAGAAGCAAGGCGGGAAATGGCGGCGGGCGCGGGACGGAAAAAACAAAACGCGGCGACAGGGGAAATTCCACCGCCACGGCGTTGGGGGAGCGGCGGGTGGTTACAGCTTGTACTTGTGAATCTTGTAGCGCATCGTGCGCAGGCTGATGCCCAGGCGCTTGGCCGCTTCGGATTTGTTGCCCCCCGCGCGACGGATGGCATCCTCCAGCACCAGTTTTTCCGCAGCCTCCATCTTCTCGCGGTAGGTTTGCCCGCTGGCGATGAAGGAATTGGCGCCGGCATAGGGCCGGGCACGCATGCTGACGGTGAAAGGCAGATGCTCCGGCAGAATGGTGTCGCCCTCGCCCAGCACAATGCTGTTCTCAATGGCATTCTCCAGCTCGCGCACGTTGCCGGGCCAGTGATAGTTCAGACACATCTGCAACGCCTCCTCCGACATGCCGGTGACCGACTTGTGATTGGCGGCGCTGTACTGCTTGATGAAATGGTCGATCAAAAGCGGCACGTCTTCCAGGCGTTCGCGCAGCGGCGGCAGGAAGATCGGGATGACATTCAGGCGGTAATACAAATCTTCGCGGAACTGGCTGTTCAGGATCGCCTGTTCGAGATCGCGGTTGGTGGCGGTGATGACGCGCACATCGACGCGAATCGATTCGGTGCTGCCCAGGCGGCTGATCTCTTTTTCCTGCAGCAGGCGCAGCAGCTTGGTCTGCACACTGGCGGAGATGTCGCCGATTTCATCGAGAAAAATGGTACCGCCATGCGCCAGCTCCACGCGGCCAAGTTTGCGCGCCGTGGCGCCGGTGAACGCGCCTTTTTCATAGCCGAAGAGCTCGCTCTCCAGCAGGGTTTCCGGGAAGGCGCTGCAACTGATCTCCACCAGCGGCCCGGCCGCGCGCGGGCTGTTGTAGTGAATCGCGCGCGCCACCAGTTCCTTGCCCGTGCCGCTCTCCCCGCGAATCAACACGGTGGCCTGGCTGCGGGCGACTTTGGCGATGGTGCGAAAAACCTGCTGCATCGCCGGGCTTTTGCCGATGATGCCCTCGTAGCGGTACTGCTGCTGCAGACGGTCGCGCAGCTCCTCGTTTTCCCGGCGCAGGCGCTGCTCCTCCTCGGCTTTTTTGATGATGACGAACAGCTCGTCGAGATTGAGCGGCTTGGTCAAATATTCGTACACGCCCCGCTTCATCGCCTCCACCGCGTCCTTCACCGAACTGAACGCCGTCATCACGATGGTCTTCATCTCGGGATGCAATGCCCGGCTGTTCTCGAACAATTGCATGCCGTCGATTTCCGCCATTTTCAGATCGGTCAGCAAAATGTCGAACTTCTCCCGCTCCAGGCAGCGCATGGCCTTGCGCCCGCTTTCCACGCCGGTGACCTCGTGACCCTCCTGCGTGAGAATTTGCACCAAACCCGAGAGCGTGTTGCGATCGTCTTCCGCGATGAGAATCCGCGCCATGATTCAACCCGATCTGCTTTGCTGCTAGGAAGTCGCCGTCTGAAATCACGAACTTTTGAGAAAATGCTTCTGCAAGGGTTTGTCCGTTGCAGGAGATTCCCCGGGGCACAACACCCCGCGTTTCGCAAAACCCCGGCTCAACCGGGATTGCAATCTTTTCGGGCGGAATTCATTTGATTGTAGGCGTGCTGCATCGTCGCCAGTCCGGCACCCCAGTCGAACCGCCAGCCGGCCTCGGCCAGCGCCATTTCCAGGGCAGCCATCAGGCCGATCTGGTCGAGGTGATCATAATCGCCCATGTGGGAGACGCGAAAGATTTTGCCCTTCAGCTGGCCCTGGCCACCAGCCACCGTCACGCCATAGCCCTCGCGCAACCGGCTCACCAGCGTCTTGCCCTCCACACCGGCGGGGACCGTCACCGCCGTCAAGGCATTCGACGGAACTGTGGGGAAGAGGGCGAGCCCCAAGGCCTGCACCCCGGCACGGAAAGCCGTGGCCAGGCGCGCATAGTGCTTCCAATAAAACTCCAGAGAATTGGTCTGAATGCGGCGCAACGACTCGGCCAGGCTGACGATCGCCGTGATGGCGGGCGTCCAGGAAGTGCCCTGCTCCTGCGCGGCCTGGCGTGCCGTGGTGAAATCGAAATAAAAGCGCGGCAGCGTGCTGCGGCTGTGCTTTTGCCAGGCCCGCTCGCTGAGCGCGACAAAAGCCAGGCCGGGCGGTGCCATCGCGCCTTTTTGCGAGCCGGAAACGCAGGCGTCAATCTGCCATTCATCAAAGTAAAACGGCAGCACGCCCACCGCGGTGACGCCATCGACAATGATCAGGGCGCCGGAGTGCCGGCGCACGATTGCCGCCACGCGCTGGACGTCGGTCAAGCTGCCGGTGGAGGTCTCGCTGTGTGTGCAAAAAACGCCGCACAAGTGCGGTGTCGTCTTGACGAGATTTTCAAGGGCGGTGTAATCCACCGGCTGCCCCCACGGCACTTCCATCACCATGACCTGCAAGCCAAAGGCGCGACCCAGCTCCGCCCAGCGCTCGCCAAATTTGCCCCCCGCCAGCACCAGCACCGTTTCCCCCGCGCTGAACAGGTTGCTCACACAGGCCTCCATGCCGCCGGTGCCGGAGGCGGTCAGCAAAAGCACCTGCTGTTTGGTTTGAAAGAAATATTGCAAGCCCGCCTGGACTTCTTGAAAGAGTTTTTTGAACTCCGGGCCGCGATGGTAGGGAAACCGGGCGGCGGCAGCCAGGCGGACGGCCTCGGGAATTTCCGTCGGGCCGGGGGTGAAAAGTCGGGAGCGCATGGGCGAATTCAAGGGCTAGCAGTTGATGAGTCGTTTGTGGTTCCGCTGTTGGGTCGGTCAGAAGCGGGGGCTGTGCGATACCCTTACCCCGGCGTCCTGCCGGGTAATGTCTGCGCGAGGGCCTGCCACAATTCCTTGCGGCCGAAATGCGTCACTGCGGAATAGAGCAGCACTTGTTGCACCGCCATGGGCGCGAGGGCGGCTGCCAGCTCCCGCTGCTGCACGGTGCGCTGGTTATTCGAAAGTTTGTCGGCTTTGGTCGCCGCGACAATCACCGGCACCTGCAGTGCCGCCAGCCATTGCAGCAACTCCTGGTCGCTGGCGAGCGCGCCATGCCGGCAGTCCAGGAGAGCAACGGCGGCGCACAGCGTGCGCGTCTGCTTGAAATAGCCCTCGATCAAGCGGCGCCAGCTCTCGCGCTCGGCGTGCGAGACTTTGGCGTAGCCATAGCCGGGCAGATCGACGAAATAAAATGGCTTTGCTTTGGTTCCCGCGGGCAGGAGACGATAGAAATTGAGCTGGCGCGTTTTGCCGGGCGTGCTGCTGGTGTGCGCGAGATTCCGGCGGCCCACGAGTGAGTTGATCAGGCTCGATTTTCCCACGTTGGAACGGCCGCAGAAGGCGATCTGGGGCAAATCATCTCGGGGAAATTGCGCCGGCTGAGCAGCGCTGATGACGAACTCCGCGGCAGCGATTTTCATGGCAACCGTTTGCGCCACAGGGAAACCGGCCTGCCGCCGGCAAACCTTCTGCCCACGCAGCCTGGCGCCGGCGACTCCGGGCCAGGGTGAGCCCGGCAGCAGGCGATGCCAACCATGCCGGGTTGCGGGATTTCAATGGATCACGACGGCCGGCGCAGGCACGGCTTTACGGCGCTTCCTGACTCTGGCAGAGGCCCGGCCGGCCTCTTTGGCGCCGGCAGGAGTGCCCGGCTCTTTTTCACACAAGACGATCTTGAGCACCTCCGCCACGTGCTTGACGGTGGTGACTGTGATGCCCTTGCGCAGCGGCGCGGGCAGCTCTTTCAAATCCTTGGCATTTTCCTGCGGGATGATGACACGCTTGATGCCGAGCCGCTGGGCGGCGAGCATCTTCTCATTCAATCCCCCAATCCCCAGCACGCCACCCCGCAAAGTGATCTCGCCGGTGAGTGCGATGTCCCGGCGCACCGGCCGGCCGGTGAGCGCCGAAACCAGCGCCGCCACCAGCGTAATCCCGGCCGACGGCCCGTCTTTGGGAATCGAGCCTTCGGGAATATGAATGTGAATATCGAATTCCTTCCAAAAATCGCCCGCGATGTCGAGCTGGGCGGCGTTGGTGCGGATGAAGGACAGCGCGGCGCGCGCGCTTTCCTTCATGATGTCGCCGAGCTTGCCGGTCAACACCAAATTGCCCTTGCCGGGCATCAGGCTCACTTCGATATCGAGCACGTCGCCGCCGTAGCGCGTCCACGCCAGGCCGGTGGCGGTGCCGATGGCGCGCGGCTCGGTGAGCGGGCGCTGCGGATATTTGGGCACCCCGAGATCCGCTTCGAGGTTGCGCGGCGTGATTTCGCGGCGTGTGGTCTCGCCTGTGGTGGTGAGGGCGTAGGCGGTCTTGCGGCAAATCGAAGCCAGCTCGCGCTCGAGGTTGCGCACACCGGCCTCGCGGGTGTATTCGCGGATGATCTTGAGAATGGCGGTATCGGAAAAGCGGAGCTGTTCGGCCGTCAGACCGTGTTCGCGCAGCAGCCGGGGCAGCAGAAACCCCTTCGCAATTTCCAGCTTGTCATGCTCGAGATAGCCCGGCAGGTCGATCAATTCCATGCGGTCAAGCAGCGGTTCGGGAATCTGACTGCGCACGTTGGCGGTGGTGATGAACAGCACCTGGCTGAGATCGTAGTCGACTTCGAGATAATGATCGTTGAACGTCCGGTTCTGCTCGGGATCGAGCACTTCCAGCAGTGCGGCGGCGGGATCGCCGTGAAAGTCGGAACTCATCTTGTCGATCTCATCGAGCAGGAAAACCGGGTTGACCGCTTTGGCGCGCTTCATGCTTTGAATGATGCGGCCCGGCATCGAGCCGATGTAGGTGCGGCGATGGCCACGGATTTCGGCCTCATCGCGCACGCCGCCGAGCGAGACGCGCACGAAGTTCCGCCCCATGGCGCGGGCGATGGATTTGGCCAGGGAAGTCTTGCCCACCCCCGGCGGCCCGACCAGGCAGAGAATCGGGCCTTTCATCTGGTGCACCAGCTTCAACACGGCGAGATGTTCGAGAATCCGCTTCTTGGGAAGCTCCAGCCCGTGATGGTCTTCATCGAGAATCTTGCGGGCCTGCGGAATGTCAAGGCGGTCTTCGGTGCGCGTGTTCCACGGCAGCGCCACCAGCCAGTCGATGTAGTTGCGGATGACGGTGGCTTCGGGCGAGAGCGGGGCGGTATGGCGCAAACGTTCAAGCTCTTCCCCGGCCTTTTCCTCCGCTTCGCTGGGCATGCCGCATTTCTTCACCTTCTCGCGCAGCGCGGCGATGTCATTGTCGCTCTCGACCTCCTCACCCAGCTCCTCCTGTATGGCGCGCATCTGCTCCTGCAGCCAGTAGTTGCGCTGGCTGCGCTGCATGCGGCCGCGCACCTTGTCTTCCAGATCGCGTTCGGCCGTGAGAATTTCCTTTTCATGTTCGAGCAGCTCCGCAAGTTGCAGCAGCGCATCATAGGCGGTGGGCATTTCCAGGATCTGCTGCTTGACACGGGATTCCCGCTGCAGGTGGGCGGCGACAAAATCGGCGAGATGCTGGGCGCCGTCGATGTCTTCCAGGCCCAGCAACACTTCCTCGGGAAGCGCACGGTGCAGATGAACGTAATCACGAAACAGA
Source organism: candidate division KSB1 bacterium (assembly GCA_034506255.1). Lineage (NCBI taxonomy): Bacteria > Pseudomonadati > Candidatus Zhuqueibacterales > Candidatus Zhuqueibacteraceae > Candidatus Coneutiohabitans > Candidatus Coneutiohabitans thermophilus. The sequence continues at coordinate 311,324 of JAPDPX010000008.1, read as the reverse complement.
TTGCTGACGCGGCGCATGGCGGCGCGCAACGCGACGCTGTCCTCCCCGGCATCTTCCAGCGGCTCGACGCGGGCTTCGAGATGATCCTCCGTTTGCAGAAAGCGGGTGATGCGCGCCTTGGTCAGCCCCTCGACCAGGACTTTCACCAGGCCGTTGGGCAGCCGCAGCAACTGCAGGATGCGTCCCACCACGCCGGTGCGGTACAAGTCCTCCTTGCCGGGCTCTTCCAGCGTCATGTCCTTTTGCGCCGTCACCAGCAGCAGCTTGTGCAACAGCATGGCCTCCTGCACGGCACGCAGCGAGGACTCGCGGCCGATCAGCAGGGGAAACAGCATGTGCGGAAAAAAGACGACTTCCTTCAGCGGCAGAACAGGCAGGCGATGAAAAGCTTCCACCGGGATACTATCACGCGGATCTTTTGGCATGGGCAATTGGGATTCCCCCGTTTGGGGGCGCGTCACGCGCTCTTTTTCATCTTCTCATAAGTGTAAAGCGGAGGCTTGCCCTCAACAATACACTCCCTGGTAATCGTGCAGGTTTTCACTTCCGGCATGCTGGGGATTTTGTACATCACCTCCAGCATGATTTCTTCCATGACGGACCGCAGGCCGCGCGCACCGGTGCCGCGTTTGATCGCCCGCTGCACGATGGCGCGCAAGGCCTCGTCCTCGAAATTGAGTTCCACCCCGTCCATGTGCAGCAGACGGCGGTATTGCTTGGTGAGCGCGTTCCTGGGCCTGACCAGAATCTCCATCAATGCGGCTTCATTGAGCTCGCTGAGTGCGGCGATCACCGGCAGCCGGCCGATCAACTCGGGAATCAGGCCGAACTTCAGCAAATCCTCCGGCTCGACTTTCATAAACAGCTCGCCGATGGATTTTTCCGACTGGCTTTTGGGATCGGAGCCGAAGCCGATCTCCTTTTTGCCGATGCGGCGCGCGATGATTTTGTCGAGATTCTCGAACGCCCCGCCGCAAATGAAAAGGATGTTGCGGGTGTTGATGTTGATGAGATTTTGTTCGGGATGCTTGCGCCCGCCCTTGGGTGGCACCGCCGCCACGGTGCCCTCCAGCAGCTTCAGCAGCGCCTGCTGCACCCCCTCGCCCGACACGTCACGGGTGATGCTCGGGTTGCCGTCTTTGCGCGAGATTTTGTCGATTTCGTCGATGTAGACGATGCCTTTTTCGGCGCGCTCGAGATCGTAATCGGCGGCCTGCAGCAGCCGCACCAGAATGTTCTCCACATCCTCGCCGACGTAACCGGCTTCGGTGAGGGTGGTGGCATCCGCGATGGTGAAGGGCACCTGCAGGAAGCGCGCGAGCGTCTGTGCCAGCAGGGTCTTGCCGGTGCCGGTCGGCCCGACCAGCAGAATATTGCTCTTTTCCAGCTCCACGTCCTCCAGGTTGGCCGGGGTTTCGATGCGCTTGTAGTGGTTGTAAACCGCCACCGCCAGCGACATCTTGGCGCGATCCTGTCCGATCACGTAATCATCCAGCTCGCGCTTGATCTCCTCGGGCGTGGGAATGCGGCCGTAGAACGGCACGGCACGGCGCTGCATGTCATCGCGGATGATCTCACTGGCGTTGCGCACGCATTCGTTGCAGATGTACACGTCGGGGCCGGTGACGATGCAATCCACCTGATTCGAATTTTTGCCGCAAAAGGAGCAAATGAACAGCCGGTCGCGTTTGCCAAAGTCCGCCATGGTTGCCTACTTTCTCTTGCTGATGCCCTTGCGGGTCATGATCTCATCGATGATGCCATATTGTGCGGCCTCCTCGGCAGACATGAAGAAATCACGGTCGGAATCTTTCTCGATGCGGGTGAGCTCCTGGCCGGTGTGCTCGGCGAGAATTTTGTTGATGCGCTCCCGCGTCTTGAGGATTTCGGTGGCCTGAATGGCAATATCCGCCGCCTGGCCCTGGAAGCCGCCCCAGGGCTGGTGAATCATGATGCGGGCATGCGGCAGGGCGAAGCGTTTGCCCTTGGTGCCGGCCGCCAGCAGCACGGCACCCATGCTGGCCGCCATTCCCATGCAGATGGTGTTGACCGCCGGTTTGATGTATTGCATGGTGTCGTAAATCGCCAGCCCGGCGGACACACTGCCGCCCGGGCTGTTGATGTAAATGAAAATATCCTTCTCCGGATCCTCGGCCTCCAAAAAGAGCAATTGCGCGATCGTCAGACTCGCGATGGTATCATCGATGGCGGTGCCGAGAAAAACGATGCGCTCCTTCAGCAAACGGGAGAAAATATCATAAGCGCGTTCGCCACGCCCCGTTTGTTCGACCACCATTGGAACCAGACCCATAACTCCGTCCTTTCGTCGAATGATCTCTCGGGTTAAGCGGTAATGATCCTGGACTTGTTGCGATCTTTGTAGGGCACGCGCCGTTGCTCTATCTTCATCCTGCCCGCCAGGAAGGTGAGCACTTTGTAATTTTCGAGTTGGTCGCGCAAATCCTCGCGCTGCTTCTCATCATTGAGCGTTTTGTTGATCAGGCGCTGCGGGTCTTCATTGCGTGCCGCGGCCACGGCGGCGAGGTGTGCGCGCATGTCGTCTTCGGTGACGAGCAGATGCTCGATCTCCGCCACTTGCTCGCGCAGATAGCGCCATTTGAGATAACGCGTCGTGCGCTTGTGCGCCTCCTCCCGCAAATCCTCCTCCCGGAGGCCTTGCACGTTCTTGAGGGTCTCCTGGAGACTTTCGAAATAGGCATTGGTATAGGCAGCCAGCATGCCTTCCGGCAATTCCAACGGGTTGTGCTTGAGCATCTCTTCGATGAGCGCGTCGTGCAATTCCTCCCGGCTGCGCCGCTCCGCCTGGGCGCGCAGGTCCTCCGCGATGGCCTGCCGCAAATCGGCGAGCGTCTCATAATTGCCCACCGTGCGCGCCAGCTCATCATCCAGCTCCGGCAGTTTCACTTCCGCCACTTCCCTGACGGTGACCTGGTAGTACTTTTCCTGCGGCGTGCCGTCGGCACCCGTCACCGTGGTCCGCACCAGGCGCGTTTCCTCCGGCTTGACGCCGATCAATTGCGGCGTGAAATCGTCCTCGTCCTCACCGGGCGCGGCGATGCGCAGGCGCTGGTCCTTGTAATGCCGCCCGATCAACGGCACGCCACCGACGTCGGTTACCTGAATGTCGGCCGTCACCAAATGGCCGGGCTGGGCCCCGCTCTCCACGCTTTCCAGCCAACTGTGCTGCTCCCGCAGCCGGGCGAGCACCTCCTCCACATCCTCATCCGTGACTTCGTAAATCACCTGATCGAGCCGGAAGCCACTGTATGTCTTCAACTCGGCCACCGGTTCCACTTCAACGGTGGCGCGCAGCTTCAAACCGCTGTTCTCATCATATTTCACCTCGTCGAGCTGCGCCGGCCCGACGGTGCGCAAGTGATGTTGCGTGCGCACATCGGCGAGCAAATGCGGCACCAGCTCTTCTATGGTTTTGCGCTTGGCTTCATCACGAAACAACTTTTCGACGAGAGGCATCGGCACTTTGCCGGGGCGAAAACCGTCGAGCCGGACCTGTTTTTGAAAGGCACGCAGCGTTTTTTCAACATGCGGTTTGAATTCGGTGGAGGTGAGACTGATTTCCAGATGGCGCTTCCACTTGTCGCCGTTTGAGATTTGAACATCCAAGGCCGGCTCCTCACATCACTGTGGCTATAGTTAAAAATGCCCCGCGATCACCTTGATCGTGGGGTCTGCAAGTGCCAGAGAAGGGACTCGAACCCATACGCCTTGCGGCACCAGATCCTAAATCTGGCGTGTCTACCAATTTCACCACTCTGGCGCTTTCTCAAAGCGGCGAAAATATAGGCATTCACCCGCCGAAATGCAAGATTAGAGTTCGGCCGCCCGCGCGGTGCACGGCGGTCGCGGGCATTCGTGCCGGGGTGTGCCCCGGCACGACAACGCTCCGCTGTCCGGCCGGAAAATGAAAATCCCCTCCTCCACGAAACAAGACCGGAGGAGGGGATCGCCTGCATAGTTTTCTTCGCGCAGACGGCTGATGAACTGCGCGCCGTCCACTGCCTGCTCATGCCGAGCCGGCGGTGTTGCCCGAAGAAGGATAAAGAGATGAGGAGGAGTCTGCTATTGTTCCAATTGTGCGAATCTCGCGAGATAATGGAAGTCGCCGTAGCGCAGGGTGATGGGACGTTGCGGATCAAACCAGGACGGCAGCAGCACCACACCCTGGTGCACTTCACCGTCCGTCACTTTGCCGCCGAACACACCGTTCTCTTCCAGCGGCAGGATCTCCGCGCTTTTCGGGCCGGAGGTGGGCGCCCATTGCCGGCCGTTTTGCTCGAAACGCAATTGCGCCGGATCAAAGCTCACGATGCGGTTGGGCAGCGTCGAGACGGAAAACACCAGCGGCGTCACTTTTTGCCCGATGATTTCCCGCACCGCTTTCGTCAGCTCCGCCCGGTAAGCCACCAGCATCGAAAGCTGAATGCGGTTGCTGTCATTGTCCCGCACGAAAAACGACGTCACTTTGTCCGCCCGCAATTTCCCCAGTGGCGCGCCTTCCGTTTGCGCGGCGGCGGGGGTTGCAGCGGTTGCCTGATTGGCGGCCGCGACTGCGCCCTGCGGCGCTTCACTCTGCACCGCGGCGGAAAGCACTGGCTCCTTCTGCTGTCCGTGTGCAGGAGTGTGCAGTTGTCCAAAGAGCAGTGCAGCGCCAATGAGCGCGAGCAGAAACGGCTTGATGTTGCTCATGGTAACCTCCTTGAGACAATGGCAACGTCCGGATTCTGGCTGACGAATGAATAAACAGGCACTCACGTCCGGCACAGAAAGCGAAGGGGTGAAGCTCTTTCGCCGGCACTCGCTCCGGCCGCCGCTGCTCTCTTTCTCTCCTGCGAGCAGGACGGCGGTTGGCGCGCGCACATGGCATGAGTGCAGTCAGTTGTTGTCTTTCGCCTGAGCAACCGACATGCCAGCCCCGGAGGCGCCTCCGTCGCAGCATTTTGCCTCGATTAATCAAAATCATAGCATTGCTGTTTGCTGCACTTGACATGTACGATTCCACGCACTGGCCTGTGTCAAATAGGACAACGTATCATGCCGAAACGCATGCCGGTGGAATAAAACAAGCCATCCCGCAACAAACAGATGCAGGCAAAGCTGCCAAAACCCTGCTTTCTATTCCTGCACAAAAAATTCCAAGACAAAACCCGGATGGATTGCATCTCTCAGATTGCAGGACAAATTTACCGGCAACCCTTCACTGACGTCTAGGAAGTGGTGCAAGCATCCCTGCCTGCAGACAAAATGTCTGCGCTGCGCCCCCCACACGGGGGCTGAGGCATTACATTTCTTGATCAATCCCGGAAGGTTCTCATCAAATCCCAGGAAGATTCCGCATGACTCGCAAAGAAGCAAAGGCAACCGGTGCGGGGATGGCGCAAAATGCAGCGGTCATCAATCCCTACGCGCTGGCCGAGTTGGTGGTTGGCCGCAAAATCCCGTGGCGGGAGATCCCCGACACGCAACGGTTGTTGGAGGATATCCTGCAAACCCCCTACGAGGAGTTGTTCGATCCCAAATTCGAGGGGCCGCTCTATACCGGCTTGCGTTTGGATGCCAATCTGCAACTCCAGCCGGTGCGTTCTCCCCTGCTGGATATCGAGGTACGAGTCGATCTCAACGATCTCGAACATCCCCTGGAGCCGGATTTGTCGGCCATCAAGACGCTCGCGGATCTGGGGCCGCACTTTGACACCAATGAGATTGGCAGGATAGCGGTGCAACGCGCCGAGCTGGTGGGGCAGCACCAGATCATGCTGCGGCTGCGGTTGCCTGACAAGGAACGGTGGCAGCGCCTGGCGCGTGTGCTCACCAAAGACATCGTGGCGACGATCGCCTTTGACCCTCAAAGCGTGGGACAGAGCAAGGATTGGACGCCGCCCAACGGCACCTGGGGCGACGCCGGCCGGTTTTTCAACGAAGCCGCGGAGTTTTTCGACCCGGTTCAGGGGGCAGTGGCCAATTGTTACTACATCGCCGCCCTGTCGGCGGTGGCGTGGGCCATGCCTTATCGCATCACGCATCTCACCCGCGCCGTGGGCACGACACAGGAGCGCTTCCTCAACATGATCCGCTTCTACAAGCCGGACAGCGGCGGTCAGCTCGACCGGGAGATCGAGGTCACGGACGCCGTCCCGCTGAGCAATGGCAATTTCATCTATTGCCGCTCGAGCGAGAGCGGGGAAATTTGGCCGGCCGTCTATGAAAAGGCCTATGCCAAGCTCAAAACCGGCATCACCGGCGACCATCCCGATATTACGGCCACGGCGTGGGGAGACTGCGTGTGGGCGACCGCCCAGCTCACCGGCGGCCGGCGCTTCTACTATGACACCCCGAGCTTCTCCGCCGACGATCTGTGGAACCTGGTGCGCGCCAATTCGCTGAGCTATCGCACCTTCAATCCGATGACGGCCTGGACGTACTCCAGTGGCGAGGCCAGCGAGAAAAAAATCATCTATAGCGATGCCAACATTGTGGCGTCACACTGTTACACCATCCTGGGATGGGCATATCGCAACGATCGCAAATATATCATTCTGCGCAATCCCTGGGGCTATACCGAAGCCACGGTGCAAACGTTGAATGACACGGTGTGGTTGTATGATATCAGTTGGTGGCGGCCGATCAATCTCACGGCCATCGACGGTACGTTTGCCCTCGAGGCCTCGGCCTTCAAAACCTATTTTGCCGGTCTGGGTGTGGTGAAGTAGCCGGGGCTGATCTCATAAAATGCAAAGCCCCGGCGGCAATGCCGGGGCTTTGTGTTCAATCTGCTTCCCTGATTGTGCCGGGAGGGTGACCCGGCGATCAGAAGGATTCCCCCAATATCAACTTCTCCAGCTCGTTGGTCTTCTGTTTATAGGGCTTCCCCGGTGGCACCACCACCGCCAGCACGACAGCCTGCTCAAACGCCCGGAAAAACCGAAACACGATGCGGCGATGGTTGTCCCCCTCGATCGCGACTTCGCGCAGCCGGGAAATCCCGCCAACCGTGGCAGCCATGCGGCTCACCTCCTGCAAAGTGATCGCCATTTCGGCAATGCGATCGGCGTTGGTCTCCGGCCCTGCGTGGCTGATCGCCTGTGCAATCGGCAGGCCTTCTTCACTGAACAGCAGCGCGGCTTCGTAATTACCCAGCGTCACAATGCTGGCCATCTTCTGTTCAATGGAAAACTGCGGCGCTTTCGCCGGCGCATTGGTAAATTCCGGGGCCTCGGTCATGGTGAGGGTGTCGGTATCGGGATACATGGCCTCTTTCCTTTCAGTTGCCGGTGGCAACGGTTTGACAGTGCTCTTCCTGAGTCGGGCGCGGCACGACTCGCATGCAACATGCCGGCTGGCCACAACCGCCGCCGGCAGCCGTGGCATCAGATCACTTTCTGGGTGTGACTGACGACCCCCTGAATCGCCAGCTTGAGCGTTTCCAGCACGCCCTGGCCGCGTGAGGCCACGGCTTCGATCGCCGGCACGCGGTGAAAGTTCAATTTGGCATTCATCTCGGCGAGCGGCAGGGCGCGGGGCAAATCGCGTTTGTTGTATTGCAACACCCAGGGAAAATCCTCGAGGGTCATGCCGTCTTCGATGAGGTTCTGTTCGAGGTCCATCAACGCATCGAGATTTTCCGTCATGCGGTCGGGTTGGGAATCGGCAACGAACACAATGCCATCGACACCGCGCAGAATGATTTTGCGGCTGTAGGCGTAGTACACCTGGCCGGGAATGGTGTAGAGGTTGAATTTGGGCTTCATGCCCTTGATACGGCCCACTTCGAGCTGCAGGAAGTCGAAATACAGCGTGCGCTCTTCCCGCGTCTTCAGAGTGATCAGCTCGCCGCGCAGGGAGGGATCGATCTTGTGGTAGATGTACTCGAGATTGGTGGTCTTGCCGCTCAGGCCGGGGCCGTAATAAACAATCTTGAGATTGATTTCTTGAAATGCCCAATTGACGAACATAACCTTCCTGTGTCTTGGCGCGCTGCGGTGCGTTAGAGATTGAAGGACTTGTCCAGTTCCTTGCCGAGCAACAACCCGAACTCGGCATCGAGCACTTCAGTGGTTTTCTTTTCCGCCTCCTGCGCCTGGGCGAGCGCCTGTTTCAACGCCTCGACGGCTTTGTTGGCGAAGATGCGCACCAGGCCGAGCGCCACCGTCTTTTCGAAGATGATGGCAAGCAGGAAGTTGAAGCCGACATTGCAGAGATAGATGTTGCGGCGCTCCCCCTCCTGAAAGATGAATTTGAAGCCCTCTTTTTCACCGATCACCCTGGCCATCTCGCGCATGGCGGAAAAGTCGCCGGCGGTGAGCGCGGCAAAGCCGCCCAAATCCACCGTGATGTTTTTGCCATGATGGGTGATGGGATTGCCGTTGAGATCGCAGAACAGTGCGAACTCGGCGCGCGTGCTGACGATCAAATCGCGCAGAATATCATTGACCTTGTTGAAGGTTGCCGTGGACAACATAAACGGCGTCGCAGTACGTTCCGCAAGCTGCATGCCCTGGTCCTTTAGTTGATCTTTGAATATCCTGGTTTGAACTTACGTGTTCAACTTTTTATAGAATCTGCTTCACTCCGCCAAAACCGTGTAGTGAATGGTGATTTTTGACGCGTGCTCGCGCGGGAAAGCCGCCTGATTTTCCCGCAGAGGCTTTTCACCTCTCGTGCGATGCGATACCAGCAACAGCCCGTGATTCGGCACAGCCTGGTGGAGCCACGCTCTCACGATTTGCGTGATATCGAATTCAACGCGATCAATCCCGGTGCGGTTCTGGCGTATTCGCGCGGTAACAGGATTGAGATTGTAGTTCAACCCCGCCAATGGCGCAGATTTGTTTTCTCCGGCAGCGAGTATTTCAAGCGCGCCGAAATCGGACTCTGCGGCTGTCTTCACCAGGACCTCCAGCTCCAAAACGGCGTAGTCAATGTTTATCTGCTCAAGGGGAACACCATCAAAGTCCGGCAGCTTGAATTCCGCGTGCAATTGAAACTCATCGTTGAGCAGGGGCTGGCGTGATATTTGAATCTCATCGACGACAACTTGCTGCGCTGTGGTTGTTTTTGTAAACGCAAGCAAGAAAAGAGCTATCGCGATATGCAACCAACGAAATGAAATCTCCATTGTCAAGTTTCCTTTTCGTGAAATCCCGATCGTTATGCTCACCGCAGCAACGGCAGTCGATGCGTTTGCACAAAACTTTCGTTGGATTCCAGATTGCGGCCGGCCAGGCGATAGAAGTAAATACCCGATCCCACTACTGCGCCCGCATCGTTGCGTGCGTCCCACGTCGCTTCCGGCCATCCCGGTTCATATGTTTGTTGCCTGATCAAGTGCCGGACGATCCTACCATTCATATCATAAATAGTCGATGAAACCACGGCGCGCGCCGGCAGCGCAAATCGTATGCGCGTCGAAGGATTGAAGGGGTTGGGATAATTCTGCTGCAAGGTAAAATTCGCCGGCAAAGGCTGGTCACCCCCCTCTTCAGAAACCACAGGTTTCCCGGTGTCGCCGCCCGGTCCGGCATTGGCATTGTGACTGGTTTGCGCCGAAGCCGCGTTCACCGGCCCGCTGAGATTCTGGCTGTTCCAATATTGCCCGGTTGCTGCCAGCGTGTCACTGTCCTGGTTCGAAATATCCAGGCCGCCGTTGTTGTAAAAGTTGTTCCACTTGGAGGCCATGAAGTTGTTGCCCGTTCCCAACCAGTTGATCAACACGCTTGCGCTGCTGTTAACGCTCACACTGCCGCTGTAGCCGAAATTGTTCCACTTTAAATTATTCGGCTGGCTTTGCTCGAAATAAACACCGGTGGTGTTGGCGTGAATATCGTTGTCATGAATGCTGGCGTTCGATCCGGTTTGCAGGCGAATGCCATAGCCGCAACCGTGAATGCTGTTGTTGCGGATGGTGGCGTTTGCGCCCAAGACCTGATGCCGGCATTGCTGCAATTCGAAATGTCGTTTCCATCAATTGTGACGCAAGCCTGCGAGCCGGTATCGCGCATGATGCCAATGGGCGCATTGCTGATGCTCGTATTCAAAGTGCTGGGATTGCAGGTTCCAGTGATATAAACCCCATGCGCCCCGCCGGCAGCATCACGAATCGTACAGTTCTGCACCGTGGTTCCGGCGCCGTTGAGATAAACGCCATGGCTGGCAAAATTCTCGATGGTGCAATGCTCCAGCACGATGCTGTCTTCATTATCCACCCACACGCCCTTCTGCGCATAACGAATCGTCGCCCAACTGATCGTGCCTTCGCTGTTGGCTTTGTAACGAATGCCGATCCAATTGCCCGAGCTGCCGCTGCGGTCAAAGGTGACCGGAGAAGCTTCCGTGCCGTTGACGTTGAAAACACCATAGATTTTCATCACTACGCCCGCGCCAGTGGCCGCGGTGATGTTCGCGCCGGCTTGCACGGTGATGCTGTTGCCCGAGGGCAGCTCGACCTCGCCGGCAAGAATAGCACCGGGCGTGCTCCACGTAATATTGCCGGTGAGTGTTCCGCTCAAGCCGGCGAGCTGGCTGACTTGCGCGGTTTGCGAGCTGTTGCCGGCAGAATTGTAGGCTTGCACTTTGTAGTAGTAAGTCACATTGGGTGAAACCGTGTAGTCGGTAAAGCTCTCCGTGGCTACGCTGTCAATGGCGCTGAAACCGCTGCCGCTGGTTTGGCTGCGAAAGATAATGACGCCCGCAGCTTCGGCGGTGGAGGAATCATTCTCCTGCCACATGAGCTGCACGAAGCCCGCGCTGTTGAGGCTGGCCGCGAGATTTTCAGGCGTGGGCGGTGGAAAGATGTTCGGCGTGGCGCTGACTTCGACAGAATAATTGCTCTCCTCGTCGGTGTTGCTGTTGTAGCCCTTGACGGCAAAATAGTAGGTTTGGCCGTTGCTCAAACCGGTGAGCGTAACGGTTTTGGTGACCGTCGAATCGACTGCAATTTCGATGGGAGAGGCGCCTTGGTCTGCGCCAGTGCCTTGATACGGCGGGCCGGTATCGGTGTCATAGTAGATGCGATAGCTGGTGGCGCCGGCGCCGCCGAAGGTCAATTCCACTTGCTCTTCGCCCTCGATTGCACCTTGAATGATTGGAGTGAGGGGGTGGTTGGCGACTTTTATGGCAAAGCAGGTATCGCGATAGTTGAACCGCACGTCTGCGGCCCAATAACAAAGATTATAAACGCCATCAGCAACGGTTTGCGAATCCCAGTAGCCGTTGGAAGTCAAGTTGTTGGTAAGGATATACCAATACCTACTGGAGTTCGAAAGCACCGTATCATAAACAAAGTGCAG
>JAPDPX010000007.1:300000-441927 GCA_034506255.1 candidate division KSB1 bacterium | reverse complement strand
GGGCCGTTATCTGAATTGCCATTCGGTTGCCATTTCCGGCTGGTCGCCACAAAAGTGCGCGCTGAAAAAAGTTCAAAAATATCTCTTACTGTGGCAAGCTTCAAGATGGGTTCACCGGGTGGATACCGCTGAACAACGCTTGTGGGTAAAATGGAGCAGGCATAAAACGACTCCTTCCATCCGTCTTGTCGTCCCGTCGATTCAAATCATATCCACTGTCGGCGCACGAAATAGGCGAGGGCATAGGCTGCGGCGAACATCGTCATCATGAAGGCCCAACTGCCGAACGCGAGCGTGGCACCGCCGGTGAGAGCCTGGCCGCTGGTGCAGCCCTGCGCCAGGCGCGCACCGAAGCCCATCAGACCGCCGCCAAGAAAGGCGAACACCAGCCGCCCGGCGGCGGAGAAGCGCGGACCGCGATCCGTGAGGAAGCGAATCCGCCCGGCCAGCAGGCCGGAGAGCAGGCCGCCGACGATCACACCGATGACCTCGAACACCAGCCAATCCTGCAAGGGGTTCTTGTTGCCACCGGCATACTGCGCCAGGTAGGGATTGTTGTCCACCAGGCCGGGGCTGACTTGATCGACCGCATAAGTGGTCACGCGCATCAGCGCGCCGGAGGCGCCCAAACCGCGGCCCATGATCACGAAGGTCGCCAGCAACACCAGGCCGAGCACCACGCCGGCGAGATAGGGCGACCAGTATTTCTCTTGGGGTTCTGGCATCGTGCTTTCTCCATGAATTGCTTTTCCAGTTCATCTCGAGCAGGACTCTGCATGATTTACTATCATGCCCGCCTCGCGCCGGCTTCCACCAGCATGAGCGTGTGGTTCGATTTGCGCACCCGCCCCGGCGTTACATCCCCATGCTCCAATGACTCACCTGGCCGGCTTCGACAACGATGAAGCGCAGCAGCAAGCCGCCAAACAAGACCAGCAGGGCCGGAATGCGGGTTGGCAGGACTTCGCCGCGCAGTTCGAGCAGCTCAATCACCATGGGCAGCAACAGGCCCAGGCCCACCACGAACACCCAGAAACTGGCGGTGTAGGGGCCGCCCAGGAAAAGTTTCGCGGCGTCGATATGCACCTGCGTGGAGGCGAGAAATCCCATGAACAAATGAATGATCAGAAACAGCTCGACGCTGATGGCCATCACGTCCAGGCGGCCGAGCAAATGTTTTTCTCCTTCCCTGTGCGAGAGCAGGAGATTCAGCGCCAAACCCGTTGACAGACCGGAAACCAGGAACAGGGGCCCGAGGATGGCGGAGTTCCAAAACGGGCGGGCATTGAAGGCACTGAGCAAGATGCCGGTGTACATGCCGAGCAGCGCCGCATAAACGATCAGCAACCAGGCCACGGCACGCGCATATCGTTTGAAGAAGAGCAGCAGTTTTTCCAGCCAGGGCCAAGGCCAGCGCCAGCGGGGAAAGACGTGATCCACATGCATCCCCGCCCAGATCACGCTCAGGGGGAAAATCACCGCGAGCGTCCACGAGCCCCAGGACATCGGCGATTCCAGGCGGATGTTGGTGTAGAAGCGGAAGACGTGCAGCTTGTATTCGAGATCGAGAAAGAGAGCCAGCAAACCCAGGGCGAGCAGGAACGGGGCAAACAGTGGCGTCACGCGCACGACGGTCGGCAGCTCCTCGGCCTTGCCGCGCAGGAAGTAGAGCGCGGAAAAGAAGAGGATGCCGGCGACCAGGCCGCCGAGAAACAAATAGAGCGGAATTTCCCACCCCCAGATGGTGAGATGGGGATGGATCAGGTGCATGTTTCTGCCGCTGGTGACATCGAGTTCGGGCATGTGAGGCTCCGTTGTCAACAAGGTTCGTCGCAGCCCGTTGCGGGCTGAAAGTTTTCTGCCGGCAGGCGTCCGGGGACGCTGCTGTCAGCCTCAACGCAAATAAAAGACCTTTGGCTGGGTGCCCGCTTCCGGCAGCAGGGTATGATGCGGCCGCGCCGCCAGCAGTTTGCTCACTTCACTGTTGGGATCATCGAGATCGCCGAAGTGCATGCATTTCGCGGGCACACCGCCACGCACGCGGGCGGGAGCCCCTGCTGCACCCGGTGAATGCAAAATGTGCATTTGTCCACGTAGCCTTCGGGATGGACGAAGCGCGCGTCATAGGGGCAGGAGGCAATGCAGGCCTTGCAGCCGGTGCATTCATCGTGATTCACCAGCACGATGCCGCCTGCTGCGATGTAACTGGCCCCGGTGGGGCAGCAGCGCACGCACGGTGCGTTCTCACAGTGGTTGCAGCGCTCGGAGCGAATTTCCATTTGCAAATTGGGAAATGCGCCGTGCACTTCCTGCACGATCCAGTCCCGGCAAAAACCGTCGGGCACATTGTTTTCCGTTTTGCACGCCACGACACAATCCGCGCAGCCGACGCAGCGTTTCGTGTCAATGACCATGGCGTAGCGGGGCATAATCGGGCTCCAGGTTTCACAGGGCGGTGATTGACTGCGGATGATCTCGCTTGCGTCAGGTGCTTGCTGTTTCAAGGGTGACGAAATTGACGCGCATGCCGGTGCCGCCCATGATGGGATCGATTTTCACGCGCGTCATCAGGCCGGTGTCATCGGCGCCGCGCAGATAGGTGCGGCGCATGCGCCGGTCGGTGTGGCCGAAACCGTGCACCAGGTAAACACAGTCATGGCGGATGCGCTCGGTCACTTTGGCTTTCACTTTGTTGCTGCGCACGCCGTCCTGATTCACCAGCACCACATAATCGCCGTTGTGGATGCCGTTGCGCCGGGCCACCACGGGATTGACCCAGACTTCATTCTCGCTCATGGTTTCGGCGAGTATGGGATTGTTGGTGGTGCGGCCGAATGTGTGCGTCGGGGCGCGGCCATAGATCAACCGGTAATACCCCTCGGGCGGCTCCTCGTGCGGCTGGTATTTCGGCACGGCGTCGAAGCCCATTTCCGCAAGTTGGCTGGAAGCCAGCTCGATCTTGCCGCTGGGCGTGTCGAAGACATGTGCCGCACCCTCGGCGAGGTAAAGCGGCTGGCGCTGATTTTCCAGCACCAGCACGCCCTTCTTTTTCATCTCCGCCAGGCTGGTGCCGAGCGGCCGCAGGCGGGCCTCGAGATATTCTTCAAAATTCTGCCAGGGGAAATAGGCCTCGAGGCCGAGATGGCGGGCCAGCTCCTTCGCCATCCACCAGGCGGGTTTGGAATTGAAGCGCGGTGCAAAAGCCGGGGCACGCAGCGCAATGCTGGGCACGCGGCCGGGCAGGATGCGCAAGTCATCATAACGTTCGAGATAGGAGCATTCCGGCAGCACCACGTCCGCCCAGCCGGTGATCTCCGCCGGCATGATGTCAATGACCACCAGCAGATCGAGATGCTGAATCGCCGTGATGGTCTTTTGCGGCTCCGGCAGGGTGAGCATGAGATTGGTGCCATACACGATCCATCCCTTGAAGTTGCAATCGCGCGTTGCCGAGGGGATGGTCGCTTCACAAATGCCATTGGCCAGCGCGAGGTTGGCCAGGGGATATTTGTCGGGAAAGGCGTCCCGCCAGGTGCGTTTCGGCCTGGGATAGGGCGGATGCGGATAAGCGGGCACCTCGGCTTTGTTGGGGAAATAGAAACCGCCGCGACGGCCCCAACTGCCGAGCAGCGCATTGAGAATGGCGCCGGCACGCACCCGCTGCGTGTCATCGCCATACCAGGTCACATGGCGGCCGGGATGCACCAGGGTTGCCGGGCGATGGCGTGCCATCTCGCGCGCGGTCTGACGAATGACCTCCGGCGGGATGGTGGTGATGGGGTGGGCCCACTCCGGCGTGTTGTGTTGCACCGCCGCCTTCAGCTCGGCGAAGCCCACCGTGTATTTTTCCACATACTCCCTGTCGTAGAGCTCCTCCTCGATGATGACGTGAATCCACGCCAGCAGCAGCGCGGTGTCAGTGGCGGGGCGAATCGGCAGCCAGTATTTGGACTTGCTGGCCGCCACCGAGAAGCGCGGGTCGACGGTGATCACCGTGGCGCCGTTGGCCACCGCCTCCGCAAATTCCTGCACCTGGGTGTTGTGCATGTTTTCGCCCAGGTGGCTGCCGATCAACACCAGGCACCTGGTGTTTTGCATGTCGGTGCGCTCGGGCGAGCCGATCTCATCGCCAAAGGTGAGCATGTAGGCCTCTTCGCGCGGCCCGCGGCACTGGGCATAGGAAGGCGCTGCCACGTTATCCGAACCAAAGGCACGCAGCAAGTGTTTGAAGTAGGCACCGCCGGAGCCGTGCGTGAACAGCGCGAGGCACTCCGGGCCATGCTCGGCGGCGATCTTTTTCATCTTGTCGGCGATATAGGCGAAAGCCTCCTCCCACGAGGCTTCACGAAACTTCTGCCGGCCGCGCACTTCTGTGCGAATCAGCGGCGTGCGCAGGCGGTCTGCATCAAGATAGGCGCCCAGACCGCCGGTGCCGCGCGGGCAAAGCCGGCCGTTGCAATTGGGATCCGCCGGATTGCCGGTGATCTTCCACGGCTGGCCGTTGACCGTATGCACCCAGCCGGCGCACTGCCAGAAACAGATCTCGCAGACCGTGGGCGTCAGCGTCACCGGGCCGTTCCTGAAACCGGTGAGCGCCGGGACGGTGGGCATGTCGTGCCGGTTGGCCTCGAAAAGGGCTTTGAGTGCACCGCCGCCTGCTGCCGCGGCGCCCAGACCCAGTCCGCTGATCTTGATGAAGTCACGTCGTGAAAGCTTGGAGGACATGGCTCAATCCCTTGCTGTGGGTGGGGACAAAATGCCGCGCGCTCTGAGAGATAGGCGTGACGCTTTGCCCCCGTCAAATTCAGAACGAATATCCGATTTCAAATTCCCATTGGTTCATTTGCAGTGTGATGGTTTGCCGGCCTGCACCCTCCAATGGGTTCGGCCCGCTGATGCGCTTGGCGAAGCCGTGCAGAAGTGTGAAGCTGATTTCGCGGTGCTTGGTGGCCGGGCTGATGCTGCCGGACGGCAATGCGACACCGGCACCGGCGAGCGCCTTGCACTTGATGCCGTAACCGTGCGCGAAGCAACCTATGGTTGCCCGGGCGACACTGCCGGTTGTCCGCAGCGAAGCCGGCACGACTGATCCCATCATTTTGTCTTTCATCACCACACCTCCATCATCTGAAGTCACCGCGTCCATGATCCTCCCGAAAAGCTATCGTGAGTGTGAACCTGCTGCGGCGCAGACAGCAGGATGTCTGTGCGGCGTTTTAATCGAGTCAACATCGCCGGCTGACCGCTGCCCCGCCATGCCAGTTTCATTGCTGGCAGGGCGCCATGTACCGGCGCAGGAGCGCCTTGAGATTGTCGCAATGCTGCGCGCTTTTGTACACGTTGCAATCGTGGCAGGGGAGTGTCCGGCAGGCACCCGCCACCTGCGGCTTGACCATCCAACACGGCTGCATGGCGTTCAAATATGCCGGACAGTTGTTCCTCTCGATTTCGCTGCACGGCTTGATCTGCCAGCAGGGCAGCAATGCCAGCATGCGACGAATGCCCTCGAGGTTGAGACCGCGCTCGGTGAGCAACCGGCGGAGGCAGGCGATCCAGTGTATGTCGGCCTCGCTGAACACGCGCTGTCCGCTGGCGGTGCGCCGCGGCAGAAGCAGTCCCGCGCGCTCGTACATGCGGATGGTCTCCACCGCAATACCGAGTTGTGCGGCCACCTGCCGGATTTTGAAGCGGGACTCCGTGTCGAGGTTCAGACTGGACATGGGATGCAAGAACTCGCCGGCTAGCCGGCCGTTAAATTGTCAATCCTGTATTTTGCAATACAGCTTTCGCAAGCATTGGGCCAGCATGCCGGGAGGATTTTTGCGCTTGATTAGTTGGGAATTATGCCGCAGGCATCAAATGCGGCCGGGCGGGCTTTCTCATTTGCGGGAAGAAAAAAGCTGTACTTTTCTCATTTTTGCATTACCATCCTGCAGATTGCCGGGCTTGCGAAAAAAGACGGGTGAATTTGCAATTGTGGGAAAACGACCAAGCTTGGGCGGGCGGTCACCGGTTCAAGCGTCTGTTTTCCCAATGTTTTTTCCTCTCCCTGCTGCTGCAATAGCGGCATACTTCTTGAAGATTGGCAATTTGCGGTTTGCTCACTCGCCACCTTTGCCATTTCAGGAGTGGCTCGCTGGAGTATGAAATAAATTTCACACCAGGCTGTTGTCACGATGATAAATCGGCCTCGGGCAGGGTGGCACGAGAGTGGGCAGAGCAGTGTGACACTTTCGAAGAGCTGCGCGACGTTCTGCATCAGGCGTCGAACAAGATTGCCGGCTGGTTGC
This sequence comes from candidate division KSB1 bacterium, assembly GCA_034506255.1. Lineage (NCBI taxonomy): Bacteria > Pseudomonadati > Candidatus Zhuqueibacterales > Candidatus Zhuqueibacteraceae > Candidatus Coneutiohabitans > Candidatus Coneutiohabitans thermophilus. Next base: position 435,637 of record JAPDPX010000007.1, on the reverse strand, counting down.
CGGCAAGGCCGCGCGGGTGATGAATGTCGAACCGGCCCGTCGGCAGCGGCCAGGGTGGCCCGGGTTAGGGCAAAAGCAGCCGTCGCGTCACCGCTGGGCTTCGGCGTGCGGTGCCACGCTTCGCGCCGGACAGCCATATCCATGAAAGGAGAGAAGCATGAACATCGGGATTCCCAAAGAAACCTCCATCGAGGAGCGCCGCGTCGGCCTGACCCCCGTGGGCGTGTTTGCCCTGGTGCAGGAAGGGCACGTGGTTCACGTGGAGAAGGACGCGGGCAAAACTTGCGGCTTCACGGATCAGGAATTCCAGCAAGTCGGTGCACAGATCGTTTTTTCGGGAGAGGAGGTCTTCCGGCGCTCGCAGCTCATCGTCAAAGTGCAGCCGCCCACCGAGGAGGAATGTCGCTACCTCGAGGCCGGCAAGGTGATTTTCTCGCTGCTCGGCATCGGCATCACGCGCGCCTCTGTGCTCCGAACCCTGTTGCAGAAAAAAGTGGCCGCCATTGGCTACGAATTCATCGAGCAGCCGGATGGCAATCTGCCGGTGCTCACCGCCATGAGTGAAATTGCGGGCAATCTGCTGCCGCAAATCGCCGGCCGGCTGCTGGAAAGCGAGTATGGCGGCCGCGGCATCACGCTTGCGGGCGTTTCGGGCGTGACCCCGGCGACGGTCGTCATTTTGGGCGCCGGCGTGGTGGGCTTCAACGCGGCGCGCGCCTTTTCCGCGCTCGGGGCGCAGGTTTTGGTGATGGACAAGAATCTCGACAAGCTGCGCGCTGCCGACCGCCTGCTGGACAAGCGCGTGGCGACCACGGTGATCACGCCGCTGCTGGTGGAGCGCTGGGCCCGCCTTGCCGATGTCCTGATCGGTGCCGTGTTGATTCCCGGGCGCCGGCCGCCCAGCCTGGTGACCGAGGAGATGGTCAAGAAGATGAAGCCCGGGTCGGTGATCATTGATGTCTCGATTGACCAGGGCGGGTGTGTCGCCACCAGCCGGCCCACCACGCTTTCCTCCCCGACTTTTGTGCAACACGGCGTCATTCACTATTGCGTGCCCAACATTCCGGCGTCGGTGGCGCGCACCGCTTCCCACGCCCTGAACAATGCCGTGCTGCCCTGGGTGCTGGAGGTGGCCAATGACGGCCTGGAGGCCGCGCTGCGCAGCCTGTCGCCGTTGCGCCGGGGCATTTATCTCTACAACGGCCACAGCACGCAACTGGGGGTGTCCGAGATGACGAAGAGCGACTATACCGACATGGAAGTTTTGCTGACCACGCAAGGCTGACCCCTGTTTCAAGCGAAAGGAGACTGTGCGACGATGAAATGGATGGAAGACTATCGCAGCAAGCTCACGACAGCCGAGCAGGCGGTTGCTCTCATAAAAAGCGGCGACAAGATCTTCACCTCGGGCAACGCGGCCGCGCCCTATGTTTTGGTGCAGGCGCTTTCCCGGCGCAAGGATGAGTTGTACAACGTCGACGTTTTTACTTTGCTGATGCTGGGGGAGGACCCCCTGAGCCGGCCGGAGATGCAGGGTCATTTCCGGCGCAAATCCCTGTTCGTCGGGCCGGCGGACCGCGAGGCGGTCAACGAGGGCCGCGCCGATTATTACCCCATTTTCCTCTACGAAATCCCCGATTTGTTTCGCAGACAGATCAAGCTGGACGTCGCCATCATTCACACCTCACTGCCGGATGAGCACGGTTTTGTCTCGCTGGGCGTGGAGACCATCGCCACGAAAGCGGCGGCGGAATCGGCCAAAATGGTGATCGCGCAGGTGAATGAAAAGATGCCGCGTGTGCTGGGCGATTGCTTCCTGCACGTTTCCCGCCTGAGCAAAATTGTCGAAGTTTCCGAGCCGCTGCCCACGCTCAAGCCCAAACCCTTCACCGAAGTCGAGATGCGCATCGCGCAGCACATCACCACCCTGATCGATGATCGTGCCACGCTGCAGCTCGGCATCGGCGGCATCCCGGATGCCGTGCTCTCGCTGTTGCAGGGCAAGAAGGATCTCGGCATTCACACCGAAATGGTGTCCGATGGCGTGATGCAGGCGATTGAAGACGGCATCGTGACCAATGCCTACAAGAGCCTGCATCCCGGCAAGGTGATCGCCACCTTCCTGCTGGGCAGCGAGCGGCTTTATGACTACAGTCACAACAACCCGGTCTTCGAGCTGCACCAGGTGGACTACACCAACGACCCGTTCGTGGTGGCGCGCAACGACAACATGGTCGCGATCAACTCCGCACTGGAAGTGGATCTCACCGGCCAGGTATGCTCCGACAGCATCGGCTACACCATCTATTCCGGTTTCGGCGGCCAGGTCGATTTCACCCGCGGTGCCGCACGCTCCCGGGGCGGCAAGCCGATCATCGCGCTGTCCTCGACCGCCAAAAACGGACAGATCTCCCGCATCGTCCCGCATCTCAAGGAGGGGGCCGGCGTGGTGACCAGCCGCGGTGACGTGCACTACGTGGTCACGGAACACGGCATCGCCTATCTGCACGGCCGCAGCATCCGCGAGCGTGTGCGCGCCATGATCGAGATTGCACACCCGAAGTTTCGCGACGAGCTGGAGAGCTTTGCCAGGATGAGAAAGTACATTTGATCCGTTGCCGTGCAGCCGGGGTTGTGACGCCGCCAGGACGGCGGCGCTTTGGCCCTTGAGTGCGGGTCGGGTGCCGTGCTAACACCTCCCTGCACAAAAGGCTGCGATCCCGGACCGGCATTTGGAATTACAGCGATCGTTTACTGCAGATTACACGGGCAGGGAAGCTCTTGTCGCACAGGTTTCCAGCACCATGCCGCCAACTTGTGCGAGGTGGTCAAGCCCAGAGCCAAAACACGCAAGAACACGAAGCCGGAGGTGCTTCTCAAATAATCGTCTCGCACCGTTTAACCGTGGCTTTATCTTGCGATCCTGCGGAGCAAAGCGTGGTCGTGCCCCGCGGAAGTATTCAAGTTGCAGCCAGGCCGTGCCGGAACATGCATCAAACTTTTTTCTCATACCGCCCTTCACCCGTGCGGCAAGGCCGGTTGAGACAAACTGTCGAGGAGTAATCATGTGGCTGAGAGCAAATCGTCCGCTGCTTTTACTGTATTGCGCTGTCGTTGCTGTGATGCTGGCAGGTTCGCAGGGGAACGCCGCACCGGCGCTGCCGGCCGGTGATTCGCTGCGCACGGTTGCTGACGCGGAGGTCAGGCAAATCGCCGGCAAACTCATGGCACCATGCTGCTGGTCGCAAACCGCGGATGTGCATCAATCAGAAGCGGCTGATCAGATTCAGGCGCAAATCCGCATGGCGCTGCAGCGCGGCCAGACAGAACAGCAAATCATCGCGGGATTCGTGGCCGTCTATGGCGAGCGCATTCTGGCCACGCCCGCAGCCACCGGCTTCAACCTGATGGTTTGGATTTTGCCGATTATCGCCCTGCCGCTGGGTGGCTGGATTCTGTGGCGTTATCTGCGCCACGTGCAGCCTCTCGCGGCCACGCCACCGGCAGCCAAGGCCGCACCAGTTGATGACAGCTATGAAGCGAGATTCGAGCGTGAGTTGGCGGAATTCAACCGGTGAGCCGGGGGCGGTTCTGACCGTTGCCCTGTTTTTGGAAATGCGAGGCACTGCATCACTCAAAACAGTTCACTCCTGCCGGAGTTGACCGCACGCTTGCCTGCAGAATTTTTTCTGCCCCACCCCTTGGATGGTCGGGCGTCGCGATCCAACCGGCGTTGCTTGCGCAGCGGATTGCGCCGCAGCAGCGAGGCGGCTGCACGGTAATGCCTCAGTTACGTGTGGACGTAGCGCCGACCTCTTGTCTGCAGACAGGGAGGTCTGCGTTACTTCACACTTTATTGAGGGATTACGCTGCAAGAGCATGCGCTTGAAAGTTCGCAATCTGTGACCGGCGCGCTTTAGAATTCTTGAGAATTCCCGCCCCTCCTTTTCTCATTTTTGGAAAAATTGCCCGTGCGGGGGGAAGTCTTTTGGCTCTAAATCATTGAAAAGTGCCCAAAGTTGTCGATCATTTGGTGGCAGCCGGGATGGTATAATTGTTGTCGAACCCGCTCCCGAAGCCGGGCCGCCCTTTTGGGCATGGGGTGGGGCAAACCGCGCAAGCCGAAAACACACAACAATGGAGGCACAACCGAATGCACGAGGAAGATTCGACCTTCGCAATCGTCGGCAGCGGCGGTGAGGGTGTGGTGAGCGCCGGCGAGATACTCATTCATGCCACGGCGCGGGACGGTCTGTACAGCATGATGGTCAAAAGCTATGGACCGCAAATTCGCGGCGGCGAAAGCCTGGCGCAAATCCGTTTGCGAAAGACGCCGGTGCTCTGCCAGGGTGATGCCCTGGATGCGATGGTGGTGTTGAGCTGGAGCAATTTTCATCGTTTTGCCGGCGAGGTGAGGCTGGGTGCACGCGGGATCATTATGCATGACAGCGAGGACGCGCCTCCGCCGAATCTGAAAGTGCCGGACAAAGTGCGCTTTGTGGCCGTGCCGTTTGCCGCCACGTCCAAGCAGATCACCGGTGGGGCGCAGGCGAAGAACCTCGTGGCGTTGGGTTTTCTCGCCGGCTGGTTTGATTTGCCGCAGCATGGCTTCGCGGAGGCGATACGGACACGTTTTGCCAAAAAAGGCGGGGCGGTGCAGCAGAGCAATTTCTCGGCCTTTCAGGCCGGTGTGATGCTGGCACAGGCGGAGACCACCCGGCGGCGTTATAACTGGACCGTCAGCAACCACGAAGCCAAACTCGTACTCACCGGCAACGATGCCGTGGCCCTGGGTTCGCTGTTTGCCGGCGTCAAGTTTTTCGCCGGCTATCCCATCACCCCGGCCAGCGAGATCATGGAATGGATGGCGCGCGAGCTGCCGCGCTTTGACCGGGTTTTCGTTCAAACGGAAGACGAGATCGCGGCAGTTACCATGGCGATCGGCGCCTCTTTCGCGGGCGTCAAAGCCATGACGGCCACCTCCGGCCCGGGCCTGTCTCTCATGACGGAAGCCATCGGTCTGGCAGCAATGGCGGAGCTGCCGCTGGTGGTGGTGGATGTGCAGCGCGCCGGCCCGAGCACCGGCATTCCCACCAAAACCACCCAGGCAGATTTGTACCACGCGGTTTTCGGCGGCCATGGCAATCTGCCGCGCGTGGTGCTGGCACCCACCGACGCCGCCGATGCCATCACCCTCGCGGTGCACGCCTTCTATCTCGCCGAGAAATATCAACTGCCGGTGTTGCTGCTCACCGACCAATTCCTGGGGCAGCGCCTGGAAGTCATCCCGCAGGTCGATTTCGCCGCGCTTCAACCCAAGGTCATCACCCGAACTTTGCCGACCGCAGAGGAGCTGCAGCATTATCAACGCTTCAAATTCACGGACTCCGGGGTGTCACCGATCTCTGCACCCGGCATCAAAAACGGCATGTACACCGCTGCCGGTATCGAACACGATGAGACCGGCCGTCCCACCTCCAATGCCGAGCTGGATGAGAAGATGACGCGCAAACGCGCGTTGAAGAGCGAGACCATCCGCAAACAGGAGCCTGGCCTGTTGTGGCGCTGCGGCGATCAGGATCCCGAGATTGGCATTCTGGCCTGGGGATCGACCAAAGGCGTGGTGCAGGAAGCGGTGGCGCGGCTGCAACGGGAGGGCCGAAAGGTCGCCGCGATGGTTTTGCGCCAACTCGCGCCCCTGCCGGTGACGCCATTGCAGGACTTCCTGACCCCGCTGGAGGGGCTGCTGATCGTGGAGATGGCGGACCGCCAGTTTTACAACTATCTGAAGAGTCAACTCAACCTGCCGCACAACACGCGCGTGCACCAGCATCTGGGCGCGACGCTTTTTACCGTGCAGGAAATCATCGAGGCCATCAAAGAGGTCGATGCCCTATGGGAAACTACACTGCAACAGACTATCGCAGCGATGTAAAGCCGGTCTGGTGTCCGGGCTGTGGCGATTTTGGCGTATTGAACGCCGTCTATCAAGCGCTGGCGCGGTTGCAATTGCCCCTGGAAGAAGTCGCCATTATCTCCGGCATTGGCTGCTCCAGCCGGCTGCCGGGATATGTCAAGACCTACGGCTTCAACAGCATTCACGGCCGGGTGCTGCCGGTGGCGCAAGGTGTGAAGCTGGCGCGGCCTGCCACCACCGTGATCGCGGTGGGCGGCGACGGCGACGGCCTGAGCATCGGCGGCGGACATCTGCCACACATTGCGCGCCGCAATGTCGACCTCACCTACATCATGATGGACAACGGCATCTATGGCATGACCAAAGGGCAGACTTCGCCCACCACCGGCTTTGATCAGGAAACCAAATCCATGCCCTACGGCATCATCGAAGCGCCGCTCAATCCCGTCAAGCTCGCGCTCAGTTATGAAGCCACCTTCATTGCCCGCGGCTTTTCCGCCAATGTCGAGCAATGCGTCGATCTCATTGTGCGCGGCATCCAGCATCCCGGCTTTGCCTTCATTCAGTTGCTCAGTCCGTGCGTCACGTTCGTCGGCCGCGAGCAATTCGACATCATTCGCGAACTGGCGGTGGACCTGCCCGCGGATTACGATCCCGGCTCGCTCGATCAGGCCTGGCAGGTGAGCAATGAGACGGGCAAAATTTCGCTGGGGGTGATCTATCAAAAGCAATTACCCACGTATGAGCAGCGCCTGCAGGAGCTGGTGCAGCGGGCGCAGCAGGGCGGCCGCGTCGCGTTTGCTGATCTGCTGCGGCAGTATCACGTTTCCGAACCGGAGTCGGCGCAGGATTGAGGCGTCCTGGCAAGCCCGGCCGCGCCATTGTCCTGCCGGCGCCAGCATATCCGCGCGATGAACCCTCCCCGGGGTTCTTGACATTTCGAGTGAGACCTTCAGGAATGTGATGCACCGGCCCGGCCGTCCCCGGGCGCCATTTGACGGCAGGGCGGTGTCATTGTGCAGACTGCGAGGAAGAAGCATGCTCTCCAACATTGAGATCGCGCAGCGTGCCACGTTGAATCCCATTCGCAACATCATGGAGCAACTCGGCATTTCCGACGATGATTTTGAATTCTATGGCAAGTACACCGGCAAGATTCGTCTGGAAACCCTGCAAAAGTTTTCCAGCCGTCCGGACGGCAAGCTGATTCTGGTGACGGCGATGACGCCCACCCGTCACGGCGAGGGCAAGACCCTCACCACGGTGGGCCTGGGCCAGGCACTGGCGCGTCTCGGTAAAAAAGGCATCATTTGCCTGCGCGAACCTTCCCTTGGGCCGGTGTTTGGCATCAAGGGCGGAGCCACCGGCGGCGGTTATTCGCAGGTGATCCCGATGGAGCTGATCAACCTGCATTTCAACGGTGACATCCACGCGGTCACCGCCGCCCACAATCTGCTGGCGGCGATGCTGGACAATCACCTGCACAAGGGCAACGCGTTGGGCATCGATGTCACCAACATCGTGTGGCCCCGCGCGCTGGACATGAACGATCGCGCGCTGCGCCACATCGTGGCGGGACTGGGCGGCCGTGTCAACGGCATTCCGCGGGAATCGGGTTTCGTCATCACCGCGGCCTCGGAAGTGATGGCGATTCTCGCGCTCGCCGGCTCCCGCCCGGATTTGAAGATACGTTTGGGTGAAATCGTGGTGGGTTACAACCTGAAGGGCGAGATCGTGCGCGCCCGCGAGTTGCAGGCGGAAAAAGCCATGGCTGTCATCCTCAACGATGCCATCATGCCCAATCTGGTGCAGACCATCGAGCACACGCCGGCGCTGGTGCACGCCGGGCCGTTTGCCAACATCGCGCACGGCACCAACAGCGTGATCGCCGACCGGATCGCCCTCAAGCTGGCGGATTACGTGGTGACGGAATGCGGTTTCGGTGCGGATTTGGGTGGCGAGAAGTTTTTCGACATCGTCTGCCGGCAATCCAGCCTGTGGCCCTCGGCGGTGGTCATTGTCGCCACCTGCCGCGCCATCAAACTGCACGGCGGCGTGCCCGACAAGGGGGAGGAATTGTGCCGGGAGAACCCCGCGGCGTTTCAGCAGGGTCTGGCCAATCTCGAAGTGCACATTCGCAACCTGCGCAAGTTTGGCGTGCCGGTGATCGTTGCGATCAACAAATTCCCCCACGACACGCCGGCGGAGATCAACGCCATTTTCGATCTCTGCCAGCGCCTGGAAACCGAATGCGCGACCCACGAGGCTTTTCTGAAGGGCGGGGAGGGCGTGATGGCGCTGGCCGAGCGGGTGGTGGCGCAGGCGGAGGCCGGTCGTCCTCTCCAGCCGCGCTTTCTCTACCACCTCGACCAGCCGGTGGCAGAGAAAGTGCGCCGGATCGCGATGGAGATGTACGGAGCGGAGGGCGTCTACTTTGAAAAGAAGGCGCAGAAGAAGATTGAAATCTTCGAGGCACACGGCTACGGCAGGCTGCCCATTTGCATGGCCAAAACCCAGGCCTCGCTCTCCGACAATCCCCGTGCGCTGGGCGTGCCGCGCGGCTGGACACTCACCGTCACCGATGCCCAGCTTTCGGCGGGCGCCGGCTTTTTGGTGATGATTTGCGGCGACATGATGCTCATGCCCGGCCTGCCGCCGGTGCCCGCCGCCATGAACATGGATGTCGACGAGCACGGCACCATCAGCGGCTTGTTTTGAGCCTCAGCGCACGATCGGCAGCATCTCGCCGGTGGCCGTCAGTTTCGCGTTGCCATTTGGGCTGTTGACCTCGATGGTGAGGGTGGCGGTTTTCACCAGAAAACTGTCGGGCTGGGAGTTGGTGAGCACGAACGAAAAGTTGGTGTAGGCGCGCGATTGCGTGTCTTCCAGCGTGAATTCGGTAATCCCGGTCACCTTGCCAATATCGGTGCCCACCTTGATCGTGGTGCCGGCCACCAGGGGATTGAGATTCTGGTCGCTCACGGTGTAGTTGAAAAGCTGCACGCCCTGCGGCTCCAGGCGGAAGGTGCGCGGGGAGAGATCGACCTGCGTGCGGCCGGAGAACAACACCACGGTGGAAGTGGAAATCGTCTGGTCGTTGGCGTCCACCGTTTGAGCTTCAATGCGTGCAAAACCGCGTTCGCTGAAGGGAAAGGCTGCACCGGGAATGCCCTGCGGTTGCGGGCTGGCGGAGAGCAGGGTCACGGTGGCACGGCCCATCTCATCCGTCACGGCCGAGCCGCCGATGAGGCCGCCGGTGCTGCGAAAGTACACGCTGGTGCCGGGCGGCACGGGATTGGAATACTTGTCGCCCACGAACGCGGTCACCACATTGGTGAGGCCGTAGAGGTTGTAACCAGCAAAATTAAGGCGGTTGGGCACCACCGAGAAATGCGCCGCATCCGGCAAACCGCCGTGAATGGCGATGGGAATGGGCGCGGAGAACAGGTTCTGCCCCGCAATCGAGGCGACGATTTGCAGCGCGCCGGCCAGAGTCCCGCTGTTGACCGTGACAATCGCGCGGCCCGCACTATCGGTCTCTGCGGAGGTGGGATTGAGAAATTCGCCGCCGCCCGGTCCGCCGCGAATGGAGAAATTGAGCGTGACGCGATGTTTGAGATCAACCGGCGTGCCGCTGGCGTCTCTCACCTCGAAAGTCAGATCCGCGGTTTCATTCCCGCCTGATCCCTTTACATAGATGGTGTTGGTTTCAACCGCCACCAGGACCACATTGGAGGCGGGCCCGGAACTGATCGCCCGTTCGCGGCTGAGCCGATGGCTGCCGAGGGAAAGAACTTTGTCGTTCTTGATGATGAGAGAGCGGAGGGAATCGGTCCGGTAGCCTTCCCGTGAAATCACCAACGTGATCAGCCGGGAAGTGGTGTCGGGCAGGGCTATGGTGAGGGAAAAGTTGCCGTTGACATCACTGCGGGTGCTCGCGAGATAGTCCGGCACCTCGATCAGCGCATTGCTGATGGGTTCCTCGCTGCCCTGCTCGACGATCCTGCCTTCAATCACCGCCGGCGAGGGCTCCTCCTTCGTCGGAAGTGTGCAGCTCAGAAGAACGCTCCCCATGCCAGCCAGGAGGGCGAGGTGGAGTGCCTGCCTGCGCCTGCGAGAATCCCTTTTCATCGCGAATTCCTTTCTGTCCTTTTCTTCCTGCCAATTACGGGCAATCTGCAAATCTTGCGGATGGTAATGCCTCGGTCACGTGGGGGAAGGTTGCGCAGAGATCCTGTCGGCAGGCGGGAATGCCTGTGCGCCATGCCACACATTGCCGTGGAGGCAAAAGTTTTCTTGCATATCAAGCTGCAGGTTCTACATTACGGCAATTTTGTCTGCCAGCGCTGACACCTCCGCCGTCTCCTGCCGGCCGCCGGTGCGGGCTGGTGCATTCCCAAACCTCTGTTCGTGTCCGAGGAAGAACTGCCGTTATGTCTCATGATTCCCCTGATCCCCGGGAGCCTTTTCACCTTGAAATCGCCAGTGAAGTCCACCTGCCCTATGCCGAACAAATCAGTCACATGCTGGAGGAGAGTGCGCGGGCGCGCGGCATCGGCATCGCCAAGCGGCCGCCGGAATACCTGGCGCAAAAGCTGCGCGAGGGCAAGGCCGTGCTCGCCTTTCACTCCAGTGGCAAGCTGATCGGCTTCAGCTACATCGAAACGTGGACGCACGGCAAGTATGTCGCCAACTCCGGCTTGATCGTCGATCCGGAGTACCGCAACTCGGGCCTGGGCCGGCGCATCAAACACGCCATCTTCGAACTGTCGCGCAAACGTTATCCCAATGCCAAAATCTTCTCCATCACCACCAGCCACGCGGTGATGAAGATGAACACCGAGCTGGGCTTCAAGCCGGTGCCGTTTTCCGAATTGACCACCGACCGCGAGTTTTGGGAGGGCTGCCAAACCTGCCGCAACTACGACATCCTCACCCGCAACAATCGCAAGTACTGCCTGTGCACCGGCCTGCTCTTCGACCCGCAGGAGAGCCGTCTGGCGGGCATCAGAAAGCGGGAAAACCGCGTGGTGGTGCTCGCCTTCAGCGGCGGTCTGGACACCTGCTATTGCGCCAAATACTTGTCGGCGGAACTCGGCCTGGAGGTGCATTCCGTGGTGGTCAACACCGGCGGCTTTTCCGCCGCCGAGCTGGCGGAGATCGCAAGCATGGCACGGCGGCTGGGCGTCAAGCAGCATGTCGTGCTGGATGAAACGCAGAACTACTACCAGAAATGCATCAAGTATCTCATCTTCGGCAATGTGCTGCGGAACAACACCTATCCGCTTTCGGCCAGCGCCGAGCGCGTGTTTCAGGCCACCGCGCTGGCGCAATATGCCCGCGCCGTCAAGGCCGGCAGCGTGGCGCACGGCAGCACCGGCCTGGATAACGATCAGGTGCGCTTCGACATCGCGTTCGGCACACTCCTGCCCGAGGCCGCCATTCTGGCGCCCATTCGCGATCAGCACGTGTCACGCAATGCCGAGATCGAGTATTTGAAAAAACACCAGCCCGATTTTGACTGGGCGCGGTTGCAATACTCGGTCAACAAGGGGCTGTGGGGCACCACCATCAGCGGGCCGGAAATTTACACCTCCTCCGAGTGGCTGCCGGAAGAGGCCTTCCCCACGCGGTTCACCAACCCCACGCCGCAAACCCTCGAACTGCATTTTCAGCAGGGCGAACTGGCCGGCATCAACGACTGCCGGTATGACGATCCCGTGCAGGCCATTCAGCAACTCGAAAAAATCGCCGGACCCTATGCCATTGGCCGCGACATTTACGTGGATGACTCGGCCATCGGCATCAAAGACCGCCTGGGATTCGAAGCCGCCGCGCCGCTGGTGATCATCAAGGCGCATCATGCCCTGGAGCGACACGTGCTCACCAAGTGGCAGCTTTACTGGAAAGACCAGTTGGCCGGGTGGTATGGCACCATGCTGCATGAAGGCCATTTCCTCGATCCGGTGATGCGCAACATCGAGCGCTTTCTGGCCGATTCGCAACAAAACGTCAGCGGCACGGTTTCCGTGTTTTTGGCACCCTATCGTTTTCAGATTCTCGGCATCAGCTCGGCGCATGATCTGCTTTCGCCGGAATACTCGGCCTACAACGAAGCGCATCATTTCTGGACCGGCGAAGATGCCCGGGGCTTCGCCAAAATGCTGGCCAATCCCTACACCACATATTACAAGGTGAACCGCAAGAATGGGCAAGGTTAAAGTTGGCATCGCCGGCGCGAGCGGCTACACCGGCGGCGAATTGCTGCGTCTTTTGCTGCACCACCCCGCGGTGGAAGTGCGCTGCGCCCACAGCCGCCATCATGCCGGCAAGCCGGTTGCCGAGGTGCATGGCGATCTCCTCGGTGAAACCGCATTGCAATTCTCCGCCGAAATGGCCGAAGATCTCGACCTGCTTTTCCTCTGTCTGGGGCACGGCGAATCCGCGCGCTACCTGCGCGAACAGCCCCTGCCCGCGGGCCTGCGCATCATCGACTTCAGCCAGGATCACCGCCTGACGCAGATTCCGGACCATGGTTTTGTTTATGGTCTGCCCGAGTTGCAGCGCGCCGCGATTGCCCGCGCCCGTCGCGTCGCCAATCCCGGCTGTTTTGCCACCGCCATCCAACTGGCCCTGCTGCCGCTGGCGCAGCACGGCTTGTTGCGCGGCGAAATCCATGTCAGCGCCATTACCGGCTCGACCGGCGCCGGCCAGGCGCTCAGCGAGACCAGCCATTTCAGTTGGCGCAGCAACAACGTGCAGGTCTACAAGCCCTTTCAGCATCAGCATCTCGCTGAAATCTACCAGGGCCTGAAATTGCTCCAGCCGATTGGGGAGGCGCAGATCAACTTCCTGCCGTTTCGCGGCAACTTCACGCGTGGCATTCTCGGCGCGCTCTATTTGGACTGTGATCTGTCGCTGGCGCAAGCCTGCGAACTCTATGCCGAATATTACGCCACGCACCCCTGCGTGCGCCTCAGCCGCAAAACCCCCGATCTCAAGCAGGTGGTGAACACCAACCATTGCGTGCTCTATCTGGAAAAACACGGCAGCAAGCTGTTTCTCACCAGCGTGATCGACAATTTGCTCAAGGGCGCCTCCGGACAGGCGGTGCAGAACATGAACCTGATGTTCGGCTGGGACGAAATGCTGGGTTTGCGCCTGAAAGCCGTGGCGTATTGACAACCGCGCGGCATGCCCAGCCGTTTCGCAATGCCCGCATGCGATTGCGAGAAAGAGGACGGCGTGCTGCGTCATCCGGCCGGACGCTTGCCCGCTGCCGGCAGCAGCCACCGCTGGCAACATGACACGCAACCAGGTTTTCCGGCCTCGGCTTGAAACCACCCGGCCACCGGCAATTGCAATTTCCGAGGAAAACCCATCAATGCAGCTCTTCGATGTCTACCCGCTTTACGAGCTCGAACTGGTGCAGGGCCGTGATGTTCATTTGTGGGACAAGCACGGCGTGCAATATCTCGACTTCTATGGGGGGCATGCCGTGATTTCCATCGGCCACAGCCACCCTCACTATGTCAGCCGGTTGACCGAACAGCTCAACCGTCTCGGGTTCTACTCCAACTCCGTGCAACTCCCTCTGCAGCAGGAGCTGGCGGCACGCCTGGGCGAGTTGAGCGGTTATCCGGAGTATCAGTTGTTTCTGTGTAACTCCGGCGCGGAGGCCAATGAAAACGCGCTCAAGCTGGCTTCCTTTCACACCGGTCGCAGGGCAGTGGTGGCCTTCGCGCATTCGTTTCACGGCCGCACCTCCGCAGCCGTGGCGGTCACCGACAATCCCAAAATCCGTGCACCGTTGAACGAAAATCATGAGGTCATCTTTGCACCGTTGAATGACGTGGCAGCCCTGCAGCGGGTTTTCCAGCGCGCAGATGTTTGTGCGGTGATCATCGAGGGCATTCAGGGGATCGGCGGCATCCGTGAGCCGGGCGCGGAGTTTTTGCAGGAGGTGCAGGCGCTTTGCCGGCGCGCCGGCGCCATGCTGATTCTGGATGAGGTGCAATCGGGCTGTGGCCGCACGGGCAAATTTTTTGCGCATCAGTTTGCCGGCATTCAGCCGGATTTGATCACGATTGCCAAGGGCATGGGCAACGGCTTTCCGGTGGCAGGCGTGCTGATCCATCCCCGATTTAAGGCTGCACACGGCCTGCTGGGCACGACGTTTGGCGGCAATCCGCTTGCCTGCGCCGCGGCGCTGGCCGTGCTCGAGGTGATGGCCGCGGAAAATCTGATCGAAAACAGCCGGGTGGTGGGCGCCTACTTGTTGGAGAATTTGCGCCAAATTGCCGACCGCGTGCGCGAGGTGCGCGGCCGCGGCTTGATGATCGGCCTGGAGCTGGATTTCCCCAGTGCCGGCTTGCGCAAACAACTGCTGTTTCAGCATCACATCTTCACCGGTTCGGCGCATGATCCCCATGTCATCCGACTGCTGCCGCCACTGACCCTCACCCGCGCACATGCGCAACACTTTCTCGAACATTTCACCGCCGCGTTGCAGGAGGTGTGAAATGGAAAAACTGCTGCTTGTCAAGATCGGCGGCAATGTCATCGATGCCCCCGCGGAACTGGCCGCATTTCTCGATGATTTCAGCGCCCTCCCCGGTCGAAAACTCCTGGTGCACGGCGGTGGCAAGCTGGCCACGGACCTGGCGGCGACACTCGGCATCACAACGCAAATGATTGACGGCCGCCGCATCACGGACGCGGAGACGCTGAAGGTGGTGACGATGGTGTATGGCGGGCTGATCAACAAGACGCTGGTCAGCGGGCTGCAGGCGCGCGGTTGCAACGCCCTGGGCCTGACCGGCGCGGATGCCGACAGCGTGCGGGCCGGCAAGCGCCGGCATCCCCATATTGACTTCGGCTATGTGGGTGACATTGAACGAGTGGACACGGCCGCGCTGCAGACCTTGCTGGGCGCCGGGTTGGTGCCGGTGTTCGCGCCGCTTACGCATGACGGCCGCGGGCAAATGCTCAACACCAATGCCGACACCCTCGCGGCGGCGCTCGCCAGCGCGTTGTCAGGCAGATATGACATCACCCTGATCTATTGCTTCGACAAGAAAGGCGTGCTCGCTTCCAGCCGCGAGGACGATGTTGTTCCTTTGCTGACGCCGGCGGATTATCAGCAACTCAAGGCCGGTGGTGTGATTTCCAAAGGCATGCTTCCCAAACTGGACGAGGCTTTTGCCGCGTTGCAGCATGGCGTCGCAAGTGTCGTCCTGTGCCACGCCTCGCAGTTGCGGCAGGCGGCTGCGCCCGCCAGCAACGCGGGCACGCGGCTGCGTCTTTGATTTTGCCCGCCTTAACCCGCAAACGAATCCCTCCCTTTCAGCGATCCCCCGCCGCTGCCGGTATATCATAACTGAATTTTGCGGCCCTCTGCAAGAAATCGCCGCAGGATTTCCCGGGTGCCATGCCTGCAATTCATGTTGCAGGCCAGTGGCGGCCGTTGCGTGACCATGGCATGGCCGCCCCACAACTCCCAAAATGGTGCCCTTGTTCGGGACCGCATCTTTTCTAACCCGGCACACTGCACGGTCGTGCCGTTTGCCCACCTTGTTGAGCGGGAGCACAACCTGCAAGACCCGGGCGCAATCGACCGACTGACTGCAAAGCAGCACCACGGTGTTGCGCCGGCACATGTGATCATCCCGGTTTGGCGTTGCATGCTGGCAAAGACCCATGGATAACGAAACTCGTCAGAGCGGCGAGGCGCTGCTGGACGCCCTGTCGCGCATCAGCACCGTCATCAACACGCTCCAACAGCTCGACGTGTTGCTCGAAAAGATCATGGACATCGCGTTGGAAACCGTCGCGGCGGAGCGTGGCTTCATCCTGCTGAACAATGAAACCGGCACGCCGGTGGTGCGCATCGCCCGCAACATCACCGAAGAGAAAATCGAAGACGTGGCGCGCATCTCCTCCAGCGTGGTGCGCCAGGTGCTGCAAACCGGCGAGGCGGTGTTGATCTATGACACGCAGAGCGAAGGCGCCTTCGAAGACATGCACAGCATCATCATGTACCAGATCCGCTCGATTGCGTGTGTGCCGCTGAAGATCAAGGAGCGCCGCATCGGCGCCATCTATCTGGACAGCATCAACCACCGCAGCGGGTTCACCCAGACCAGCATCCCCTTTCTGATGACTTTCGCCAACCAGGCCGCCATCGCCATCGAGAACGCCCAGCTCTACCAGCAACTGCAGGAGGAGAACCGCCAGTTGCGCAAGGAGGTGCAGCGCGCCAGCGGCTTTGCCGGCATCATCGGCGAGAGCCACAAGATGAAGCAGATTTTCGACACCATCAACAGCCTGCTGGACTCCGACGCGCCGGTGCTGATTCAGGGCGAGAGCGGCACGGGCAAGGAGCTGGTGGCGCGCGCCCTGCACCACCATGGCGCCCGCCGCGAGAAGCCGTTTGTGGCGCTGTTTTGCGGCGCCCTGCCGGAGTCCCTGTTGGAGAGCGAGCTGTTCGGCCACAAGAAAGGCGCCTTCACCGGCGCGATCAGCGACAAGAAAGGCCTGTTCGAAACCGCCGACACCGGCACGTTCTTCCTCGACGAGATCGGCGACATCTCGCTCACCCTGCAAACGCAATTGCTGCGCGTGCTGCAGGAGGGGGAGATCAAGCGGGTGGGCGAGAACCATGTGCGCAAGGTCGATGTCCGCATCATCACCGCCACCAACAAGGATCTGCAGCAGAAAATCCGTGACGGCTCCTTTCGCGAAGATTTGTACTACCGCCTCAACGTGATGAACATTTATCTGCCGCCCCTGCGCGAACGCACCGAAGACATCCCACTGCTGGCGCAACACTTTCTGCAGATGTTCACCGAAAAGTACCGCAAGAACATTCACGGCTTTTCCTCGGCGGCGCTCGACCGCCTGACCCGCCACCATTGGCCGGGCAACATTCGTGAGTTGCGCAATACCATCGAGCGCGCCGTGGTGCACGCCAAGGGCGCCCTCATTGGCGTGGAGGACCTGCGTCTGGCCGAGCCCAACGGTCATCTCGTGCCGGCGGGCATGACCGTGGAGCAGTTGGTGCGCCGGCTGGTGGAGCAGACTCTGCGTGAAACCGGCGGCAACGTGACGCATGCCGCCTCGCGGCTGGGCGTCTCACGGCGGTGGATCCAATACAAGCAGAAGCAGTGGCAAAATGGAAAGAATTGAAGGCTACCAGATCTTCGCCGAACTGAAGAACGGGCCGGTCACCACCGTGTTCAAAGCGGTGGATGCGCGCTGCAACCAGGTGGTGTTGATCAAAATGCTGCGGCCCGAAACCGCGGCGCAGGAGCACTGGCGCACACAGTTCCTCCAGGAAAGCCGCATCAGCGCCAGAATCAACCACCCCAACCTGCGGCGCACGCTGCATGCCGGCGCGCTCGACGACCAGCCCTACATCGTGCTGGAATACATCGAAGGTCCCACCCTGCACGAGTTGATCAAACAGCACAAGCGCCTGCCACTCGATCTGTGCATTTACCTCACCAAGGAGCTGGCCGCCGCCATCGGCGCCGTGCATCAAAACAAAGTGCTGCACCGGGACATCAAACCGCAGAACATTTTTTTGGCGATGAACGGCGCGGTCAAACTGGGTGATTTGGGATCGGCGCACGAGCTGGCGGATTCCAATCCCCTCACCATCGGCACGCCGGCCTACATGTCGCCGGAATACATTTTGGGTCAGGAGGTCGGGCCGGCGAGTGATTTGTTCTCCCTGGGCGCCGTGCTTTACGAGATCATCACCGGCGAGGTCGCTTTTGTCAATCGCACGGTTGCGGCCACCCTGCTGCACGTGGTCAACTGGGACCCGGTGCCGATCGCGAAGCTGCGGCCGGAAACGCCACCCGAGTTGATCGTCACCTGCCAGAAGCTGCTGGCCAAAAATCCCGCGCAGCGCTATCGCAGCGCCGCGGCAGTGATCGACGATCTCAAATTCCTCGAAAAGAAGTACGGTTTGAACACCAACCGCAATCACCTCGCCTATTTTCTCGAATCGCCCGATACCTACTTTCAGGTGGTGATGCAGTCCAACGCCATCCTGTCGCCGGCCAGCAGTGCGCCGGCGCCCACCCCGCGCCGCATTCCAACGTTGAGCTGGGGCGTGGCCGCCATCATGAGCGCCAGCATGTTTCTTGCGGGCGTGCTCTTCATCAAAGGCCTGAAGGAATACTATTTTGATGACAGCAACCCGGCGCGCCCGATCAAAGCAGCCATCGCGCTGCCCGGCAGCAGCACGGCTGGAACCGGCTATCTGGATCTGCACGTCCTTCCCTGGGGCACGGTTTTTCTCAACGGTGATTCCATCGGGACCACGCCACTGCCGGCCGCCGTGTCGCTGCCTGCCGGCCGCAATCAAGTCAAAATCCTGCATCCGCGCTGGGGGATAAAAGTCAGGGAGCTTGACATCATCCCCGGCGATACCACGCACTTGACAATCGATTTGACCCAGCCGTAAGGCCCACTGCATTCAATTCCTCATGGTGTCGTTGCGCCGCCAGCTCTCTGTAAGCGTGCCGGCAGGCGCAGGGTGGTGTCTCACCTGTGAGAGATTTGGTTTCCTTGCGAAAACATCACCGCTCGGGCGCTGCGTCAGGAGCCAGAGAACGGTTCATTCGAGTTGTACGCACTTCTGGACTGAGCGCCCTGGCGGTTTCTCCGCTGGGTTGTTTCCATCCGCTGGTGATTTTCTCTCGAGTTGTGATTCAGCCGCCTCGGCGCGCCGGCGTTGCCTGCTGCCGTCGCCGGCGCACCAGCACTCCCCATTTCAACAACGCCAGCAGCGCGCGCACCCCGTCGCGCCAGGTGATCTTCTTGCCCTCATGATAGTCACGGCCGGTGTAGGTGATCGGAATTTCGTAAACACGATAGCCGTATTTGAACAATTTGATCGTCACCTCGACTTCGAAGTCGAAGGAACAGGATTGGATTGCCAAATCCCGCAGCACCGCGGCACGGATGACTTTGAAGCCGGTTTCCATGTCCGAAAGAATGCCGGAGGTGATGACGTTCGCCAGCAACGTCAGCAGCCTGTTGCCGACAAAGTGCCAGAAGAGAAACACGCGGTGCGGTCCGAGAAAGCGCGAGCCGTACACCGCGTCGGCCCAGCCCTGCTCGATGAGGGCCAGCGCCGCCGGGTAATCTTCCGGGTGATATTCCAAATCCGCATCTTGAATGATGATCACCTCGCCGGTGGCGGCGGTGAGGCCGGTTTTGATCGCCTGCCCCTTGCCCAAATTGCGCGGATGCGACAGCAACAGCAGCGGCTGCGTGCGGGCCAGAGCGGCGACGATCTCCGCACTGCCATCCGTGGAGCCGTCATCCACGACGATGATCTGCTTGGCACACGGCACGGCGAGCACGCGTTCGATTACTTGTGCGATGGTGGCGCGCTCGTTATAGAGCGGGATGATGATGGATAAAACCATGCTGCCTTCCTCCCTGGGCGTCGGCTTGCGTGATCACTGGTTGGTGAATGCCGCAACTGGTTTTGCATGCAGGTGCGTTTCCCGGCGCACCGCGGGAAAATGCCAGACGCCGGGCAAAAAACCAAGTTCGTTGATGGTCGGAATCGGAGACGGACGTTTCTTTACCGCCATTGCCAGGACCCCCGCCGGGAATTTGTGGGGGACCTGAATTTTGCATTCAGATTGATCCCCTCCGCGAGGAACGCCGATTCGATCGCGACACCCGACCACCCGGGAAGTGGTGCATAAAAATTTTGCAGGCCAACGTGCGGTCAACTCAGGCAGGAGTGGACTGTTTTTCGTGAAGCTGCTTCTTGCATTTCCCAAAACTCCGTGAGGAGTGACCTGTTTGGTTCTCCTCGAAAAAACCGCGCCGAATCATGGGAAATTCCACAGGCCACTCCTGACGGAGTTTAAAGACCCGCAAGATCGCCCTGTCTACAAACAGTTCACTCCTTACGGAGTTTTGGGAACAGGCCATTTTCCTTCAGGTCACAGCAAGCCGGCATGCAAAATTCAGGTATAAACAGTTCGCTCCGCGGGAGCTGTTTCCTGGCGCTGCCTCGAGATGAGAGCGAGAACAACCGGTAGCTCTGCTCGGGATGCCCTGTTCATCGCACGGCAGAGATTCAACCCTCGATGGCAAGATCAATCCCCAAAATCCCGCACCAGCAGCACTCCCACGAAAAAAGCCATGGCGTCGGAGTCCATTTTCGAGGGAGGAAAAAGTCTTGCTTGACTTCGAACAGAAGAATTTGCCATGTCGGTATGGACACCCATCGGAATGAAAATGTAGCGCAGACATCTTGTCTGCAGCAGGCTGAAAGCCTGCGCTACGGCATTTTCGTGGTAACTGACGGCGTTTGGAGAACGCGTGATTTCTTCCGGGCAACAGCCAGCCCGCGTGCAACATTCAGGTGGTCGCTTGGTAAGAAGCCTGAATATCTCTCTGACATAAACCTTCCTGCCATGACTTTCTTGAAAAGGTTGGTGACATTGGGCAGGAGATCTGCACGACCGTTTTCATCTTGCCGGGTGCCCGTACGGGCAGGCAAATTCCCGCGGAATGACAATGAAAGCGCGCCTGGCAACGCCGGGGAAAGCGCGAATAGACAGCGCAAACGAACGGCCTCGCCGCCATGCGAGCGGCTGTTGCGATTCTCACCAAATTGTAAGCACGGACTATCCGTTTTGTAATCTTCTGCAAAAAGAACGCGCAGTGCTGCGAAAAATTTTTGCAGTTGTCTGGCGGTGCGTGGGGCGTTTCTGGTGAAGCCGGTTCGCCTTATGATGACTCGATTGGGATAACTTTTTGATAATGCGAACGCGCCTGCTGCTCGGTGGCACAAGTGATGGCGGGGACAAAACCCTGGTATGGAATTTGTCAAATCAAAAAGCGTTCATGATGATGGTGCTCACCTTGATACGACAGGGACAGCGAATACTTTGCCAGTGTGCCCACATGGTTGTCCGATGAAGCTCACAGGAAGTGAATCTCATGCCAGGAGGGCATGAATAACATGTGGGTCGATCGTCGAGCGTGAAGCATGGCGCCGGCAGTCAGAGCCCTCCCTCTGCAGGCCCATGCTTCCCGCTTTTGCTGCAACAACGCTCATCGACGGAGTGATGGCGAACTTCCTTGATGAGCGTTTTTGTTGCGGTCTGGAGCGGTGGCAATCTGCAAACCAAAGGCAGTGGTTATACTATAAGGCGCCATCTCCGTCATAGTCGTGAAACGATAACCAAAGTCGCGATCCCATGGCACAACACCAATTGATGCTTCTGGTCCTGGCGGCGCTGGTCACCGCGTTCACGATCGTGGTCGGCATGAACCGCTTTCAGGAAGACGCCGATGCTGCGGAGAGGGATCAAATTCTGCTGCTGGTTGCCAATCTCGCCACCCGTGCGCAGGCGTGGTATCACACGCCGGCGCTGCTGGGCGGCGGCGGCAAATCCTTCGCGGATTTTTCGTTCGACAAAATCCATTTCCGTCCCGAAAGTTCCCTCGGTACGGTGAATTTGTCCTATTGCGTGCCCGGCAGTGTGAGAATCGTCGGCCGGCTGTACAATGACCGCAACTGGAGCATCGTCGTCGATGTTTACCCGGATTCCTTCGAGGTGACGCACTGAACCCTGAATGCGAAAGGAGGCTGAGCCGGGGAGAGTGATGAAGATTTCTCCACCTCTCGCCAATTTCCAGTATAAACGAAAACACCGGCCGGTCAGCGTTGAGCCCTTCACTGATCATCGGACGGTTTGGACCTGCCGGATGATTTCGGTTAACCAACCCAATCACAGGAGCACTGCATCATGGGTCAGCAGCAACTTCTTTTGCTCATTCTCGCAGCAGTCATCGTCGGCGTGGCGATCACGCTCGGCATCAACATGTTCGCGCAGAACTCGGCGCAAGCCAATCAGGAAGCGGTCATGCAGGATGTTTTGACCATCGCTTCGCGGGCGCAGGCCTGGTATCGCCGGCCGGTGCAAATGGGCGGTGGCGGCCGTACTTACGCCACCGTGACGCTCGCCAACCTCAATTTTCCCGCCAGCAATGCCAATGGCAGCTATGCCCTGAGTGGCGGGAACGCCACAACGTTGACCATTACCGGCACTGGTGTCGAAGATGGCGACGGCGATGGCACCAATTTGCAAATCACGGCTGTCATCACGCCGGACAGTGTGCGAACGATGACGATCAACCCATAGTGATGACATGAGGACGGGTTGCCGAAAAGGCAACCTGTCCTTTCTTGCCGTCAACAACACCTTTTGAAAAATCATGGATGCTATGCGCTGTCAGGGAGCGGGCGAACCAATAACTGGAGTGTCGCCACGTGGGACAGCAACAGCTCTTGCTTCTCATTCTCGCCGCCGGCATCGTAGGTGCCGCCATTTTGGTCGGAATCAACTCGTTTTCCGGCAGTTCCACCCAGGCCAACCAGGAGGCGGTTATTCATGACATCATGAACATTGCCGCACGGGCACAAGCCTGGTACCGCCGGCCTGCCGCCATGGGAGGCGGCGGGCGGAATTTTGCAGGTCTCAACGGTCATCTCGAGCGCATCAATTTTCCCAGCAGCAATCTTAATGGCAGTTACAGCATCAGTGGCGGTGATGCCAGCACCTGCACGATTATCGGCACCGGTCTCGAGGATGGCAACGGCGATGGTGTGCCGCTGGTGGTGACGGTGGTCATCACCCCGGACAGCATTCGCAGCCTGACAATGACACCTTGATCACGTTGTGAAGCAAGGGACAGGTCGTGCCTCCCCGGCCTGTTCCTTGTTTCATGTTTGGCGGAAAGTGATCAGCATCCAGCATCCAGCATCCAGCATGGCCGAGTTTCGCTATCAGGGCATCACGCTTGCCGGCAAGCCGTTGCAGGGCACGCTGCTGGCGCAGAATCGCTTCGAGGCGCAGAAGAAGCTCAACGAGATCGCGAGCGAGTATCGCGTGCGCATCCAGGCGCTGCACAAGCGCGTGCCTTTCAGCTACAAGGCGCGGCGGCCGGGCAACAACAAGATTTTGCGCGGGGAGATCACCGCGTTCACGGCGGAGGAGGTGCGCGAGTCGCTCACCCGCATGGGGTATCAGCCCATTTCGGTGCAGCGCAACTGGCTCAACCTGCGGCTGGGCGTCCCGCAAAAGGAGATTGTCGTTTTCATTCGGCTGTGCGCGGATCTGCTGCGCGAGCAGTTTCCGTATGACGAGATTCTCACGATGCTGGCCAACGACATGGAGAATGCCCGTCTGCGGGAAGTGGTGATGGAGATCCACAAGGATCTCAAAATGGGCAAGGAGGGGCGCCAGGTTTTTCTCAAGCATGCCGACGTGCTGGGCAAGTTCACCGCGCACATGTTGAGCATTGCCTCGACCAGCGGCAACATGGCGGAAATCTACGAAAACACCGCCAAGTTTTTGGAGCGCTCCGCGGAATTCAAAAAGAACATCCGCAGCACGCTGTTCATGCCGGCGTTCGTGGTGCTGGCGGCGATTGGGGCGCTGATTTTCTACGTGATGTACATCTTCCCCAAGATTGCCGGCATGCTGCTCAAATACAACATCGCGGTGCCGCCGATGACGGCGGCCACCATGCGGGTGAGTGAGTTTTTCCAGCACAACATCCTGTGGGTGGTGCTGGCCGTCGCGGTGCCGATCACGGCGCTGGTTGCCTATTTTCGCAGCGACAGCGGCCGGGTGGTGTGGCACCGCCTGGTCATCTCGCTGCCGGTGGTGGGCAAGCTCATCTACAAAACCAGCCTGGAGGTGTTTGCGCGCGTGTTTCACGCGCTCTACAGCGGCTCGGGCGAGAACATCGAGGTGATCAGCATCGCCTCCGAAGCGTGCCGCAACCGCTACCTCGAGAAGCAGATCAAGGAAGTGGTGATTCCGGCGATGCTGCGCGAGGGCCGCAGCCTGAGCGACGCCATGGAACTGTCGGCGGTGTTTCCCAGGAATGTCATTTACACGCTGCGCAGCGGCGAGGAATCCGGCACACTGCGCGAGGCCATGCTGCGGCTGGCCAATTTCTATGAAAAAGAAACGACCCACAAGATGAGCCGGGTGGTGGATTTGATCAATCTCGCGGTCTCGATTTTCATCTCGATTCTGATTGTCGGCATCACATTGATTTCATCCGAAGTCGGTTTCGTTTCCCCCAACATGCCGGGCAGCATGCCCGCGGTGCCGGGACGGTAGGCGCCGGGCGGGCGGCACCGGCGGTACAACGAAACCGGTGTTCCCAGCCCTTGTGAAGGAGTCAGGCCATGGAACCGATGGGAGTTCGCATCGGGAAGATTTTGCTGCAGAAGCAGATCATCACCCAGACCATTTTGGAGAAGGCCATTCTGGCCCAGCGCCAGGAACCGGCCGGCAGACAGCGCCGCTTGCAGCAAATTCTGGTCGAGGATTTTCAGATCGACCGCCATCGCATCTACCAGGCGATCGCCGAGCTCTACGCCTTCAAGGAGGTGGACCTGACCGGCGAGAAGATCGGTGACGCGCAACTGGATTTCATCCGCA
Organism: candidate division KSB1 bacterium; assembly: GCA_034506255.1. Taxonomy (NCBI): domain Bacteria; kingdom Pseudomonadati; order Candidatus Zhuqueibacterales; family Candidatus Zhuqueibacteraceae; genus Candidatus Coneutiohabitans; species Candidatus Coneutiohabitans thermophilus. Next base: position 411,214 of record JAPDPX010000007.1, on the reverse strand, counting down.
AGACCATCGACGCCTGCACGGAGGAGGCCCGCAACCGCCTGCTGAGCAAACGCGTCCTGCCGTTTCGCCCCGGCACCAACAACAAAAATGTCCTGACCGTCATCGCCGCCGACCCGCTGGACCGGGAAATTCCGCTGCTGCTGAAGGATCTGCCCTACACCCAGATCGAGGTCGCCTACTGCCCGCTGGAGCAGGTCAATTCCCTGATCGACCGTGTGATGGCGTTCAAGAACGAGTTTTTGCAGCAGCTCGAAGCTTCGCTGCAGAACGTCGAGGTGGTCAACGCCGAGGAGGAGGACAAGATCGACGAGGCGGCGCTCGACGCCGAAATCAACCGCAGCATGCTCACCAACCTGATCGAGGGCACCCTGGTCGAGGCGGTGCGCAAAGGCGCGAGCGACATTCACATCATTCCCAAGGAAGGCAATGTCACCGAGTTTCATTTTCGCATCGACGGCAAGCTGCAGCTTTGGCATGCCCTGTCTGCGGTCAAGCCGGAGGCGGTGGCGGCGGTGATCAAGGACCGCTCGATCAACATCGACCGCTTCAACCGCAACATCGCACAGGACGGCTACATCCAGCGCAAGATCGACAACTACCATATCCGTTTCCGCGTGTCGGTGCTGCCCATCGTGGTGTCGGAATCGCAGCGGCGCTATGAGAGCATCGTGATCCGCGTGCTGGATGACCGCAAGGTGATCACCGATCTCAATCTGCTGGGGCTGCAGGAGCAGGCGGCGCGTGATTTCGAGGCGGCCATCCGCAAGCCGCAGGGCGTGATCATCATCACCGGGCCGACCGGCAGCGGCAAGAGCACGACGCTGGTGGCGGCGCTGCACCGCATCATGGACCCCACCAAGAACGTGGTGACGGTGGAGGAGCCGGTGGAATACCTGATTCGCGGGGCGCGCCAGGTGAAGCTGGGGCCCAAGCTCAACTTCGATCAGGCGCTGCGTTCGATTTTGCGTCATGACCCCGACATCGTGATGGTGGGGGAGATGCGCGACCTGAAATCGGCGGAGATCGCGGTGAGCCTGGCCAACACCGGCCACATCACCTTCTCGACGCTGCACACCAACGACGCACCCAGCGCGATTTCGCGGCTTTACATGCTGGGGGTCGAGCCGTTTCTCATCGCCAATGCCATCAACCTGATCATGGCGCAGCGTCTGGTGCGCAAGCTTTGTGATCACTGCAAAAAACCGGTGGAGCGCGTCGATGTCGATATGGCACGCTTCATCGGGTTCACCGATCATGAGATTCGCCAAACCACGTTTTACCAGCCGGTGGGCTGCGACAAGTGTTATGCCGGCTATCGCGGCCGCCAGTGCATCACCGAAGCATTGCTGTTCACCAACGAAATCCGGCGCCTCATTTTAAAGAATGCCGCGAACATCGACGAGGACTTGATCCGGCAGGAGGCGATTCGCGGCGGCATGTTGACCCTGCGCGCCTCCGGCCGGGAACGCATCAAAGCCGGCACGACCACCATCGAAGAAGTCGTCGCGGCCACGGTGGAATAGCCGGCAGGCGGCGGCCGCGTCGCGGTTCACACGCAAACACGCAACGGAAGATTATGGGATATCGTGAACTCCTGTTGGTGCTGGTCAGTGTGGTGTTGCTGACGCTGCTGATGACACAGATCAATAGTCAGACGGTGGAGGGCCGGGAGGCGCTGCAGGAGCTGTCGTTGCACCAGGCGGCGGCTTCACTGGCGCAGCAGTTCATCGAGGAGGCGCGCTCAAAAAAATTCGATGCCTTGGTCGGCGTGCTTGCCCCCGGTGACATGCCGGACGGCTTCACACCGTGGAACTGGCTGGGGCACAGCGGCTCGGAGTCGTATCCGCGTTTTAATGACGTCGATGATTATCACGGGTTCAGCCGGACCATCTACGTGAACGGCGCCAACACCAACCTCACGGGCACCGACGGCATTCCGTTCAATGTCAACATTCAGGTGCATTATGTCAGTGAGGCCAATCCGGATTCTGCGGTGTCGCATGAGACCTTTCTCAAGCGCATGACAGTGAACGTGACCAGTAGTTGGCTGCCGACCGGGACCACCGTGACCTTGAAACACGTTTTCAGTTATTTCGGTGTGAACATGTAATCCGGGAGGTGTATCACCGCCAGCACTTCCACCGGCGGTGGTACTGGGCGCAAGGGGCGGGGGTGTCGCTTGAGGCCGGCGCCGGGTGGCAGGACGCCCGGCCAAAACCGAGACCTTTTCTTCGAGTTCAAACATGGGATCCTGGCTCACATTGATTGCGAGCGTCGTGATTGGCGGCATGGTGCTGGTCTCCTTCCAGCAGTTCAACAACGACGTCAGCCGTGATTTGCAGCTCGATACGCTCGATCACATTGCCTATGGCAACATGGACGCGGTGGTGCAGTTGCTCGATTACGACTTTTCGCGGATCGGATATGGTGTCAATGATCCCCGTCAGAACATCATCACCAAAGCGGAGGCCTCCGACGTGCGCTATGTCCTGGACGACAACGGCGACGGCACGCTGGAAACGATGCGTTATTACCTGAGCTCGACCGACGATGCGGTGGCGCGCGCGACGCCGAATCCCAATGACAAGGTGCTCTACCGCGTGGTCAACGGCGGCACCGCCGAGGTCATTGCCACCGGCCTGACTGAATTCAAAGTGTTGTACTATGACTCAACCGGCAACACGACCCCCGTTTTGGCAAACATTCGCTCGCTGGTCGTCAGTTTGACCATCGAGGGCGACTATGGCGCCGACAATCAGTACCCCAAGTTCGTGTGGTTGGGACGCTTCACGCCGCCAAGTTTGGTGACGCAGTGAGGGCGGCGCCGGGTAAGAGAGGCGTGCCCGGCAACGTCGCGTTGCAAACGCCTGCTGATGGTGTGGTACCACAGAGTTTTGCACAGAGGTCGACATGGGACGAACGCTGCTCATTCTGATGGCCGGTTTTGCCGCTTCGTTTGGCATGCTGTCGCTCAGCAAGAACCAGCGCTTCATCGATTCCACCAGCCGCTTGGTGGATCATTATGCCCGCTATACTTCCAAAAACGCTGCCACCAGCGGCGCCTACATGGCACTCAATCAGCTTTACCTGGACCCTGCCTGGCGCGACGGTTACAGCGATCTCACACTGGCCGGCAACGTGATCAATGTGACGGTCGACGATGTGAATGACGATCCCTCACTGGGGCCTTATCGCGTGCGCATTCGTGCCAGCGGCGGCAATTCCGATACCACCAGCCAGGTGGAGGTCACGGTGTTTGACCGGGGGTTTGATCGCTTCGCGGTGTGGGCCAGGGACACGGTGATCAACATTACGGCCAAGGACTCGCTCGGGGCGGTGAACCAGAACTTGATTATTCAAAATGCGCCGTTCATGCCCCGTATCGACGACAACGAACTCCTGGCGCGCGCAATCGCGCAGTCGCACGTGTATCCCGGTAATTTGACGCCCAGCAACGGCTACCCCAATGGCAGCTTTTACTACTCCGGCTCGACTCCCAATGTCACCGTGGTGAAGGGCGATCTGCGGGTGGAAAACGGACGCACGATATGGGGGATTTTTTCCGTGGAGGGCAATGTCATTTTGGGAAGTGGTGCCACGATCAACGGCGTGGTGTATTTGCCGCAAACCAGCTCCCGTGTGATCTACGCCAGTGGCAGCGCCAGCGAGAGCTTGATCAAGGGGGGCGTGGTGGCGTGGGGAGGCCTGGACGGCAGCGGCGGCAGCGTGACGGTGCAGCACTTTCCCTCCTACTATCGCCGGTTTGTGTCGCGTTACGCGAAAAACAATCCGCCGATGCGGGTAATTTCCTGGAGGTAGGCGGATCGGCGGCAGGGAGCTTACCTCGGATTTTTTGCGAAAGGCTGTTGGCAAAGGGGCAAACATGTTGGACCAACGACTGCAGAATGCCAAGAACCTTCTGGCCCGTCTGATTCCGCAAATTCCGATGCGGGCGGAAGGCTTGGAGTTGATGAATTTTATCGGGCAATTGCTGGACAGTCAGCCGGTGGAAGTCCGCGAACAATTGCGGCAGGCGGTAGAGTTTTTGATGATCAGCATGGAGAGCAAGGATGCCTCCGACATGGATTTTGGCGCGGTGGGCAGCAGCGGTTTTGTGTGGTATCGGGTTTACGGGGTCAAACGGCCTTTTCATCCGGAGATGGGCGAATTCACGCCCATTGAAACCAACATCATGCTGCTCAATTTGCTCACGCCCCGGGAGCGGGAGGAGCTGTGGAACAACCGGCAGTTGGATTTTTCCTATCAGCTCGTGACGCCGCTGGGCCGCCGGCGGTTTCGCTCTTCCATCTATTGGGAGTTGAACCACCTGTCGCTCAGCATGCGGCGCATCAACCCCGAACTGCGGCCGTTTCAGGAGTTGGGCTTCCACCGCCAGGTGGCGCGCCTGATGAATTTGGAGTATGAGAAGCGCGGGCTGATTCTGGTGACCGGTATCACCGGCTCCGGTAAAAGTGCGACGCTGGACACCATCATCGACGCCAACAACCGCACTTCCAATGGCCATATTTTGATCATCGGCGACCCGATCGAGTACATTCATGTGTCGCAGAAATGTGTGGTACGCCATCGCGAGGTCGGGCGGGATGTGCGCAGCTTCAAGGACGGGCTGGTGCAGGGTTTGCGGCAGGATCCGGATATCATCGTGATCAGCGAAATGCGCGACCCGGACACCATCGCCACGGTGTTGGAGGCGGCAGACAGCGGCCACAAAGTGATGGCGACCCTGCACACCTCCTCGGCGGTGGAGAGTGTCGATCGTATTTTGGGCGAAATGCCGCCCGAGGAGCAGCCGCGCATTCGCGAGCGCCTGGCGAGTGTGTTGACCTGTGTGATTTCGCAGAAGCTGGTGCGCAGCCTGGACGGCAAGCGCGTGCTGGCCAAGGAGGTAATGGTGGCGAATGCGCCGGTGCGGGCCGCCATCCGCAACAATCACACTGAGGAGATTTATCAAATCATCCAGCAGTCGGGCAACGAGGGCATGATCACCATGGAGCAGGACCTGGCGCGGCTCTATCGCAGCCGGCTGATTTCCTACGAAGAGGCACTCAACAATGCCAACAACAAGAAACGCTTCGAAGACCTGATCAAGTACGATCGCCCGTGAAGTGACACCTTATGAACCGGCTCAAGCTCAAACACGCGTTGGGTCTTGCGGTGAGCGGCACGGAAGTGCGGCTGGCGCATTTGACCAACAACAAGGGCCAGATTCAAATTGAAGGCCTGGAACGCGCCAAGTTGGCAAACACGCTGGAGCAACAGCCCGCGCCTGCTGCCAGCGGCGGCCCTGCAGAGGCCGAAACCAGGGATGTTTTCGGTTTGAAGGATGCTTTTGGCCTGAAGGACAGCCTGGGCGAACGCGGCGCCGGTGAAACCACCTACAAGCAGGACAATGCCAATCTCGAGGTTCTCTATCAACTGCTGCAGAAGTATACGCAGCGCAAGGTCAAGATCGCGTTCAATCTGCCGCTGTCGATGGTGACCTACCAGCGGGAGAGCGGCCCGCAGGCCGGCACGCCCCCCGGCGAGCGCGTCCCCAGCCCGGAGATCGGCATCAAACGTTTGAAATCGCGCGACGGCACCCTTGCGTTGACCTATGACAAGCATCCGCCCACCCTGTCGCTGCTGCGCGAAGTCAACAGTTTCGTCAAGGGCAATCTCTTTCTCGCCCTGATGGACACCACCGAGGTGGCGCTCGCCAACCTGGCACGCACCGGTTCCGAGCTGCGTTCCGACAAGATCACCGTGATCATCTACATCGAAGATGATTTCACCCGCCTGGTGTTTTTGCACGGCAAGGACCTGTTTCACGTCAGCTCGATTATTCACGAAGGCGTGGCCTCCCCGGAAAATCTCGAGGTGATTTACCGCAAGCTCATTTATGAGCAGGATGAAGCCGAGATCCCGGAGATTTCCACCATCCTGCTGGCGGGCAAAAGCAGCCGCATCAAGGCGCGGGATTTTTTTGCCGGCTATTTCGAAAACGCGACGGTGCGCTATCTCACCTCGACCTCCAACGCTCTCGGCAACTTCCCCGCCAATGAGATGCAGGGCCAGACCTTTTCCGAATTCGCCGTGCCGATCGCCCTGGCCTGGAAACTGCTGGATCCCAAAAATCCGGACTTCATTCCGCTCAATCTGCTGCCGCAGGATTTGATCGACCAGCAGCAGGTGCTCAAGCTCAACTACACCGGCTATGCCCTGCTGGCCATCACCGGCCTGACGGCGTTCTTCTTCACCTGGCAGATCGTTCAAAGCCGGCGGGAGTTCTACCGCCTGCAGCGGCAAAATGTGCAACTCGAGCTGCAGATTCAAAGCAACCAGAGCACGGTCGACCGCGTGCTCGACATCGAAAACGAGATCAACCGCCTGAGCAAGCATCTCGCCCTGTCCGACAGTCTGAGCCGCAAGCATGACGAATTCATCACCTTCCTGCAAAAGCTCAACCGGAGCGTGGGGAGCACCGGCGGCCTGTGGATCGATGAAATCGCCAAACAACCCGACGGTTTCATGGTGCGCGGCACCGCCACCAACCGCGCCAAGGTTCCGTTGCTTGCCGAGAAGCTGGAGCAGGCCAATCTGCGCCGCATGACGCGCGCGGATTCCAGCGAACAGCGGCTGGTGACCTTCGAGTTGGAGCGCCGCCAGCCGCTGGAGAACGTCGAGTTCGTCCAAAACGGCATTCGCATCATCGACGCCAGCCAGTTTGCCGGCGGCAATCTGGTGTTGACCAAGGGCGGCCGCGATACGGCGGCAGACAAGCAGGGCGCCACTGCCGCGCCGGCGCTCGCTGCGAATGCGCCGGCGACCCCGCCACCTGCGGCCCCCTCCCAAAGCGCGGCCGCGGGCACGACCAGGCCCGCCGTGTCGCGCGCAACGGAAGCAGGGGCAGCGCAGCGCAATGCCCGCCGGCCGACCAATCAGGTTGAGCGCATGGCGGAGAGCCGTGTGGCGCCGGCCAATGGCAGTGCGACGCAGCCGCGAGCGGCCAACACCGGCGGTGTTGCCTCCACCACCGGAAAACGCCAGCCGACCATGGCTTCCGCGCAACGCACGATTCCAAACCGTGCACCGGTGGCTGGTGCAAGCAGTGCGGCCGCCGCCGCGGAAATCGAGGACAGCGCGTTGGCTGGAAGGGTGGAGGCCATGACCTGCCAGACCAGAGATCTGGCGGAATGGTATGCCGCGGGCTATCGCAAGCGCGGTACGGACGCCATCGTCGTGCCCCATTTCGACCAACGCCAGGGCATGCAGTATTACCGCGTGATGATCAGCAAACCGGCCGGCAGGAACCCGGTAGCGGAGGACAGGATGGTGCACAATGCCAGCCGTGCGACCGGCGTCACGAACGGCCCGTCAGGCAATCCCCATTCCACCGGCGGCAGCATGCCCTCGTCCACCGCCATGCGCGAGGAAAATTACGGCGACAAGGTCGAGGCCATCACCTGCCATACCCGGGAGCTGGCGGAGTGGTATGCAGCCGGCTATCGCAAGCGTGGCATCGAGGCGGTGGTGGCGCCTTATTTCGACAAAGCGCAGGGGATGGAAGTCTACCGAGTTTTGATCAAGAAGCCGGTGCCCAAGCTCAACAACGGCCAGGAGACGCCGCAACCGCGCATGGCCGCCACCACCGGCTCCAGGCCGCCAGCACGCGGATACACCATCGAAGCGACGGCGGCGGTGATCAACGAGCCGGTGGAGGACATCGTCACCACTTATCGCAAGCAGGGGATGGAGGTGACCATCGAGCGGTATCGTGATGCGCAATCACAGCAGCCCAGGTATCGCCTGCTGATTGGCACCTTTGCAACGCGCGAAGCGGCGGAACGCAAGGCGGCGGAGATCGGCAATCTGTTCATCAAGAGTTATCGCATAGTCATGCTCAAATAGCCGGCCACCGGCGGAGGCAAATCCCGATGTATGCCCGGCGCAACAGCCTGACACTGCTGTTGCTTCTCCTTGTCATTGGTGGGTTCGGATTTTTCTGGCAACGCCGGGAGGCGCAGGCCCTCGCCGCGCTGAACCAGAAGGCCCAGGAGCTCAGGCAGCGTTTTTCCGGCGAGATGGAGGTGGCGCAAACACTGAACCTGGCGATGGCCACGCGTGATTCGCTGCAACGGCTGTGGCAGAATTCCGCCAAGAAGCTGATCGCCGCCGAGGAGCCGGCGTTCTCGCTGTCCTACATCAACTGGCTGATTCAGGTGCACAACCTGAACATCGATTTCGACTTTTATCTCAACGAAAAGAAGCCGGCAGCGGAATACACGGCGTTTTCCTACACCTTGAACGGCGAAGGTCCCTACCGGGACATCTTTGCACTGTTGTGGTACATGACGCATAATCCCCTGCTTTACCAGATCAAAAGCGTCAACTTTGGCCGCAGCGAACAGGAGCCCAGACTGTTGCGCTTCAACCTGATGTTTGAAGGCTACTCGATGAACAAGGACTGGGAAATCGGCAGTGAATTGACCCTGGCCTCGCCGCAATTGGATTGGAACACCGAGTTTGCCTTTGATGCCTTCAACAGCCTGGTGCCGCTGTCCGCCAAAGCGCGGACGGTGGTGACGGAGGCGGTGAGTGCGCCGGCGCCGGTGCCCGCCGATGAGGCCCCGGAGCTGCTCGATGTCGAGCGGGCGACGCTGCTGGCGATCACCAACAACAAGGCGTATTTGCGCGGGGCGGATGGCAAGATTTTCCCGTTGGTGGTCGGCGATGCCGTCCGGCGCGGCCGGCTGACCCAGATCGATATCGGCCGCAATCAGGTGGAGTTTGAAGTCCGCTCCGAAACGGGCATGCGCACGCTTCGGCTCAATATTGAATACAATTAATTTCAGACGCCAGAGATGAAAAAAAGCCTGTTCGTCAGCCTGCTCGTGCTGTGTGGTGTTGTGGCGGCCCGGGGGCAGAACAATCTGCCGACCCAGCCCTACGGTCCGGACGAGATGGTTTCCCTGAACCCCAATGTGCCCCTGCCCACCGCGCTGGAGATCCTCTCCGGTTTTGCGCGCAAGTTCGAAAACCGGGTGATCGTCGATGCCAAGGCGCCCAACAAGCCCATCGGCGTGTCGGTGGAAAACATGCACTGGAAGCGCGCGCTGGAATATGTGCTGCGCTCCAACATGCTGCGCTACGAACCGCACGAGCAGTACTACGAAGTGCTGGAGATGGTGCCGGGCCAGGCGGCGGCCGCGGAACCGAAACAGGCGCAGGAGGATGACATTTCAATCGACACCCGCGAAATTGAGATCAATGCCATCTTTTTTCAGGCGGATTATGAAACCCTCCATGAACTCGGCATCAACTGGAGCACCTTCAAGAACGGCACGGTGCAGTTTCAAACCTTCAGCGCGGACGAGGTGGCGAAGGACATCCTGCGGGTGTCCGCCGGGGGCAGCATCCGCGGTGCGGTGAATGTCAACGCCCTGTTGCGCGCCTTCGAGAGCCGCAGTCTGGGTGAGATCATCGCGCGCCCCAAGATTCGCGTGATGGATGGTGAAAAGGGCAAGATCAAGGTCGGCAAAAATTTCTATCTCACGCTGCAGGATTTTGCCGGCAACACCCGCTTCTCGGAGTATGAGTCGGGCATCATTCTCACGGTGGCGCCCACGCTTCACGGCCGCAACGATTCCACCTTCATCTACCTCGATCTCACCGCCGAACGCAGCGATGTGCAGCCCGATGCCATCGGCGTCACCAAGAGCATCACCGAGGGCCAGACTCACGTCCTGCTGCTCGATGGCGAGGAAACGGTGATGGCCGGTCTGTTGAGCCATGAACGGCTCAAAGTGCGCAAGGGTGTTCCGCTGTTGAAAGACATTCCGATTCTGGGCTATCTCTTTGGCTACAACAGCCATCGCCTGCGCAAGAAGGAGCTGGTGATTTTGCTGGAGGCCCGCATCGTGCCTCCCTTGCTGGGGCGCCGCGGCCGGCAGGTGGATGTGCGTGAACAACTCAAACGGGACTGGCAGGAGCTGCTACGCCAGGCCCCCGAAAAGGACGACCTGCGGGGTACGAAAAAGAATCCGGCGCGTGAGCCCCGCCGCTCACCGCAATCGAATCGCCTCAAATAAGATTCACAAGGATTGCACATGTCACTCTTTCATCTTGGCTCGAAACTGACATGGGAACAGTATCTGCGGGTTTCTTCCTTTGTCAAGGATCTCAAAGGCCAGATCCGCCAGGCCGGCAAACCGGCCGCGGTGCCCGTGCCGGAGCAGACCCGCGCCCTGGTGGCCAGCCCGCAGGCGTTGGAAAAGAAATATGGTGCGAGCTACAATCCGCTGGCACACACGCTGGATTCCGATTTCGGCCATTTCAACCAGGTGATGCAGGCCAATGGCGAAGCTCTGCACGCTCTGCGCAACAGCTTCGATTACCATATGGCGCTGGTCGTCGAACAACTGCGCCTGCAAAGCCAGACCATGCTCAATCTCGAGAAGCGTCTGGATGCCATCCACGCCACCCTGGAAAATCCGGTGCTGACCCAGGCCCGGGAGTACTATCGCATCGGCTGCGAGCGGCTGGTGAAGGGCCTGCTCGACAAGGCGCTGGAGGCCTTTCTGGAGTCGGAAAAGAAGGATGACACCAACTTCATGACCCAGTTGCTGATCGGCAAGCTCTATCTCTACGGCATCAATGAAGAGTGCAACCTGATCGATCTGGCGGCCGCCGAGCGCCATTTGCGTGCGGCGGCGCGCTATGCCAAGGCGGAAATGAAGCTGCTGCCGGAAGCCGCGCAATTCGCCGGGGAGGCGCTGCTGCACGCCGCCATCTCCTGCTATGCCCAGGCCGATCAGCAGGGCAAAAAGGGCAACAAGATCGAAGCCGGCCGTTTGATTCAGGAATCGCTGTCGCTCTCCAAACAGGCCAGCAAGATTTATCCCCAGCTTTCCGAGAGCCACTATCACACCGCCAAAATGGCGGCATTGATCGGCGACGGCAAAACCGCGGCCGCCGTGCTGGAGAAAGCCATTGCGCTTAACGAGGAGTACTGCCTGAAGGCAGATGTCGATCCGGAATTCCGCTATAGCCGCAAGGAAATCACCGATCTTTTTCTGCAACTGCGCCAGAAGAGCAGCGACGAGCTGGGCTACAAATTTCAAAAGGTCGAGCGGCTGCTGACGGAATGGTCGTTTGTCACCGAAGAGGCCAAAAGCGCCGAGGCCGACATGCGCCGAATTCTGGCGGAGGCCCGGGCCTGCATGGCGCGCAAAACCTATTTCGACAATCGCGACGCCATGCAGTTGTTGCAGCAAATCGAAGTCATTTTTCAATCCCTGTTGGTGCACAAGCTGGCGCTGCACAAGATGTCGGCGCACTACGGTCGCGTCAATGTGATTGCCATCAGCCCGCACGGCAGCTATTTGGCGAGCGGCGGCACCGACCGCACGGTGAGAATCTGGCGGCTGAGCGACAACCAGCTTCTGTTCACGCTGCAGGGCCACAGCGAAGCCATCAGCGATTTGACTTTCAGCCACAGCGGCGCCACGCTGGCGAGCGTGGATCGCAAGGGCACGGTCAAGCTCTGGAATGTGGCCAAGGGCCAAATATTGCGCGAGATCGGCGAGCCGGGCGCAGCGGTACAGTGTCTGGCCTTCAGCCCCGATGACACCATGCTGGCAATCGGCAGCAGCAATCGTGACGCGACCCTCTGGCGGGTCACCGACGGCCGGCTGGTGCAACGCTTCAGCGGCCACAAGAGCAGCGTGGACACCGTGGTCTTCAGCTATGACGGCAGCATGCTGGCGACCGGCAGCCCGGACAACACGGCGATGCTGTGGGATGTGAAAGAAGGCAAGTTGCGCCACCGTTTTCTGGGCTGCTCCGGACTGGCCAACAGCCTCGCCTTCAGCGTGAATGACAAAATTTTGATCACCGGTGCCAATGACGGCAGTGTACGCTTCTATCAAGTCGACGACGGCTCGCTGCTGTATGCGCTGCCGGCCAAGAACGGCAACATCAGTTGGCTGGCGCTGAGTGCCTCCGGTTCCATCCTCGCGACGGTCAATTACGGCCAGTCGCTGCAATTGTGGGATGCCACCGACGGCAAGCTGCTCTACAATCTCACGCCCTTTTCGCCGGGCATCACCGCGGTGCGCTTCAGTCCGGATGAAACCATCGTGGCGGCGACCGATTTTCAGGACCGCAGCATCAAGCTCTGGAACGTACACGACGGCAAACTGGCGCATGTGATTGCCGGCGACCTCACCACCAGCGCCTTCAGCCCGGATGGCACCATCCTGGTGACCGGCGATGAAACCGGCAGCCTGCGCTTCTGGGGAAGAATGATTACCGCCAAGCCCACGGCCACCGCGATTGCGCCGGCTCAGGAACACCTCCCGGAATTTGATATCAGCGATCTGGAAGCCGAGCCCAACCAGGCCGGACGCAGCCCGGCCCGGTCCAATAGTGCGGCTGCCAAACCGGCGACGCCCCGCGCTGCCACCGGCGACTGGGCGGAACGCCCCGTGACACCGCGGCCCGGCCACAGCAGCAGGAGTTACGACAAACCGCCCGCGCTGCCGGAGCCCCACGGGGATGCCGCGCCGCCGGTTGAATCGGTATATCAGGCCAGGGAGCTGCCGCGGGATGAGCAGCCCAACTTCTTCGAAGTGGATCCCTCTGCCACGCCGCGGCGCAGCTCGCGCGTCATCGACAACATTCTGCAGCAAATCGCCGGGGAGATGATGGGCGACGCCTCCGCGAATCCGGGCGACGCCGGCAACCGCGGGCAAAATTCACCGTTCGACTTCTCCGGCACCTCCGACCGTTCTTATGATCTCGGTGAGTTTGAGCGGCAGCGACAGGAAAGAAGGGAAAAGTCCGGCAGATGTTTGGTCTGTGGCCGGCACCTGGGCGCGAGCGCGAAACTGCTGAAGATCAAATATTGCCGGAAGCACTACTTCAATCATTGAAAACCTTGCATGCGGGTCATGTCTCCTGCACTTGCTGCAGGAGGCTGGCCCGGCTTCACCTGCCCTCCCGCCTCGCACCATACCCAACGGAACAAGAAATCATCTGTTTGACGAAGCGAAGTTTTTTTCTCGCACGAAAATGAAGCCCACGGAATGTTTTTTTCGTGGGCGTTCCGTTTTCGTGGGAGATTTTTTTCTGCCACGTCTTTTCGCAGAGCGGACTTGCTTTCCGGGAGAAAAGCCCTATATTGCACCCGCAAAAACGCCGGGCCGTGCTCTGGCTCGAAAAGAGAAAAGGGCGGGCAGTGCATGACATGGCGGTGTGCCCATTTCATGCCGGCGCACACCCGACTTGCAAGCTCATGGGTCGGCCTCGCCTGCAGGCCCGGACATAATCAGAGAAAACACAGCACCTGGATGCGGGAAAAAAGCAATCCCAACTGTGCCGGCAACTTCGTTGCAACCCTTCGTGCTTCTGTCACCACTGCCGGAGCGCCGGGAAGGACGGGTGCCGTCGTCCGGTGCCTTGACCGTTTCAATGAGAGAACATTCTATTTGAGTCAAACCGGTCTGCTTGCCTCGCGGGCGCGCGGCGAAGCGGCCGGCGGCAACGATTTGGAGTGAGGAGGGAGGTTTGGCTGGCCGCCATTTGCTGGTGGATACGCCCTGGGCGAAGATTCGGCGCGATGCGCATGGCGTGCCGCATGTCGAAGCCCGGGAAGAAGTCGATCTTTACTGGAGCATGGGCTATTGTCATGCCCGTGATCGCGGTCTGCAAATGTTGCTCACGCGGCTGCTCGGCCGCGGCCGGGCTTCGGAGTTCCTCGCCAGCAGCGAGGCGATGTTGGAGATGGATTTGTTTTTTCGCCGCATGAATTGGGGTGGCAATCTCGAGGCTGAAATCGCGAAACTCTCGCCGGCGGCATTGGAAGCCTGCCTGTCCTATTGCGAAGGCGCCAACGACTATTTCAGCCAAAAGATACCGTGGGAATTCAAGCTGCTCGGCGGGCAGCCCGAACCCTGGCGGCCGGAAGATATCATTCTGCTCTGCCGCATGACCGGCTATCTCACCCTGGCGCAATCCCAGGGGGAGATTGAGCGCCTGCTGATCGAAATGGTGCAGGCGAACCTCAGTCTGACACAACTTGAAGAACTGTTCCCCGGCCAGCTCAACGGTCTGGAGGTGGAACTGATCAAGAAAGTCAAACTGGGCCATCGCCTCGTGCCCGCCCACCTTGTCTGGCAGTCCGGCCTTCCCAAAATGATGGCTTCCAACAATTGGGTGATTGCCGGCCGCCGCACCGCCTCCGGCCAGCCCATGCTCGCGAATGATCCCCATCTCGAGGCCAATCGTTTGCCCAATGTCTGGTATGAAATGGTGCTGAAATGCGGGACGCGCTATGCGCTGGGCGCCACCATGCCCGGCCTGCCCGGCATTCTGCTGGGCCGCAGCAACGATCTGGCCTGGGGCGCCACCTACTCTTTCATGGATGCGATTGATTCATGGATCGAGCATTGCAAGGAAGGCCGCTACCGCCGCAACCGCAACGACTGGGTGGCCTTTCGCCAGCGCCGTGAAGTCATCAAGCGCAGGAAGAAAGCCCCCGTGGAAGTCATTTTTTATGAGAATGATCATGGTGTGCTCGACGGCGATCCGCAGGTGGAAGGGTATTATCTTGCCACGCGCTGGTCGGGCGCGCAGACCGGCGCGCAAACCATCAATCATATCATCGCGATGTGGTCGGCAACCGCGGTGGAAGAAGGGCGCGAACATCTCGGCCAGATTGAAGTCGCATTCAACTGGGTGCTGGCGGACCGGCACGGCAACATCGGCTATCAGATGTCCGGTTTGATGCCCAAACGCCGTGTGGGTGTTTCGGGGCTGGTGCCCCTGCCCGGCTGGAAACCGGAAAATGACTGGGCCGGTTTTGTGGATTATCGCGAGCTGCCGCGCTGCCTGAATCCCGCCGCGGGCTATTTCGTCACCGCCAATCACAACCTCAATGACTGGGGTGTGGCCAAGCCAATCAACATCGCGATGGGCGCTTATCGCGCCGAGCGCATTGCCGAGATGATCGAATCCCAGTCCAATCTCACTCCCGCCGATCTGATGAAGATGCAGTACGACGTTCATTCCGTGCAGGCGGAGCGCTTTCTGCAGGTGCTGCATCCGGTGCTGCCGCCGACCTTGCAGGGCCGCATTCTCGCGGATTGGGATTGCGACTACACCACCAGCTCGCAGGGCGCCTACTTGTTCGAGCAATTCTATCACCGCCTGCTGCAGGAGGTCTTTGGCGGGGCGGGCTGGGGCACGCAGGTGGCGGCCTTTCTGGCGGAAGAAACCGCGTTGTTTGTCGATTTCTATGCCAACTTCGATGCCGTGTTGCTTGCGGAAAATTCGGCCTGGTTTGGCGGCCGCTCGCGTGAAGAAATTTTTCGGCGGGTGGCGGAAGCGGCGCTGACCGTCATGCCAAAACCATGGGGTGAGGTGCAGCAACTCGAGCTGCGCCATTTGCTCTTCGGGGACAAGCTGCCGCGACTGCTGGGTTTTGATCGGGGGCCTGTGCCGTTGCGCGGCGGCCGTGCCACCCCGCACCAGGGGCAGATCTATCGCAGCGCCGGCCGGCAAACCAGCTTTGCACCTTCGTTCCGCATGATCGCCGATCTCAGCCGCGAGATGTTGTACACCAACCTCGCCGGCGGCCCCTCGGACCGGCGTTTCTCGAAATGGTATTGTGCCGATTTGAAAAACTGGCGCAATGGCGTCTATAAATTCCTGCAGCCGTGAGGCCGGGCCCCGGCTGCCTTCTGCGAGGAGCAAGGACCTTGACGATTCTGCTGCTGTTTGCCTCGGCGGTGCTGCTGTTTTATCTCCTCAGTTTGCTGCGCTGGCAGCACAAATACCCCGAGCTGCGCTGGGATTGGGATCGCATTGACACCACCCGCCTGCTTTTTCCACAGCATTTTGTTTGGGGCGTTGCCACCGCTGCGCATCAGGTGGAAGGCGATTGCGACAACAATAACTGGAGTGCCTGGGAACAGGCGGTCGATGAGGCCGGCCGGCCGCGCATCAAAAACGGCCAACGCGCCGGCCGCGCCTGCGAGCACTGGCAGCGCTATCGCGAAGACATTCAACTCATGAAGGCGCTGGGCGTGCAGGCTTATCGCTTTTCAGTGGAATGGAGCAAGATCGAGCCCCGGCCCGGAGAATTCGACGAAGCCGCACTGCAACACTACCGTGATCTCTGCGCTGCATTGCAGGCGGAGAACCTGCAGGCCATGGTCACCTTGCACCATTTCACCCACCCGTTGTGGTTCGACCGCCTGGGCGCCTTCGAGAAAGAAGAGAATCTGCCGCTGTTCGTGCGCTTCTGCGAGAAGGTTTTCAGCTCCCTGCATGAGCGTGTGGCCTGGTGGTGCACCATCAACGAGCCGGAAGTCTATGCTGCGCAAGGTTACTTTCTGGCCGTCTTTCCGCCGGGCCGGCGCGATGCACGCGCCACCGGCCTGGTGCTCAAGAATCTGCTGGAAGCCCACACCCAGGTCTATCATGCCCTGAAAAAACGGCCGGGCGGTGAGCAGGCCCGCATCGGACTGGCGAAGAATCTCTTTCAATTCGACCCTTTTCGCTACTGGCATTGGGGCGACTGGGCGCTGTCGCGGGCCCTGAACCATCTGTTCAACGACTCGATCTTCTCCTATTTCAATTCCGGTGAATTTCGTTTCCGGCTGCCCGGCATCGTCAATTTGCATCATCGCACCCTGGGGGCGCAGCCGGCGCTGGATTTCATCGGCTTGAATTACTATTCCCACTTTCACATCAAACTGCAGTGGAACCGCCGGCAGCCCTTCGCCTTTGCGGTGCCGCCCAATCAGATCATGACCGACATGGCGTATGCGATCTACCCGGAGGGATTCTACCGCGCGGTGAAGGAAATCGCGCAACTGGGCGTGCCCATTTACGTGACCGAGAACGGCATTGCCGACCGCCGCGACGACCGCCGGGAGCTGTTCCTCCGGCGTTATCTCTACGCCCTGATGTGCGCCCTGCAGGAGGGGTATGATGTGCGCGGCTATTTCTACTGGTCGCTGCTCGACAACTTCGAATGGTCGGAGGGCTATGACATGAAATTCGGCCTGTACGAAGTCGATTTCGCCACGCAGCAGCGACGCCTGCGGGAAGGCGCGCGCTGCTTCGCCGAGATTGTGAAGGGCAGCCGGGCGGAATCCGCACCTCACCAGTGAACTTGCGCAGCGCAGGGTGTGAGGCGGGCCCGCACCAGATCGACCAGCTCTTGCGGCCGGTCAGTGGTGATGAAGTAGCGCCAGCGTTTGCGCGTTTTCAGCTCGATGCCCATGCCGCTCTGCGCCACAAAGGCAAACGTGTCGCGCAGGTCATAGCGCACCCCCCAGCCCACGAAGCGGGTGAAGAGGTAGGGTTGCGGCGCCACGCTTTCAATCTCCTGCCAGCGCAGGCGCGTGCGCACGAAACCGAAGCCGAAAGCGATGCCGGTTTCGGTGACTTCAATCGACAGGCGGCGAAAGGTGAACGTCGCCACCGCCAGACCCAGCACGGGCAGAAGCAGCAGCGCGATCACCCAGCCGGGCAGGTGCGGCCCAAGCAGCATGAGCGCGAGCAGGAACGCGGAGGCGAAGGCGACCGCCAGCATGAGCAGACGCATGATCCAGCGTTTCATCGGCTGGTGTTCGCGGTACAAAACAACCGGGGAGGCGTTCATGGTCATCGCAGTATTGCAGAGCAACCGGAGAGGCAAGAGTGAATCAACCGTTGCTGCGCAATCTAAGACGAACCTTGCAAAAAAGCAATGAACAGGCGGCCGGTGCGGCAAGGAGATGGCTGAAATTCACCTTGACTTTTTGGCGGGATAAACTTATTTTGCGTCGCTTTTTTGCAGGCCAGGTAGCTCAGTCGGTAGAGCAACGGACTGAAAATCCGTGTGTCCGCAGTTCGATTCTGCGCCTGGCCACGACCTCACAGCAAAGCCGCGCGGTTTTGCTGTTTTGTTTTGGCCGGCCGTTCTTGCGATCTTTGCCACGTTCAAGCTGGTGTAGCTCAGCCGGTAGAGCGGCGCACTCGTAATGCGCAGGTCAGCGGTTCGATCCCGCTCACCAGCTCAGTCCTTCAACTGTATCGCCACAAAAGACGTTGCGCAGGCTTCCAACCTGCGGGGCAGCGCTGCCGTATTGTTCCTTTTAACCGCCGATTCCTGCGATCATTATCCCATCATGAAAAAACTTCTTTCCCTGTTTGCCGCTTTTCTGTTCCCCACTCTGGTGCTGGCGCAAGCCACCGGCTACAATTTTCTGCGCACCCCGGTGGGGGCGCGCCAGGCCGCCATGGCCGCCAGCTTTATCTCGGTTTCACAGGACGCCCACAGCATCTATTACAATCCCGCGGGTCTGGCCGATCTGACGAAACGCACCGCGACCTTTGGTTACCTCAACAACATTCTGGATGTGCAGGATTTCTACGGCGCCTACGTCATGCCGTACAAACAGGGCAGCTACGGTTTCGCGCTGCAGTACACCGACTACGGCGATTTCACCCGCACCAATGAATTCGGCGAAGAGCTGGGACATTTCGGCGCCAACAACATCGTCGCCTATTTCAGCTACTCGCGCATGCCCGCCGCGCGCCTGCTGCTCGGCGGCAATGTGAAGTACATTCGCGCGACGCTGGCGGATTTTTCCTCCGACGCCGTGGCCCTTGATCTCGGCATGATCTATCATTCCAGCTTGTTTGACAATCTCAGTTTCGGCGCGGGCATTTTCAACCTCGGCCGCGTGCGCAAGGCCTTCGATGGCACCCGGGAAGCTCTGCCCCTGACTTTTCAATTCGGCATTTCCAAGCGCCTGGCGCATTTGCCCCTGCTGTACAGCCTGACTTTGGTGGCCGATCCCGAGGAAAATCTCCAGTTCCGCGCCGGCGGTGAGTTCACCCTCACCCCGAATGCTTTTTTGCGACTGGGTTACAACACGCTCGGCCGCGACCAGAAGGTCGGCACCGACAATGACCGCTTCGCCGGGCTGTCGCTCGGCTTGGGTCTCAATTACCGCCAGTACAAGCTCGACTACGGCATGTCCTCTTTCGGCGAAATCGGAAATCTCAACCGGCTCAGTTTGTCGATCCTCTTTTGAAACCGCGTGTCCACAAACATCTGTTCGTACAATTCCAGCCAGTGAGTTTTGCACTTACTGGCTTTTTTATTTTACCGGAGGACAGAACATGCAGATTGGATTCATTGGCCTTGGCATCATGGGCCGGCCCATGGCCGAGCATCTGCTCAAGGCGGGTTACTGCCTGATGGTTTGCAATCGCACCGCCGGCAAAACCAAACCGCTGGTGGAATTGGGCGCGGAGGCCGCGGGATCGCCGGCGGAACTGGCCGCCGCCTGCGAGGTGATCATCACGATGGTTTCCGACACGCCTGATGTCGAAGAGGTGCTGTTCGGCAAGGGCGGGGTGAGCGAGGGGCTGGCGGTGGGCAAAATTGTGATTGATATGAGCACGATTTCGCCCGCGGCCACGGAGAATTTTGCCGCGCGCTTGCGCGCGGCAAGTTGCGAGATGCTCGATGCGCCGGTGAGCGGCGGGGAGCCGGGGGCCAGAGCCGCCACGTTGACCATCATGGTCGGCGGCAGGCGCGAGGTGTTCGAGAAATGCCAGCCGATTTTTGCGACACTCGGCAGGAACATTGTCTATTGCGGCAGCAGCGGCAATGGCCAGCGCACCAAGCTGGTGAATCAAGTCATCTGCGCTTTGAACATTCTGGCGATGACGGAGGGCCTGCGGTTGGCGAAGCTCACCGGGCTCGATTTGCAGACCACCCTGCAGGCGGTGAGTGGCGGCGCCGCCGGCTCGTGGATGTTGAGCAACCTCGCGCCGCGCATTTTGAAAAACGATTTCGCACCGGGATTCACCATCCGTTTGCAGAGCAAGGATTTGCGCCTGGCGATGGAGCTGATGCAAAGTTTGGGCAAAGAATTTCCCGGAACGGCCCTGACGCATCAGCTTTTTCAGCAGGCGGTGGCCAAAGGGTTGGGCGGGCAGGGCACGCAGGGGTTGATCAATTTGTTCGCGGGAACGTGAAACCGGGATGTTCCGGCGCGTTTCGTCGCATCAGGTGTTCATGCGCGGGCGTGCTTGGCATGATGACGCCCTGTGGCCCAAACGTTTTCATGGCAGACGATCCGCTGCCGCGGGTTTGACTGCGCAAGATGATGAAGCCCATTGCCCTGGCACGGCCCGCGCTGCCTGTCGCGCGGAATTTCAATTTGCATTTCCTGGCTTTTCTGATTATTTTGGCCGCGTCCCAACCGGGAAAAAATCATGCTGATCTGCCGGGTGGTCGGAGACGTGGTCTCCACCGTCAAAAACGAACATCTGCGCGGGCACAAGCTGCTGCTGGTGCAGCCGGTCGAGCTCGACGGCAAAACGGAAAAGGGTGAAACCCTGATCGCCGTCGACAAAGTCGATGCCGGGCCGCACGATTTGGTGCTGGTGAATCGCGAGGGCGGCGGCGCGCGTCTGCTGCTCAACAATCCCAAGATTCCCGTGCAGGCAGTGATCGTGGGCGTGATCGACGCGATTGATGTTCCGCCTCGCTGATCACGCCGGCGCCGGACCAGGCGTTTCAGACCCCGCGTTCTCCGCCACCATCTTACCACGAAAATGCCATGGTGCGGGCTCCCCGCCGGCATGCCGACACGATGCCTGTGCGATATTTTCTCATGGGTGCCGCGCGCGGCATGGCAAATGACCACCGGAAAACCATCACG
This sequence comes from candidate division KSB1 bacterium, assembly GCA_034506255.1. Taxonomy (NCBI): domain Bacteria; kingdom Pseudomonadati; order Candidatus Zhuqueibacterales; family Candidatus Zhuqueibacteraceae; genus Candidatus Coneutiohabitans; species Candidatus Coneutiohabitans thermophilus. Next base: position 390,482 of record JAPDPX010000007.1, on the reverse strand, counting down.
AACCGGGAAAATTTGGGGAGCCGTGCAGACACGAACAAAGATTTGCGCGCCTGGTGTCCTTCTGTCTGCGCTTGAACAAAGTGACTGTGGCTGCAGACTGCGTCACGGTGATTCGCCATGAACCTCAATGCCCGCATCGACCGCCTCATCGCTGAAGAGCTGGCCCGGCAGCAGCACGCGCCGCATTGCAACTGGTGCTGGGTATGCCCGGAGTGCAAGAGTGAGCTGGTCGCGCAAATGGTGAACCACGGTGCCTGCCGGGTGGGCGCCGACCCCGGCATTGCGCCGGTGAAAGAAGTGGCGGCGCGCTACATCGACCACACCCTGCTCAAGGCGGAAGCAACGCGGCCGCAGATCGAAAAGCTCTGCCGGGAGGCCGCGGAATTCGAGTTTGCCAGTGTATGCGTGAATCCCACCTGGGTGTCGTACTGCCGCCATCTGCTGCGCGGCAGCAAGGTGCTGGTCTGCAGCGTGGTTGGTTTCCCGCTGGGCGCCACCACCACCGAGGTCAAAGCTTATGAAACGAAGCAATGTGTTGAGCAGGGCGCGTGCGAGATCGACATGGTGATCAATATCGGCCGCCTGAAATCCGGCGAGTATGATTTTGTGGCGCACGACATTCATGCGGTGGTGGAGGCGGCGCGGCCTGCGCACGTCAAAGTGATTCTGGAAAATTGTTATCTCACCGATGAAGAGAAGATCAAGGCCTGCCTGCTGGCACGGGAGGCAGGGGCACATTTCGTGAAAACCTCCACCGGCTTCGGCCCGGGCGGTGCGAAGATCGAAGATGTGGCCTTGATGCGGCGGGTGGTGGGGGGACAGCTCGGGGTGAAAGCAGCGGGCGGCATTCGCGAATATGACACGGCCAGCAAAATGATCGCGGCCGGCGCCTCCCGTCTGGGCGCCTCCGCCAGCATCGCCATACTCGAACACCGAAAGGCTGCCTGAGATGAACGCGGTCGAGATCATCACCAAGAAGCGCGACGGCCTGGCCCTTTCCGAAGATGAAATCGAATTCGTCATCACCGCGTATCTGGCCGACCAAATCCCCGATTATCAGATGGCGGCGCTGTTGATGGCGATTTACTTTCGCGGCATGGATGAGCGCGAGACGGTGACGCTCACGCGCTTGATGCGCGACTCCGGCGTGGTGCTGCGGCATCCGACGGTCACCCTCCCCAAAGTCGACAAGCACAGCACCGGCGGCGTGGGTGACAAGGTTTCCCTCATTCTCGCGCCGCTGATGGCGGCCGCCGGCATTGCCGTGCCGATGATCTCCGGCCGCAGCCTGGCACACACGGGCGGCACGCTCGACAAACTCGAAGCCATTCCCGGCTTTCAAACACAACTCCCCCTCGAAGAATTTCAACGTCTGACGGCGGGCGTCGGCGCTTGTTTGATCGGACAAACCGAGAACATCTGCCCCGCCGACCGGCGTATTTATGCTCTGCGCGACGTCACGGGCACGGTGCCCTCCATGCCGCTGATCTGCGCCAGCATCCTGAGCAAGAAACTCGCGGAGGGTATCGATGCGCTGGTGCTGGACGTGAAAACCGGCAACGGCGCGATTTTTTCCGAGGCGGCGGCGGCGGAGGAATTGGCGACGCGCTTGATTCGCACCGCCCGGCATTTCAATCTCCCCACCATCGCGTTGCTCACCGACATGTCACAACCGCTGGGCAACACCATCGGCAACTGGGTGGAAGTGTGCGAGGCCATCGCGGTCTTGCAGGGCCGCGGGCCGCGCGACACGCGGCGCGTGACGCTGGCGCTGGGCGCGGCGATGTTGAAAGCAGCGGGAAAGGTCACCGATCTGCACGAGGGCGCCCGGCAACTCGGAAAGCTGCTGGACAACGGTGCGGCGTGGCGGAAGTTTGTGGAAATCGTCGCGGCCCAGCACGGGCAGGTGGAGTATGTGGAAGATCCCGGCCGCTATCCCCGGCCACGGTACACGCAGGCAGTGCAGGCGAAGACGGGCGGCTACGTGGTGAAAATCGATGCCCGGGCCCTCGGCCAGCTCGCCATGACGCTGGGCGCCGGCCGCGTGACCGTTCATCAAAAAGTCGATCCGCTGGCCGGCATCACGTTGAATAAAAAAGTCGGAGAGGCCGTGGCCGCGGGCGAGACCCTGGCAGTGTTGCAAAGCTCGACGGTTGCCCTCGAGGCGGAACTGGCGGAGCTGGCGTGCAACAGTTTCGTTGTCGCCGCTCAGGCCGTGCAACCACCGCCACTGCTGATCGCCCGGCTGGAGGAGGACGGCCGGCACGAACTGGCAGGAATGTAGGCGGGTGATGCGTACCGGGGCGGATGGTGGCGGTGACGCCTGCCGCGCCATTTGGTCGCAGCGCAAAACTGTGAGAGGGGAATTTTCGGCATATGCAGAACCAGGCGGCCGCAGCGCCGCATGTGCGTGCCGCCGCCCCGCCACAGATCACCCGCACCGTCATCAAACAGCATGAGCAGTCGATAGCAGGTGCAGCCTTCACTTCCCTTCGCGGTTGACGGCATGCCCGAGCATTCTCCACAACCTTCCTTTGAAAACCTCTCTGCCAACGGCCAGCAACAGGCGGCCGGGGGAGATCACGCTTTTTCGCAGGAGGTCGATCTCCTTGCGGCGCTGGCGATTCTGCTGGCGCAGCGCCGCATGATTGTGCGCAATGTCGCGCTTGCGGCGGTTTTTTTTCTTGTTCTTGGGCTGGTGTGGCCGCCCACCTACACCGCGCGCACCACCCTGCTGCCGCCGGACAAACAGGAGCAGCAGGAATGGCTGGGTTTGCTCAACAACGCACCGTTCGTGCGTCTGGCCCTGCCGCCTGCGCGTTCGACCGCGGAATTGTTCGTCGAGGTGTTGCGCAGCCGCAGTGTCGGGTCGGGCGTGTTGCATCATCCCATTCTGCTCGATTCGATACCGACGACGCTGGCGGAGCTCTGGCAGATCTCGAGTGAAGAGAAGGCGCTGCAGAAGCTGCATCGCCGCACGACCGTGGCGGCCGGCGAGCAGGGCATCATCGAAATCCTGGTGGAAATGGAATCGCCCGAGCTGGCGGCGGCGATTGCCCGCGCCTTCGTGGCGGAGCTGGATCGCGTCAATCAGGAGAAAAGTGTCTCGGCGGCGCGCAATGCCCGGCGGTATCTGGAGGCGCAGTTGGAGCAAACCTCGCGGCAAATGGCCGCGCTGGCCGACAGCTTGACGCAATTTCAAACGCGCTACGGCGCCCTCGGCCTGGAGCAGCAGATGCAGGCGGTGATGGAACAGGCGGGCACGCTCAAGGGCAATCTCATCGCCAAGCAGGTTCAACTCGAACTCCTGCGGCGCAGCATGACGCCGGACAATCCCGCCCTGGCCGCACTCGCAGCCGAAGTCGCCGCACTGGAAAAGCAGTATCAGCGTTTGCAAACCGGCACCCCGCCGCAGCAGGCGGAGCAACGGGAATACTTGCTGCCGTTCGCACAACTGCCGGCCGTGGGCCGCAGGCTCGCGGAGTTGACGCGTGAGCTGAAGGTGCAGGAGACGGTTTGGCAGTTGCTTACGCAACAATATCATCAGGCGAAGATTCAGGAAGCACGCGATACCCCCACCGTACAGGTGCTCGATCCTGCCGTTCCGCCGGAGTTTCGCACGCAGCCCAGGCGGCTGCTGCTGTGGGTGATCGGCACGGGTGTGGTTTTTGTTTTGAGCGTGCTGGCAGCTTTTGTGCGGCATTATGTTCGCGGGCTGCAAGCGCGGCAGGATGAATGGCAAAGATGGCGGAACCTCTGGCGCGCCGGCAAAGCGCAGGCCCCGCATGAACAGCCGGTTTGATCGCATGGCGGGGCAGATTGGGCAATGGCGAAGCCGGGGCATCCCCCTCCGCTGCCGTGGCTGGCTGGTGGTGCTGTTTTGGCTGGGCGCCGTGCAGGCGCAGACCATCGAAGTGCCGATGTCGCACTGGTCCTATCGGTTGCTGGACCGCTTGCGCACGCGCGGCCTGCTCGAGTTGGGATTGACCGGCAGCCGGCCATTGACCCGCGAGGCACTGACTCGCGCCCTGCTCACAGCCTTTCTCGCACCCGGCGACCGCCTCGATCACAGTGAACGGGAGGCGCTGGAATTCGCGTTCTTTGAATTTTCCGAGGAAGTCGCACGTCTTGGCAGCGGGGAGGCCGTGCGCGCCGCCAGCGAGCGCCAGCGCGCGCGGCAGGAGAAATGGCTCGCCTGGCTGCCACGGCCGCTGTATGCCAATCGTCGCAATTTGCTCAGCCTGGAAAGCGGTGCCCTGCGTTTTTTCCTCGATCCCATTTTCCATCGCGACGCCTGGTTCAACGACAGCGATACGCTGGCGCGGCAGGAGCGCGTTTTGCAAGACACCGGCGGTTTCATGTTTTGGGGAACACTCGGCCGGCATCTGGGCTTTCATCTCAGCAGCCGCGACACCAGGGAGCACGGCACGCGCAGCTATCCCACCTCCTCGCGGCTGGCGTGGCCGCGCCATGGTTTCGCACGCGGATACGGCACGCATGTTTATCATGATGAAACCGTGGCCTATCTTTATCTCACGCTGGTGCCTGTCCGTGTGGCATTCGGCAAGAATGTCAACCGCTGGGGGCCGGGATACACCGGCGCGCTGGCGTTGAATGACTATGCGACTTCCTACGATCAACTCAAACTCAGTTTGCAGGCATGGCGGGCGCAGTTCACCTATGTGCATGCGGCGCTGCGCCAGCATCCGCCGGTGCTGGTCGCCTCCTATCTTGCGAACGGTGCGGAGCGGCAGCTTTTCGCTCACAAGTATCTGGCCGCCCATCGCCTGGAAATCGCGCCGGCGGCGTGGTTCAAACTGGGCCTGCAGGAAACCGTGATCTATGGCGAACGCGGCCTGGAACCGGCCTATCTGAATCCCATCATGTTTTACCGCAGCGCCGAACATTTTCTCGGCGACCGCGACAACGCCACCATGGGCCTCGATTTCGAGATGCGTCCGCGCCATGGCTGGCGGCTCTACGGCGAATGGTTCGTCGATGATTTTTCAGTGGCGCGCCTGGGGAGCAACTGGTACGGCAACAAAGTCGCGTGGCTGCTGGGCATGCACGCCACCAATCCACTGGGTTTGCCGCGCAGTGACTGGCGGGTGGAATACGTTCGCATCGCGCCCTACGTGTATTCACACACCTTTCCAATCAATGTTTACAAAAATTATGGCACGCTGCTCGGCCATCCCGCGGGGCCGAATGCGGATTGGCTGTTGGCCGAATGGTTGTTTTGGGGCAGCCGGCGCTGGCATCTGCAGTTCTCGGCGGAGCACCAGCGCCATGGCGCAAACCCGGTGGATCGCAACGTCGGCGGTGACGTGGACCGGCCGTTTCATGTGACCGACAGCCAGCGCGTCCGTTTCCTGGATGGCATCGTGGAGCGGCGTCTCACCTTGCGCCTGCAGGCGGGCTATGAGCTGTTGCGCAATCTGCGGCTGCAAGCGGCGCTGCAGACCATGCGCGGGCAGAATGCGCCGGCAAGTGGCGGCCGCCGGCAGGTGCGGACCCATTCCCTGTTTCTGGCCCTGGGATGGAATGCGGACGAATGAGCCGGGCTCCCGGGCGTGGGTGAGCGGCATGGAATGCACGACTCTCCCGAACCATCTGCCCGACACGGATCACGGCGGGTGTCACGGTTTCATCAAACGAGGAGAATGAGTCATGGAAGAAGATTTTTTGAATGAATTTCGGCAAACCATCGAGTCGGGGGAGAAGAAGCTGCTGGCGATTTCGGAAGCGCAGAGTGAAATGCGTCTGGCCCCGGAGAAATGGTCGGCGCGGGAGCTGCTGGGCCATTTGATCGATTCGGCCAGCAACAACCATCATCGTTTCGTGCTGGCGCAGTTGTCGGAGGATTTGGTGTTTCCGAGCTACGATCAGGACAAATGGGTGGAGGTGCAAAAGTATCAGCAGGCTTCCTGGCCGCTGCTGATTCAGCTTTGGAAGGCCTACAACCTGCACCTGCTGCACGTGATGAGCGTGACGCCCGAGGACATGCTGCGCAAGCGAAGAAACAAGCACAACCTGTACGAAATCGCCTGGCGGCCGGTGGAGAAGCGCGTGCCCATCAGCCTGAAGTATCTCATGCGCGATTATCTTTATCACCTGCAGCATCATCTCAATCAAATCTTCGCGCTCAGCGCCGCGCAATCGTGACGATGATCCGCCTGGCGCAGATCGGAGCGGGCTACTGGGGCCGCCATCTGCTGCGCAACTTCCTGGAGGCGGAGGGTGCGCAGGTGACGATGGTGTGCGATCACAACCCGGCGGCGCTCGCCGCCGTCGCGAAACGGCACCCCGAATTGCTTTGCTGCCGCGAGCCGCGCGAGGTGCTCGCGGCCGCGGAGCTTGCCGCGGTGGCGATCGCCACGCCGCCCGATTCACATTTCGCTCTCGCCCGGCAGGCGCTGGCCGCCGGCCTGCACGTCTTCGTGGAAAAGCCGCTGGCGCTTTCGGTGCGGGAATGTGAAATGCTGGTGGAGCTGGCGCACGCGCAGCAACGTGTGTTGATGGTGGGCCACACTTTTCTTTATGATGCGGCGGTGCAGCGCATCAAGGGCTATTTGCAGGAGGGACTGGCCGGCGAGCTTTACTACATCACTTCGCGGCGCCTGAATCTCGGCATCGTGCGCCGCGAAGTCGACGCCATGTGGAATCTCGCCCCGCATGATCTCGCGATTTTGCTGCACTGGCTGAACGAGGCGCCGGTGGCGATCGCGGTGCACGGCAACGCCTACCTGCAGCCCGGCATCGTGGACGTCGCCTTTCTGCATTTGCGCTTCGCCAGTGGCATCGCGGCCCACATTCAGGTGAGCTGGCTCGACCCCAACAAGGTCCGCCAGATGACCATCGTCGGCGCGCACAAGATGATCGTCTATGACGATGTGCATCCCGATCACAAGATTCAACTCTTCGACAAGGGCATCACCCGCCAGAATCTCGCGGCGCATCTGGGGGAATTCGACACTTTCGGCGCCTTTCAGCTCATCCGCCGCGCCGGCGATTTGTTGATTCCCAAATTCGAGGCCGGCGAGCCGCTCAAGGCGCAATGCCAGCATTTCATCGACTGCATTCGCCTGAAGCAACGGCCGCTGAGCGACGGTGAAAACGGCCTGGCGGTGGTCAGAATTCTCGCCGCGGGCAGCCGCTCGTTGCAGCGCGGCGGTGAGTGTGTGCCAATCTGACGGTTCCGCCGCGCCACCCGTTTGCAATCCCGCCTCTCTGGTGTGACCGGCTGGTTGTGCCGCCGGCTGCACGGCAGGGAGGGCAACCAGCCTGGAAGAGGCCGATGTCATTTTCCGCTGAGACCTACACGATTCTTCCCCATGTGCAACTGGGAAGCGGGACGGTGGTGCAACCCTACTGCCTCATCGGTTTGCAGCCGGCAGCGGCGGGCGGGGAGGCCCTGGCGACCGTGATCGGTGCGCACAGTTTGCTGCGTTCCCACACCGTGATCTACGCCGGCAACACCATCGGTGCGCGTTTTCAGACCGGCCACCACGTGCTGATTCGTGAAAGCAACCTCATCGGTGACGAAGTGAGTGTCGGCAGTGGCACGGTCATTGAACATCACGTGCAAATCGGCAATCGTGTGCGCATTCACTCGCAGGTGTTCATTCCGGAATATTCCATTCTCGAGGAGGAGTGCTGGCTCGGGCCGAACGTGGTGCTGACCAACGCGCTGCATCCGCTTTGCCCCGAGGTCAAAAAGTGCCTGAAAGGACCGACCATTCGCCGGGGCGCCAAAATTGGTGCCAACGCCGTGCTGCTGCCGGATATTGTGATCGGCGCCGGCGCGTTGGTCGGTGCGGGCAGCGTGGTGGTGGCGAGCGTGCCCGATCATGCCGTGGTGGCGGGCAATCCCGCGCGCGTCATCAAGACCATCGCGGAGCTGACCTGCCCGTATGATTTGATTGCAAAGCCTTATTGAATCAACCGTCCCGGATTTTGCTGCAGGAAAATCCGGGCAGAAACCGCAGCCCGCGACACTGCAGGCCCCGTCATCTCCTGTTTGCGGGCTTCATTCTCGATCGATGCAGGAGGCATCCATGCAAGCGACCCATGTGCAAGCTGCGACGACAGCAATACCTTTTCTGGACTTGCAAGCGCAGTACCGCAGCATCAAAGAAGAAATTGCCGCGGCCATCCAGCCGGTTTTGGAAAACTGTGATTTCGTCGGCGGCGCCGCGGTGGAGACGTTTGAGCGCAACTTCGCGGCGTTTTGTCAAACGGCGCATGCGGTCGGCGTTTCCAACGGCGCCGATGCACTTTATCTCGCGCTGCGGGCTTTGGAAATCGGACCGGGCGACGAGGTGATCACCGTGCCCAATACCTTCATCGCCACCGCTTCGGCGATCACCCGCAGCGGTGCGCGGGTTCGCTTTGTCGATGTTGATCCGGCCACCCTCGAGATGGATGCCAATCAACTCGAGCGCGCCATCTCCCATCGCACGCGCGCGATTATGCCCGTGCATCTCTACGGCCAGATGCCGGATATGGATGCGATTCTGACCCTCGCGGCGCAGCATGAAATTGCCGTGATCGAAGATGCGGCGCAGGCACACGGGGCGTCTTTGCGGGGCCGCGTGGCCGGCAGCCTGGGGATTGCCGGCTGCTTCAGCTTCTATCCCGGCAAGAATCTCGGCGCATATGGCGATGGCGGCGCGGTGGTCACCAACGATGCCACGCTCGCCGGCCGCGTGCGGCGGCTGCGCGACCAGGGCCGCGACACCAAGTATGAACATTTGATGATTGGCTACAATCACCGCCTGGATACGCTGCAGGCCGCAGTGCTCAATGTCAAATTGCGCCATTTGCCGCGCTGGAATGCCCGCCGGCGGGAAATTGCCGCGCGATACCGCCAGCTCTTGCAGGATTGTCCGGCGGTGCGGCCGCTGGCGGTGGCGCCCGGCCAGGAGCCTGTTTACCACCTCTTCATTGTGCAGGTGGAGCGGCGTGAGCGGGTGCAGGAGCGGCTGAAACAGCAGGGCATTGCCACCGGCATTCATTATCCGATTCCCCTGCATTTGCAACCCGCCTATGCTTTTTTGGGATTGCGGCGCGGCGCCTTCCCGGTTGCGGAAGCAGCGGCCGAACGCGTGCTGAGCCTGCCCATGTATGCGGAGATGAGCAATGCCATGGTCGAACAGGTCGCCACGGCCTTGCGAGAGGCGGCACTCGCCTGAGCACCCCAGCTGCCTGATGGTTGGACGGCGCGCGCCTGCCCGCCGCAACGTCTTGTCCGTCCTTTGCGCATGAATGCTGCCGACCTTCGTGTCCTGATCGTGTCGGAATTTTATCCGCATCCGGCGCAGCCGCACGCAGGCCTTTTCGTTCGTGAACAGCTTTTGCATTTGCATGGCTGTCAGACGGCGGCAGTGATCACCCCCGCGATTGGGTACCCGCCATTGCCACGCTATCGCCACCTGCGCCAGGCACAGCCGGCCGGCGGGGTGCATGACGAGGCCGGCAGGGTGCTGCTGCGCCTGCGTGTGCATCATGTGCCGGTGCTGGGGGAACGCTGCGCCCCACTGGAGTTCCTGTGGCGCGCCACGGCGGCGGTCAAGCGGTGGCGTCTGCAGTTCGATTTGATTCATGCACATTGGGCCTATCGCAGCGGCTGGGTGGCCAGCCGGCTGGCGCAGCAATTTGGCCGGCCGCTGGTGTTGACGGCGCAGGGTTCGGACATCAACCTCTGGCGGCATGAGCGCCGCAAGCGCGCGAAGCTTCTCGCCGCGCTGCACGCAGCAGACGCCATTCTCGCGCTGAATGACCGCATGCGCGCCGATATTCTGGCGGAAGGCGTTGCACCTGCAAAAGTTGTCGTTATGCCGCAGGGGGTGGATTGTCATGCCTTCCAACCGGCGGGCGCCGCCGCGCGTCCGTTGCGGCCGCGGCAATTTGTCCCGGCGTTCGTTTTGTTGTGCGTGGCGAATCATCACCCTGTGAAAGGGGTTGATGTGTTGTTGCGTGCGCTGGCTCAGACCAGCCGGGCTCTGGCGCTCGTGCTGGTGGGCGCCGGTCCTGAAACCCGGGTCCTGCAAAACCTGGCGCATGCGCTGAACCTGGAGGCGCGGGTTTGGTTCGCGGGTGCACAACCCCCGGAGACCATCCCGCAATGGATCCATTCGGCAGACGCCGTGGTGATTCCCAGCCGCAGTGAAGGCGGGCCGGCGATCCTGCTGCAGGCGCTGGCATGCGGCAAACCGGTGGTGGCCACCGCGACCGGCATGGCGCCGGCTCTTCTCACTGATGAACGCATTGGTTTGCTGGTGCCGGTGGAGGATGAAAAGGCTCTGGCGCAGGCATTGGAGCGCGTCTGCCGGCAGCAATGGGACGCAAAATTTCTCCGGCAGCAGGTGTTGCCCTTTTGCTGGGAGGAAATCGGACGGCGCCTCGTTGCCGTTTATCGTCACGTTTTGCGGAGGGAATAACGCGACCATGTGGCATTGAATTGGTGGAGCCCATGAACTCATCCCCGGCCCCTCTCTTGAAACCTGAGTTTCGCATGCCGGCTTGCGGAGCGAACTGTTTATAGCTGCGCCCCGCCCCCAAAATGCAGACTCCGGATGAGTGGCCGGTTGAATTGCTCATGATCAGGCGTGGTTTTTTGAGGAGGGCCAAACAGGCCACTTCTGCCGGGGTGGACGGCACGTTGGCCGGTAAAATTTTTTTATGCCTCACCCCCTGGATGCTTGGGCGTCGCGATCAAATCAGCGTTTCTCATGGAGGGGATCAATCCGGGTGCAAAATTCAGGTGAAAAATAGAGAGGGGAGTTTCAGGGGTGTCAGCGGAGAAATTGAATTCAAAACCAACTTGTCTCCCCCTTTTCCTCACAAGAAAAGGAGGGCAGAGAGGATGAGTTAAATACCGTCAGTCACACAAGCCGCATCTTTTTTGACGCAACGGTTTCAGGATAAATGCAACCCCCGGTCACCAATTTGGAGTTGCCGGCGGAGGTGATGCAGGCCATGGGCGAGGCCTGTGTGCGGGCCGTGGTACAGCATATCGCTGCGCTGCCCGGCTCGCCGCGCGCCAATCTGGCTCATGCCGTGGAAATCGCCCGCTCTTTGCGTGAGGCACCACCGGAAACCGGCACAGCCTTTGACGAACTGCTCACCTTTTTGATGGAAAAGGTCATTCCGATTTCCATCAATGCGGCGCATCCCGCTTATCTGGCCTACATACCCGGCGGCGGGCTGTTTCCCTCCGCGCTCGCGGATTTGCTGTCGGCAGCCACCAATCGCTATGTCGGTGCCTGGTTCGCCGCGCCCGCGGCTGCCCGGCTGGAGACCAATGTCCTGGAGTGGTTTGCGCAGTGGATGGGTTACCCTGCCGGCGCGCGCGGCATTCTCACCAGCGGCGGCTCACTGGCGGGCTTCAGTGCCATTGTCACCGCGCGCCAGCATTTGCTCGGCGAGGAAATCGGCCGAGGTGTTGTTTATGCTTCGACCCAAACGCACCACTCATTGCTCAAAGGCGCACGGCTGGCGGGCTTGCGGGAGCGCAATCTGCGGCTGCTCGAAGTCGATCACCGTTTTCGCGCTGTGCCGGAACTTTTCGAGGCAGCGATCCAGGCGGATCTCGCCGCCGGCTTGCAGCCGTTTCTGCTGATTGGCAATGCCGGGACAACCAACACCGGCGCCATCGATCCGCTGGAAGAGCTTGCCGCGCTCAGCCGCAAATATTCACTGTGGTATCACATCGATGGCGCATATGGCGGCTTCTTCAACCTGTGTGAGGAAGGCCGGCGCAAGCTCGCCGGCATTGAACAGTCGGATTCGCTGGTACTCGATCCGCACAAGGGTCTGTTTGTGCCATACGGCTGCGGCAGCCTGCTGGTGAAGGAGGGCGAATTGCTGCGCCGCGCCCACCTGCTCACCGCCGACTACATGCAGGATCAATTTACCCCGCCCGGGGAGGTCAACTTTACCGATTATTCGCCGGAGCTGTCGCGGTCGTTTCGCGGATTGAAGGTGTGGCTGCCGTTGAAGCTGTTCGGCGTGCAGGCGTTTCGGGAAAACCTCGCCGAGAAGCTGCGCCTGGCGCGCTGGCTCTATCAGCGCCTTTTGGAAACGCCCGGCTTCGAATGCCTGGTCGAGCCGGAGCTTTCGGTGGTGGCGTTTCGCTACCGCCCGCGGCGCGGCGGGATCAATGAATTCAACCGGCGGCTGCTCGCGCACATCAACGGCAGCGGCAGGCTATTTCTCTCCAGCACGCTGCTTCGCGGCGAATTCGTGTTGCGCGCCTGTGTGCTCAGCTTTCGCACGCATCAGGCCGAAGTGGAGGAGGCGCTCGAGGTGATTGCCACGGCGGCGAAGGAGCTGGAAAACGCGCCCGCCCGCTGACGCGGCAACTCGCTGCAAGCGATTCTGGCAACTGCGCAGGAAACCCCGTCAAGGCGAATAAAAAGCAGCGTGGATTCGCGCAGACGGGCGGTTCGCCAAAACTTCCGCGTGCGTGATCGTTGTCCAGGGGCATTTGCCATGCCCCTGTGGCCACCCATCGCGACGAAAACGCAGCGCCGACATCCTGTCCGCCGGCAGGCTGAAAGCTTGCGCCATGGTGTCCTCACGGTTTCAGATCCCTTCGCGGCGTGATCGTTTCTGCGGAGTGAAATCTCGATCAAATGCAACTCAAACGACAAGGCTTCCGATGAACGCTTTCCTGGCTGCCCGTTCGCTCTTCCCCGCGCTGCAATTGCGCGACACTGCCGGCCGGCCCGCGATCTACTTCGACGGCCCGGGCGGCACCCAGGTGCCACAGTCCGTCATCGCGGCGATGGCCGAACATTTCGTGCACAAATACGCCAACACCCACGGCGCGTTTGCCACCAGCCGTGCCACCGACGAGACGATTCTGGCCGCGCGCACCGCCCTGGCCGATTTTCTCAATGCCCCTTCGCCCGAGAACATCGCCTTCGGCGCGAACATGACCTCACTCACCTTTCATGTCAGCCGCAGTCTCGGCCGCATGTTCAAACCCGGTGACGAAATCCTCCTCACCCGTTTGGATCACGACGCCAATGTCGCGCCCTGGCTGGCTCTGGCCGAACAGGGCGTGACGATCAAATTTCTCGATTTCCACCCCGAAGACTGCACCCTCGCCGATGAGCAGCTCGAAGCACTGCTCTCGCCGCGCACCAGGCTGGTCGCCGTGGGCTATGCTTCCAACGCCGTGGGCACCATCAATGATGTCGCCCGCATCATTGCCCGGGCGCATGCGGCGGGAGCGATGGTTTATGTCGATGCCGTGCACTTCGCGCCGCACGGCCCGATCGACGTGCAGGCTCTGGACTGTGATTTCCTGGCATGCTCCGTTTACAAATTTTTCGGGCCGCATGTCGGCGTGCTCTACGGCAAGTTTGAGGCAATGGAGCGGCTGCCCGCCTACAAAGTCCGGCCGCAGGAACCGACCCCGCCGTACAAATTCGAAACCGGCACCCTCAATCACGAGGGGTTGGCGGGAACCGTGGCGGCCATCGAATATCTGGCGCAGCTCGGGCGGCAGACGGGCGCCACGGCGGAGGCCGCACGCTGGCAGGGCCGAAGGCGTGATTTGAAGGCGGCAATGATCGCGGTGCAGCAATATGAACGCCGACTTGCGCAGAAACTCATCACCGGCCTGCTGGCGATCCCGGGAGTGCGCGTGTTCGGTATCACGGATCCCGCCCGGTATTCCCAACGCACGCCGACGGTGGCGCTGCGCCTGGAGAAACATCCGCCGCGTGCCGCGGCCGAACGGCTGGGTGCGGAAAACATCTATGTGTGGGATGGCGATTTCTATGCGTTCGAGGTGATCAAGCGGTTGGGCTTTGAAAACAGCGGCGGGGTGGTGCGCATCGGCCTGGTACACTACAACACGGAAGAAGAGATCGACCGCCTGTTGGCCGTCCTGCAGGATCTGGCGTAAAGTCATCACTCGGTAACGTGTGCAACAGCGCAGACCTTCCGTCCTGTAGACAAAATGTTTGCGCTGCGCCTCCCACACGCCAGCGGGCATTAGGGTGTAAAAGCAGGCTGGCTGCCGGCCAGCGTGCCACCGGCATGTAGCACCGGCAACCAGCCTGCAGTGATCAGGGATCGGGGAGCAGAATGCCGCATTGCATCTGCAGCATGGAACCTCAGATGTCCGGCAGCGTGTGTTTGCGGCCGGCGTTTTCCTTTTCCAAATAATCCCGCAGCGGCGCGAAATAACGCAGCATGGCCTGCGCGCTCAAGTCCTCGCCGGTTTTCTCGCGCAACATCTCCCGCCAGTCGCGGCTGGCGCCGGGCCGCATGATATCCGCCAGAAATTTCCCCACCTCGCGGTTGCCGTAATAATTCGTCGCGTGCGGATCCTGCCCCAAAATTTTGGTGGCAATGTGATCGTGCAGTTGATAAAGCAGGATGAAGGACAGGGCGTAGTCGTAATACTGGGCGGCATCATCGTTGATGTGGGTTTTGGTGGCGGCATCACAGTAATCCTCGCCGCGCGGGCCGGGCGGCACGACGCCCTGGTATTTTTCCACCAGCTCCCACCAGCGCCGGTTGTATTCCTCCTGCGGCAGATTCCCGGCATACAGCTCATACTCGAAATGTGACATGGTGCCGGCGGAGAAGGGGATGAAGACAACGAAATTCAGCGCTTCCTTGAGCAGCGCCTGCATGTCATCGCTTTGCGCCTGTGCCGGCAGCAGCCCGCGGCTCTGCAGGAAGGGGCGCTGCATCGAAGCCAGTCCCATCAGGCTGCCGAGGGCTTCATGACAGGCGCGGTTGGCACCCTCGCGCAGCAGCGGCGGCACCTGGTCGTTGGTGTAGCTCAGGAAGTAATAGATGTGGCCCAGTTCGTGATGCGTGGTTTCATACCACTCGGCGTTGGGTTCGATGCTCATCAACGCGCGAATGTCGTGTTCGAGATCGAGGTGCCAGGCCGAGGCGTGATTGTTTTTCTTGTAAGGTGCGTCCGCCGGCAGGGGATAGAGCGAGGACTTTTCCCAAAAACTTGCCGGCATTTTGTCGAAACCCAGGCTCACATAAAAATCCTCCGCCTGCTGCACGATCCATTCCGCGGACTTGTCTTTGAGCGCGGCGTCGAGATCGAAGCCGGCGAGGTTGATCATCGCGCTCCAATCCTGCGCCCAGCGGTTGGGCAGCCAGTGTGCCGGCAGCTTCTCCGGCACGCTGGTTTGGTAGCGGCGCGCCAACTCATACCGCGCATAGGTGTGCAGCTCGCGATAGAGCGGCCGCAGCTCGCGCACCAGCTCGTCCATCAGCGCCATCATCTCGTCCACCGTCATGCCGTAATCCGACACCTGATAGCTGAAATAATCGCTGTATCCCAGAGCTTGCACCGTCTGGTTGCGCAGGCGCTGCAGCCTCGCCAGGCCGTCCTTGAGCTGTCTGCCGACCTCCTTGGAGGCCTCCCAGGCCGCCCGCCGCTGTTGCAGATCGGTGGCGGTTTTCAAAATGTTGTCGATTTCGTTGGTGGTCACCGGCTTGCCGGCGATTTGAAAAGAGAAACCGTAGAGCTTTTCGGTCTGTGCGGTTTCCGCGGCGATGCGCGCTTTGACGATGTCGGCCACGGTCTGTGGCTTGTCGGCGGCTTTGTAGAGGATGATTTGCAGTTGTTTGACCTGCAGCGGTGTCAGCTTGTCACGCTCCTGCAAAAACCGGCGCGCTTTTTCGATGTTGTCCACACTGCCCGTGAAGGCGGCCAGGGCCTCGTTGGCCTTGCGCGTGTTGTGCGCATTGGTGGTGTCGCCTTCGACGATTTTGGTGTTCGAAGCCCATTCCGCCAGCGCGGCAGCATAGGACAGCTCCTTGAACTTTGCCGTATAGCCATCGAGAAATGCCTGTGCCTGGGATTGCAGCGCCTGTGGGGAAGGTGTGCAGGCGGCCAGCAGCAGCAGTCCGCCGGCCATCCAGAGGTGGGGTCTCATCATCGTTCCCTTTCGCTTGAATGAATACGTCTCATGAACCTGCAACAAGATGGACAATCGGCGTCCGAATGTCAAGAGCAACGGCCGGCAGCGTGCGGCCAATCGCCACAACAATTTTCTTGCTTTTGAAAGCGTCCGTGTTAGTTTGCATGTCGAATTTGATGTCGAACCAGCGTGAGGAAGGAAAGCGTAATGGCCTGTGCAGCACGAATGTGGCGCTTGTGGTTCTCTCCGGTTATTTTTCTTCTCTTTGCCGCGCCCCTCCGGGTTGCGGCCGCCGGCCATATTGCACCCCGTTCCGATTATCTCGCCCTTGCCACCCAACTCGAGCACATCATCCTGCATGAAATGGCTGAAAAGGAGTTGCCGGCGCTTGCCATTGCCCTGGTCGATGATCAGGAGATTGTTTGGGCGCGCGGCTTCGGCTGGGCCGACCCCGATCGCAAGATTCCGGCGACCGCCGAAACGGTGTTTCGGGTCGGCTCGGTGTCAAAATTGTTCACCGCTATTGCTGTCATGCAACTGGTTGAAGCCGGCCGTCTCGATCTCGACGCACCATTGAACACCTACCTGCCGGAATTTCAGCCCCGCAACCCCTTCAATCGCCCCATTACTCTGCGGCAGCTCATGGCGCACCGCGCAGGTTTGGTGCGCGAGCCGCCAGTGGGCAGCTACTTCGATCCCTCTGAACCAACGCTGGCGGCCACGGTGCAGAGCTTGAATGCCACCGAGCTGGTCTATGAACCGGGAACGCGCACGAAGTATTCCAATGCCGGCATCTCGGTGGTTGGTTATTTGCTCGAGCGCCTGCAGGGCGAGCCGTTTGCGGCTTACCTGCAGCGGGCGGTGTTGCAGCCGATGGGATTGCGGCGCACTTCCTTCACACCCGATGCCCGTGTCATCCCGCACCTCGCCAAAGCCTGGATGTGGGGGTATGACGAGCGCAAATTCCCCGCGCCGACTTTCGAGCTCGGTCTGATTCCGGCTGCCAATCTCTACACCAGTGTCACCGATCTGGCGCATTTCCTGAAAGTGTTGTTCAATCGCGGCCGCGCCGGCCGGCGGCAGCTTCTCAAGCCTGAAACTCTCGAGCTGATGTTCACCCCGCAGTTCGTGCCGGCCGGCACCAAATATGGCTTCGGACTGGGCTTTTTCGTGAGTGAGCTCGCCGGTCATCGTCGCGTCAGCCATGATGGTGTGCTCTATGGTTTTGCGACACAAGTGAGCGCGTTGCCCGATGACAAACTTGGTGTGGTCGCCGTGACCACGCGCGATTGTGCCAATACCGTCATCGACCGCATCGTCAGCCACGCCCATCGCCTCATGCTCGCCCGGCGTGCCCGGCAGCCGCTGCCGGCATTCGTTTTCACGCAGCCGCTCGATTCGCTGCGCATCCGGCAGCTCGCCGGGATTTATGCCGCCGGCGAAGAACGCCTCGAGTTGCTGGCGCGCCGCGGCCAATTGTTGCTGTGGCGCGGCACCGTGTGTGCGCCGCTGCGGGCGCTGGGCGATACCCTGATCACCGATGGCAACCTGGCTTTCGGCACACGCCTGCTGCCGGTGGGGCGCGACACGCTGCGGCTGGGCGACCGCTTTTTCCGCCGCCTGCCGGAAGTGCCGCCGCCACCCGCGCCGGAAAGATGGCTGGGCCTGATCGGTGAATATGGCTGGGATCACAACACGCTCTACCTCCTCGAACGCCATGGCCGCCTGCACGCCTTGATCGAATGGTTTTTCTCCTATCCGCTCACCGAGATCGCACCCGGGGTGTTTGCCTTTCCCGACTATGGCCTCTATCATGGTGAAAAACTCGTGTTCCAGCGTGCCGGCGACGGCCGTGCCCTCGCCGTGGAAGCTGCCGGCATACTGTTCAAACGCCGCGAGCTCGGCGTGGAAAGCGGGGCGACCTTCCGCTTGACACCGCTCCGGCCGGTGGCGGAATTGCGTGAACTGGCGCTGGCCGCATCGCCACCGGTTGAACATGGCGAATTCCTCCCGCCGGATCTGGTCGATCTCGCCACGCTCGATTCCACCATCAAGTTCGACATACGCTACGCCACAACCAACAATTTCATGGGCACGGTTTTCTATGATCACGCCCGTGCCTTGCTGCAGCGGCCCGCAGCGTTGGCATTGCTGGCTGCGCATCGCAGCCTGCAGGCCAGGGGCTACGGTCTGTTGATCCACGATGCCTACCGGCCGTGGTTCGTCACCAAAATGTTTTGGGAAGCCACCCCGGCGGACAAGAAGATCTATGTTGCCGACCCGGCGCGCGGTTCGCGTCACAATCGCGGCTGCGCCGTCGATCTGACGCTCTACGAGCTGGCCTCCGGCAAACCCGTGGAGATGGTGAGCGGCTACGATGAATTTTCGGTGCGTGCCCATCCCGACTATCCCGGCGGCACCAGTGCCCAGCGCTGGCACCGGGAATTGCTCCGCCGGGCCATGGAAGAACAGGGCTTCCAAGTCTATGAATTCGAATGGTGGCACTTCGATTACAAGGACTGGCGCAAATATCCGATTCAAAACACGCCCTTTGTCGCTGCGCCCGCCGGTGCCGAGCCATGAGCCACTTTTTTCAGCATGCCCGGCACGGACCGCCAGGCAACAAAGTAAAAGCCTCTGCAGAACAACGCATGCATGCGAGGTGTGCAGCGGGCAACCCACGAGCCGCAGGCACGCCCGCACTTTTGATGACCCGTCCAGGACACGGCTCGAATGGCCCTGCGCGAGCTTGCAGAAGCAGCCGGCCGGGGTTTTAGCATGCCTGAAGCCGGCACGAGTGTTCATCACGGCGAGGCCGTGGAGAACTGCCGGGCTTCTCTTTGAAGCGCAGTCAAGTTTGGAACATTTTCAGACAGAGAGCGGGCGGATCCCACAGAAGGTTGAGGCGGGTCGATCCTTCATGAGGCGTCGGATCCGTTTCGCCATATGCTGAACCCGGAAAAAGACGGGATACACGCGCTCAGGAACGAACACCCGGGGTAATGACTGATGGTTGATGTTCAGCGAGCAATGGAAACATGCCTGCGAACATGCCGCTCCGACGAATACAAGCGAACCCTCTGCGGGTGACAGCGAGGTCGGGCACAAACCTCGAGCGCTGGCAGAGGCGGGTATCCCTGAAGCGCCCGGTGCGGGAAAACTGCGCGCCGGGACCGCGCGGGAACGGAGAGCTCTGCGTTCCCGGCGCGGCCAAAATTTTCATGAAAAGTCATCGCCCGATTCATGCCGCCGGCGCTTGCCTGTCGCCGGCAGCATGCGACACGGGCAGAGGAGAAGCCCTGCCGGCAAATTTTTGCAAAATGGCAAAGCCGTGAAGGATCTCCCCGGTCTTCCGGAGAGGGGCGCCATGGAAATCACAAAATGTCATGAGAACCACGCGAAGGAGTGTCCGCCATGCTGAAAACGATACTGTCGTATCTTGGCGCTGCGCTCATTGGTGCCGCACTGGCGATCTGGTTGTGGCCGCGCGATCAGGTGACCATCACCCTGCCACCGGCGGAATCCTATGTCGACTCGCTGGCCACTGCCAAGTTCGAAGCACGGCTGGCGGGTCTCACGCGCGTTTTTGCCAGCCCGGCAGAATATCAAGCCTTCATTGATTCGCTGAAGGCGGGCAATCGCGTTTATGTGCGCGTGCCGGTGCGTGTGCCGGGCGAATCCCGCATTGACACCGTGCAAGTCGCGGTGGATTGCTCATGCGTACCGGAGGCGCCCGGCCAGGAATTCAGCGCCCGGCTCCGGCATGCTTTCGCCTATCCGGCCGGCGATACTTCGCAGGTGCGCATCTCGGCGCGCTATGCGCAATTCGACTGGCCGCTTCACCCCTCGGGCGCCTTCAAAGATGTGAGCGTCTTTATTCCACCGGTTAGCCGAACCGTTGAAGTTCCCAAGCCCCCTTCGGCATTTTTTCCGCGCTTTTTGGGAAAAGTGGCGTATTTCGGCCTGGGAGCGGGGGCGGGTTATCTCATCTGCAAACTTTAAACCTTCGTTCTCAGGAACGAAACAAGCGAGGAAGTGAAATCCCATGCTACCCATCTCCGCGGAAATTGTCGAAGCCACCTGGCAGAAAATGGCAACCATTCCGCCCAGCCAGGCGCAAAAGCTGATCGAACAAATGAGCCGGCAACAGCCGCTCATTCTCGCCTATCTCATGGCCGCCGGCGATGACCTGCTCAATCATGCCGAACGCGAATTGCTGCTCTACATGGGCGTGGTCATCTGGCAGATGATGGAACAGGGCGACAAGCGCCCCGCCACCGTTACCGAAACCCTGCTGGAGGAAACCGACCAGCGCAATCTCAAGATGCTGGAATATCTCGCAGGGGATTCCGAGCAGGAATTCATCGACACGGTGCAGGCCTTGCTGGACTCCTGCAACCAGCGCGAAGTGTTGCGCTATGCCATCGAGACCCTCATGGAAGGCGAGGAGGAGTTGGACGAGGAGTTCGAACTCGAACGGGAGGAGCCTTTCGCATATGATGACGACGCCGGCGACGAGCCTGACGATGAGGCGAATGAGTTTGCCGGCGACGACGCAGCGGAAGATGATGATGATGATCTCGAGGAGGAATCCGACGGCAGCGTGCGTGACGAAATGAAGGGGATGATGATGCTTTATCTGAAAACCGTGATCGACTGCCTGGATCAATAGGCGTGATGAGTAGCACAACGTTAAGTTGGCACCTCCACCCCCCCCAATGTCATTCTGCAAGAGTCTTCTTGCGTGCCTGGGATAATGCCAGAATAAGCATCGATCCCGGTACTCGGGAAGATTCCCACGAAAATGCCGTAGCGCAGGCTTCCAGCCTGCCTGCGGACAAGAGGTCTTGCTGCATTTTCATTGTGATGGGTATGCAAATGCACATGGCAAATTCCTCCGGAATGACAGTTCACAGTTCTGGGTTGCGGAGCGAATTTTAGAACTCAGCGGTGTAGTATGAGCCGCGGTGCCGCTCATTCGAAATGGCGCCGCCAGGCGGTGCGCAAAAGGCGTGGAGGAATGATGAAAAAAGCTTTGTTCCGGTTGGTCGTATGCTGGAGTGGTTGCATGCTGGCCTGTCAATCCCCGCAGGAAAAGGCCGAGGTGATCTACACCAACGCCACGATTTGGACGGGTGTGCCCGAAGCGCCGCAGGCACAGGCGCTGGCAATCGCCGGCGGCAAGATTTTGGCCGTGGGTGCTGCGGATGAAATCGCGGCGTGGCGCGCGGCGACCACCCGGGTGGTCGATCTCGCCGGCAAATTCGTCGTGCCCGGCTTCATCGACAATCACACCCATTTCATGAGCGGCGGTTTCCAGCTCGCCAGCGTGGATTTGCGCGACGCCAAATCCCCGCAGGAATTCGCGCAGCGCCTGGCCGCCTTTGCGCAAAAGCTCCCGGCCGGCCGCTGGATCACCGGCGGTGATTGGGATCATGAAAGATGGGGTGGCGAGTTGCCGCGGCGCGACTGGATCGACCAGCTCACCCCGGATCATCCCGTGTTCGTCAATCGCCTCGATGGCCACATGGCGCTCGCCAATTCGAAGGCTCTGGCGCTGGCCGGCATCGATCGTCATACCGCCGACCCGCCGGGCGGTGCCATCGTGCGTGATGCAAAGAGCGGAGAGCCGACCGGTATTCTCAAAGACGAGGCCATGTCACTGGTGTATCGCGTGATTCCCGCGCGCACGCCCGCCGAACATGATGAAGCGCTGGCGCGTGCCATGGCGCATGCCGCCGCGATGGGCGTCACCCAGGTGCATGACATGGGCAGTTATGGCTGGACGGATCTCGAAACCTACCGCCGTGCCCATGCCAGCGGCGCATTGACGCTGCGCATCTACTCCTTCGTGCCGCTCGCCACCTGGGCGCGGCTGGCGGAATACGTGCAGACTCATGGCCGCGGCGATGACTGGCTGCGCTGGGGCGGCTTGAAGGGTTTTGTCGACGGCTCGCTGGGCTCGACCACTGCCTGGTTTTATCAACCCTATGACGACGCGCCCGCCACCTCCGGACTGCTGACCACCGACACGACTGCGCTGCGGCAGTGGATTCTCGCGGCTGATTCCGCCGGCCTGCATGTGGCAGTGCATGCCATCGGCGACCGGGCCAATGACTGGCTGCTCCAGGTCTATGCCCGGGCCGTGGCGCAGAACGGCAGCCGCGACCGGCGCTTTCGCATCGAGCATGCGCAGCATTTGACCCGTGCCGCGATTCTCCGTTTCGCCGGGCTGGGCGTCATTCCGTCGATGCAGCCTTATCACGCCATTGATGACGGCCGCTGGGCGGAAAAGCGCATCGGCCCGCAGCGCATCAAAACCACCTACGCCTTCCGCTCGCTGCTGGCTGCCAACGCTGCACTCACTTTTGGATCGGACTGGACCGTTGCGCCACTTTCGCCGTTGTGGGGCATTTACGCCGCAGTGACGCGCCGCACGCTCGACGACGCGCATCCCGCCGGCTGGGTGCCGGAGGAGAAAATCACAGTGGCGGAGGCGCTGCGCTGTTACACCTCTGCCAATGCATATGCCGGTTTTCAGGAACAAAAATGCGGCCGGCTGGCTCCCGGCTTCCTCGCCGATTTCGTCGTGCTCTCGGAGAATTTGTTCGAGATCGATCCGGTGCGCATTCCCGAAGTGCTGGTGTTGCGCACTGTGGTGGGTGGCCGCGAGAGTTTTGTGAGGCAATAGAGGCCGCGGCTGCGATAATGGATGCGCCAATGAAAGCCATAATGCCCATCCCGGGAATTGCTTTGCTCGCTTTGGCCGCCCTCTTCGCGCTGCGCGCGGTGCGCTTGCGGCGCCAATTCGGCCTGATCCACCTCACCGAAACTTCCGCCATCGCCGACCTGAAATTTCAGGCGGAGACCGAAGGCTGGCGGTCCGGTTCCAAACTCATCGAGGTCAAGGGCACGGTGGCGTGCGACCGGCCGCTGGTCGCGCTGCTCTCCGAAACCGCGTGCGTTTACTATGACCATTTGGTGGAATGGGAGTTCGAGGAAGTTTTCTACGCAGACGAACAAAGACAGCAGGTGAGCCACACCCGCATTGATACTGAAGTGCTGGCGCGCCAGCAGGAGCGCATCCCCTTTTGGGTCGAAGATCATACCGGCCGCGTGCTGGTTGATCCTGCAGGGGCGGAAATCATTGCCGGGCAAACCGTGTTTGAAGTCGATTCCGATGCCGGCCTGCCGGACTCGGTCATTGCGCGCGGTGCCTTCTCCATGGAAGCGCCCTGGCTCACCAGCCTGGAGGAACGCCAGCCGCGCGAGTATCGCTTTCAAGAGCACGCCATTCCCGTGGGTGCGTCCGTGTATGTGCTGGCCGAGGCCGCCTGGCGCGACGGTGAATTGTACCTGCAAAAACCGGCAGCCGGCGGCCGCTTCGTGATCAGCGTCAAGCCTGAAGAAGAGTTGCTTGCCGGCGCCCGGCGGGGCCTCTTGCTGGCGCAAGTGGCAGCGTGGCTGTGCGGCCTGCTGGGTCTGGCGGCGATCGGGTACAGCCTGATCTGATGGCCGAAAGCCTCATGTTTTTTGGGGGTCCATGGTGATTCGTATGGGCAAATCGTAACGTGGCATGCGGCCACCACCCAATTCCCTGGACGTTGATCGATGCACTGTCGCGCTGATTTTTATCAGTGGCAAGCAGAACCAAGCGGCGTCGTCAAAATCTCTGCGGCCAGAATGATGTTTTCAGGCTAATTTGCCATACCGCGCGCGGTACCCATCAAAAAAATGGGCTCTCGTAGTCGTGCCTTCAGGCACCGACTCCCAAGGGTCTGCTACAAAAGTATTTTCGTGATAATTTGCCATGCCCGTATGGCCACCCAGCGGGATGAAAGTGCCGCACAGACCTCTTGTCTGCCTGCAGGCTGCCGGCTTGCACTGCGGCATTTTTACGGCATGCGATGACAAGGCAAACGCTGATCCGGGGAAACGCTCTTGGGCAAAACCCCGCAATCAAAGTCTTGCCATGCATTACCCACATCAAGCAACATAGCGCCAAATTTTTTTTCATGGCGGAAACACATCGTTCCAGAAGCACGCCACAGCCTTCGAACCAACTTCTCATCAGCCCGCTTTTGCCGCTGCGGCTGCCTGCCCCTTTCCTGCGGCCGGTTTTTCAAGCCCCAAACCCGACCAGCCATGACCCGACATCCCGGGAAAACATGAGCGCACCGGCGAAAAACGCATTGTCTGAAAAATTCCCTTTGGCCGCGTTCGCTCGCTTTGCCGCGTACCCGCGGTGTCGGGGATGTTTGCTGCCTTGGTGTGAACCCGGTTTGTATGACTGTTTGAGGTTGTTTATTCCGTTGGCGTGCCAGACGGAAGCTTTGTGCACCGAAGCTCGAATTCCAACGCTAAACCAAGCAGAACGATCTCTTTTGCAACTGTCATCGAAGCCAGGGAGGAAGGAAAGCGCATGATTCTGCGGAGGCTGTTCATCTTTCTGCTCATGCTTGTGGCATGTGCGCCGCAACCGCAGTACGATCTCATCATTCGCAATGGCATGATTTACGACGGCAGTGGTGCCACGCCCCTTGCCGGTGATGTGGCCATCAATGCCGATACCATTGCGGCCATTGGCCAGCTTGCACCTGTCGCCGCCCGCCAGGAGATCGACGCCGGCGGCCTGGCGGTGGCGCCCGGCTTCATCAACATGTTGAGCTGGGCCACCGTCAGTCTGCTTGCCGACGGCTGCTCACAGAGTGACATCCGGCAGGGCGTGACACTGGAGATTTTCGGCGAAGGGTGGTCGGAGGGGCCGCTCAATGAAAAGATGAAGCAGGAAGTGCTCGAACAGCAGGGCGACCTCCGTTACGAAGTGGAGTGGACAACGCTGGGCGAATATCTCGAACATCTCGAGCGCCGCGGCGTGTCCACCAACATTGCCTCTTTCGTGGGCGCGACCACCGTGCGCATCCACGAGCTGGGCTATGAGAACCGTGCCCCTTCTCCGGAGGAACTGGAGCGAATGAAGGCTTTGGTGCGGCAGGCGATGGCAGAAGGTGCACTCGGCGTGGCCTCTTCATTGATCTATGCGCCCGCCTTCTATGCGCAGACGGAAGAGTTGATTGAATTGTGCAAAGTGGCGGCGGAATATGGCGGCATCTACATCTCCCATTTGCGCAGCGAGGGCAACCGCTTGCTGGAAGCGGTGGACGAGTTGATCACCATTGCGCGCGCTGCCGGCCTGCCCGCGGAGATTTATCATCTCAAGGCCGCCGGCCGCAGCAACTGGCACAAGATGGATGAGGTGATCGCCAAAATCGAGGCGGCCCGTGCCCGGGGTTTGCGCATCACGGCGGACATGTACAACTACACTGCCGGCGCCACCGGCCTGGATGCCGCCATGCCGCCGTGGGTGCAGGAGGGCGGCTACCAGGCATGGGCGCAGCGTCTGCGCGATCCTGCGCAGCGCCGCCGCGTGCTCGTTGAAATGACCACCCCCAGTGATGCCTGGGAAAATCTCCTGCTGCATGCCGGCGCGGACAATGTTCTGCTGGTGGGATTCAAGACGGATTCGCTGAAGTATCTCACCGGACAGTCGCTGGCACAAGTGGCCCAGCGGCGCGGCAAATCGCCAGCGGAGACCGCCATTGATCTCGTCATTCAAGATGGCAGCCGTGTTGAGGCGGTCTATTTTCTCATGTCGGAGGAGAATCTCAGGAAGCAGATGCAGCAGCCGTGGGTGAGCTTTTGCTCGGATGCAGCCTCGCAGGCGCCCGAGGGTGATTTCCTGAAGTCGAGTGTGCATCCGCGTGCCTATGGCAACTTCGCGCGGCTGCTGGGGAAGTATGTGCGGGAGGAGGGCGTGCTCACTTTGCCGGAGGCCATTCGGCGGTTGACTTCCCTGCCGGCGGACAATCTTGGTTTGTCACGGCGGGGCAGGCTCGCACAAGGTTGCTTTGCCGATGTGGTGGTGTTCGATCCGGCGACCATCCAGGATCATGCCACCTATGCGGAGCCGCAGCGATACGCCACCGGCGTGCGCCATGTTTTCGTCAATGGGGTGCAGGTTCTGCGCGACGGCGAGCATACCGGCGCACGGCCGGGGCGGGTGGTGCGCGGCCGGGGGTGGAAGGGACAAGGAAGTGCGAGGTACAGATGAACCCGCAATTACAGGCTTACAGGCCTGTGTGCTTCCTCACGGCTGTTTGCCACCCGTTTCCACCGTCACTTCTGCGCTTGCCGTGAGCGTCGCTGTCGTGCTCTGGTAAGTTGCGGTGACGCGATAAGTTCCCGGCGTTGTCGCGACCACGGTGCCGCCGGCGGTAACTGTTCCACTCTGCGGTTGCACTTGCCAACTCAGTCGTGGCCCCGCCAGCGGCAGGCGCCTGCCGCTGGTGGTGGTGAGGTAGCCCAGGAAGCGTTGCGCCTGACCGGGTTTCACCGTGGCGCGGGGTGGATGCAGTTCGAGCCCTGCCGGTTGATGCACCACCACCCAGGCCGAGTCGCTGATCACACCGTTCGTCACCACCACGAAGCCGGAGTCCACTTTTGTCCCCGCCCAAAATATGCCATTGGCCCCGTTTTTTCCCAGCGCCGGCGGCACCCGCCAGGTGATCGCTGCCGGCGCAATGGCGATGGGATTGAAGAAACTGTCGGTCAGTGAGATGCGAAAGCGCACGGAATCACCCGCCAATGCTTCGACGCGCGGCGGTGAGATCTTCAAGTAAGCGGGTGTGGTGCCCTGGGCACTGCACAGCAGCAGGAGGGCGTTGGCCACCGGCCGTTCGCCAGTGAGATCGCTGGGGCGGTTGACCACTTCACCGCGCACCACCAGTGTGCTGGAGCCGCCGCCATCGAGATTGATTGCCTGGGTGCAACCCAATTCACTGAGAAAATTCGCCAGCTCGGCGAGCGTCATCCCGACGCTGTAGCCCGGCTGCCGGCCATCCACCACCACGAAATACATGCG
Organism: candidate division KSB1 bacterium; assembly: GCA_034506255.1. Lineage (NCBI taxonomy): Bacteria > Pseudomonadati > Candidatus Zhuqueibacterales > Candidatus Zhuqueibacteraceae > Candidatus Coneutiohabitans > Candidatus Coneutiohabitans thermophilus. The sequence continues at coordinate 363,647 of JAPDPX010000007.1, read as the reverse complement.
ATGATTTTTTTCATCGAAGCCCACTGCCGAGCGCGGATGGCGTTCGGTGGCAAAACCGGCACGATTGAATTCGATTTCGCTCTCAATTGAGATTTTGCCGTCGCGGATCAGCCGCGGCGTGCCACCGATGGCCGCCCGCACCGGCAGGGGAATCTGGGGAAGCTGCCAAAAAAGTTTGATGGTATCGCCCGCTGCCACCGCCCGCGCCAGCCAGTTCGCGGCCGTGCCATGCGCCGACAGCACATACACACTGTCGGACAGTGCGCTGTTGCCGCTTGCCGAGGACGCCGGCATGACCAGCGTGGCGACACTGTCATTGACAGTGAAGGTGGTCAGCAGGCGCAAAGCCACCTCGCGGCCGTGGCGATTGGTGTTGGTGTGACTGCCAAAAAAGCGGTTGTACAGGATGATCTCGTTCTCGCCACGTTCGCGGTTGATCCCCGCCAGCGGATGGGAGCCGGCACGTCGCGTGATCACCTTTCCCGACAACTCGGTGATGGCAATCACCGGCTCGCCGGAGCGGCTGACCGCCAGCACCGAACGCGGATAGCTGCCATTAACGATTTCGCCGTTGCTGATTTGCAAATTGAGCGGACGACCCTGGGGGGTGAAAAAGTCGCCATTAAGCGCCGCCACCACCCGGCTGCTGTTGCTCTCTGCGCGGCTGGCCATGCGGCTGGTCAACTCCAGCCCTTTGTCCGCCGCGCGCACCGTCTCGAGGCGGAGTGCAGGATGGTGATAATCGAAGGCCACCACTTCGATGGCCCAGGGTCCGGCGGCACGATACCACCGGTGATGTTTCACGCCCGGACCAACCTCGCGTGTGAACACCAGGCCTTCCAAAGCCTGTGCCGCCAGGGAGAGAGGCAGAAGAAAGGGGAGAAGACAGCGAGCAGGTCTGTATGGAAGCGTCACGGTGATTATCCTCATCAATGCGACAACTCCTGGTCGGAAAGCGCAGCGCAAAATAGACAAGCCGCAGCGCAAAGTCAATTCCAAACTCACAAGCCGGCGTTGGCACCTTTGCAACATGTGGAGCAGTGCGGGCCTCCCCGGCTGCAGACAATATCTGCATCACGTCCCCGCACATAAATGAGGTAACATGAGGCGGCAGAAATTGCGCTTGACAGAGAGGGGGATTTTGATAGATTACGACAGGTTTGCAGCCGCAGCCAAAGCCTGTCGGCGTGATCTTGCCTGCCGTTTCGATTCGTATGTCTGCTGATCCGGCTGTTCGATATTTGAGAAAGGAACCTCATGCTCGCCGAGTTTCGCATTGTTCCCGTGGGAAGCGGAGAAGAAATCAAAGAACTGACTGCCCGGGCCGTGGCGATTGTTGAGAAGAGTGAACTGGATTATCAACTGACAGCCATGGGCACGCTGCTGGAGGGGGAGTGGGAGGAAATCCTGTTCGTCATCCAGAAATGTCATGAAGAGATCAAGAAGTTTGCGCCGCGGGTGATCACGGAAATTACCATTGATGATCGCAAGGACATGACCGGCCGGCTCAAAGGCAATGTCCTGGAGGTGGAATATGTGCGGGGCAAGTCACTGCAAACCGGCGGCTTGACCTGAGCCGGTGCCCCGGCCCACAGGTGTGCAGACCAGCGCATGATCGTGGCGTTGCGTTGGCCGCGAGTGCCTTTGGCTTTTGGCCTTCGCCTTGCCCGGCAATGACACCCTATGGCGCGAGACAGGAGTTGCACCATGATTTTCGATTTTGACATGATTCAGCGTGTGTATGCGGGGCTGCCGGCAAAAGTGGCGGCCGGCCGCAAATTGTTTGGCCGCCCCCTGACCCTGACCGAAAAAATTCTGTGTGCCCATTTTGCCGAAGTTCCCGGGGAAGCGCCCGTTCGCAAGAAGTCTTACGTCAATCTCTCCCCGGATCGCGTTGCGATGCAGGATGCCACAGCACAAATGGCACTGCTGCAGTTCATGAGTGCCGGTCTGCCCAGAACCGTGGTGCCCACCACCGTGCATTGTGATCATCTCATCCAGGCCCGGCTGGGTGCTGCTGCGGATTTGGCGCGCGCACAAAACGAAAACCGCGAGGTGTATGATTTCCTGGCGAGTGTTTCGAACAAGTATGGCATCGGCTTTTGGAAGCCGGGCGCCGGTATCATTCACCAGGTCGTGCTGGAAAATTACGCCTTCCCCGGCGGCATGATGATCGGCACCGACTCCCACACGCCCAATGCCGGCGGTCTAGGCATGATCGCCATTGGCGTGGGCGGCGCCGATGCGGTGGACGTGATGGCCGGCATCCCGTGGGAGTTGAAATGGCCCGGCATCATCGGCGTGCATCTCAAGGGCAAAATGAACGGCTGGACCTCCCCCAAGGATGTGATTCTGCGGGTGGCTGGCATCCTGACGGTGAAGGGCGGCACCAATCATATCATCGAATATTTTGGCGAAGGGGCGCGTGCCATCAGCGCCACCGGCAAGGCCACCATCACCAACATGGGTGCGGAAATCGGCGCCACCACCTCGCTGTTCCCCTTCGACGACCGCATGGAAACCTATCTGCGCGCCACCAACCGCGCCGCGGTGGCGGAAGCGGCGCGCCGCATTGCCGAGCACCTCGTGCCGGATCCCGAAGTGTTGCGAGCCCCGGAGAAGTACTATGACCGTGTCATAGAAATCGATCTCACCACCCTCGAACCGCATGTGAATGGTCCGCTCACGCCGGATCTGGCGCGCCCGGTATCGCAGATGGCTGTCGCCGTCAAGGAGAACAATTATCCGGATGAAATCAAAGTGGCGTTGATCGGCAGTTGCACGAATTCCTCCTATGAAGACATCGAGCGGGCTGCCAGTATCGCCCGCCAAGCCTTGAACAAGGGCCTCAAAGTCAAGTCCAAGTTCACCATCACACCCGGCTCCGAGCAGATTCGCGCCACCATTGCGCGGGACGGGCAGTTGCAGTTGCTGACCGCGATCGGAGGGGAGGTGCTGGCCAACGCCTGCGGCCCCTGCATCGGCATGTGGAGCCGGGATGACATCAAGCCGGGCGAACGCAATACCATCATCAACTCCTACAACCGCAATTTTGCCAAACGCAATGACGACAATCCCAACACCCTGGCGTTTGTCGCCAGCCCGGAGATTGTCACCGCATATGCCCTGGCCGGACGGCTGAGTTTCAATCCGCTCACCGATTTCCTGGTGAATGACCGGGGTGAAAAAGTGAAGCTCGAACCGCCCACCGGTGTCGAACTGCCCGCCCGTGGTTTTGATCCGGGCGATTCCGGATACGTGGCACCCGCGGCGGATGGTTCGCAGGTGCAGGTGATTATCGACCCCCGGAGCGACCGCCTGCAGGCTCTCTCGCCCTTTCCGGCATGGGAGGGCACGGATCTGCTGGCGATGCCGGTGCTGGTCAAAGCCAAAGGCAAATGCACCACCGATCACATCTCGCCCGCCGGCAAATGGCTGAGGTACCGCGGCCATCTGGACAACATCTCGAACAACCTGTTCAGCGGCGCGATCAATGCGTTTTCCGGCGAGCCGGGCAAGGGCCGCAACCTTTTCACCGGTGAAGTCAAGACCTTTGCCGAAATCGCGCGTGCCTACAAGGCGATGATGACGCAGGGCAGGATCCCCGGCTGGGTCGCCATCGGCGACGAGAATTATGGCGAGGGCTCATCGCGTGAACACGCCGCGATGGAGCCGCGCTGGCTCGGCGGCCGTGCAGTGATCACACGCAGCTTCGCGCGCATTCATGAAACCAACCTTAAAAAGCAGGGCATTCTGGCGCTCACTTTCAGCAACCCGGCGGATTATGATTTGATCCGTGAAGACGATCGTGTTTCGATCACGGGGTTGCAGACCTTCGCGCCCGGCAAACCCTTGAAGCTGATCATACACCATGCCGATGGCACCACGCACGAATGCGAGCTGCAGCATTCCTACAATGAGACGGCCATTGCCTGGTTCCGCGCCGGCAGTGCATTGAACCTGATCAGTAAAACAGCGGCGCGACCGGCAACTGCGCCGGCGCCATGAATTCTTTTGCCGTCCACAGGATTACCCGCGCGAGGAAAGTTCTGATGGAAAAGATTGCGAGGTAAATGGCAATGACGGCGCGCTGGTTTTGACACATGACCGTTCCACATGCGATCCTCGCAGGAGGTTCCAACTCATCCGGGCAATTTCACTTTCAAATCAGGGAGACGTTGCTGATGGACACAGTTGGCAATCTCGTGGCAGGCCGGGAGGTGTACACTGTGCAGGCCGGACAAAGCATTTATGAAGTGGTCCACTACATGGTGGAGAAGAACGTCGGCGCCGTGGCGGTGCTGGAGGGCGATCGTGTGGTGGGCATTTTCTCCGAGCGGGATTTGATGAAACGTGTGGTCGCCCCGGAGTTGAAACCGCGCGAGGTGCCGGTGAAAGAGGTGATGACCCGCAATCTCATCACCGCCGCGCCCCAGGAAAGCTACGAGACCTGTCTGGCGCGCATGCAAAAACACAGCATTCGACACCTGGTGGTTGCCGACGGCGATCGCATCGTCGGCATCATCTCCCTGCGCGACTTGATGACAATCGACCTGCAGCAAAAGTCTGCTGAGATTCAAATGATGCATGCCTATCTGCATTACGTGCCCCCCGTTGTGGGATGAACGACACGGTATGAATCAAAAACCCCTGACAGTCGCGGCGACCGCCAGGGTTTTTCATTTTTTAAAAACCGGCAAATCCGCTCCGCCCGGCCGGGGTGCCGATCCTTCCGGTATGAAATGGGTGGTGGCTGCACCATTGCAGGCAACTGCCCGCTAAAAAAACAGCGCCTTTTTGGGAAACAATCCAAAAATGCCGCCGGTGTGCCAGAACAGGATTTTTTCCCCCGCCTGAAAGCGCCCCTGCCGAATCTGGTCAACCAGCCCAAACATCGCCTTGCCGGTGTAGACCGGATCGAGAATGATGCCCTCGCATTGCGCCACGTGTTTGATCAAGTCGATTTCCTCCTGGCGGCTGAGGCCGTAGCCCTTGCCCACGTAGCCGTCGATGATGCTGATGTCCTGGCTTTGCAGGTTCAACTTGAAGCCGAACTTGCGGCGTGCGCTGCGCAAAATGTTGGATACGCGGTTTTGAAAATAGCGCGCATCATCGCACACATTGATGCCGTGAACCTGGCCCGCCAGACCGTACAGGTGCCGGCCCAACAGCATGCCAGCCAGCGTGCCGCCCGAGCCCACCGCACAAACCAGGTGATCGAAGTGCAGCCCCTGCGCCGCTGCCTGCTCCGCCATCTCCTGCATGGCAATGACATAGCCGAGCGAGCCCAACGCATTGGAGCCGCCTTCCGGAATGACGTAAGGCTTGAGGCCCTGCGCCACGTATGTTTCCGCCAGCCTGGCCATGATGTCATCGACCTGCTCATACTCCTGCGGCGTGATGAATTTGATCTCTGCGCCCACCAGCCGGTCGAGCAGCAGATTGCCGTCGAATTCACTGCCGATGGAATCGCGCAGGACCAGGTGGCACTTCAGACGGCTGCGTGCTGCCGCCACCGCAGTGGCGCGCGCATGATTCGACTGTGCGCCGCCGCAGGTGATCAACACCTGGCAGCCCTGCTGTTGCGCCTCGGCGAGCAGGAATTCCAGTTTTCGGATCTTGTTGCCGGTCTCGACGATGCCGGTGAGATCATCGCGTTTCAGGTAAATCTCCGGACCACCCAGCTCCTCGCTCAAGCGCGCCAGCTTGTGCAGCGGCGTCGGCAGGTGCGCCAGAGGGACTCTTTCAGGAAAACGAATTTGCACCGCAACCTCCATTCCTCTCGCAAACCATCGTGCCCGCAAAATGTTGTCGCTCAGGCATTCTGCCCGCCTGGTTTCAGATGGGATGTCTGCCTGACAATTGTCTACAGCCAGCGAAAACTGGCAATGATCTTTTCGAAATCCTCGCGCAACCGCGGGTAGGCCGCCTCGCTGGTTTGACAAGTCAGCGCGCAAGCGATGCGATCCCTGACGAGATAGGCCATCACCCAGACGTCCAGCGGTGAGGTCAGCGCGGCCTGCGGCAGACGTGCGACATAAAAGGCGCCTTGCATGCTGCCCGCGGAAGGGATGACGGTCACCGGGGCAACCAGACGCACACTGTCACTTGCGCTGCGATAAGCGGCGGACAATTCCCGCCAGCTCTCCTCCGCCACCGCCTGTGCGGAGTATGCCTCTTTGAGATTGAAAACGCCCAGCTCGCAGCGCGCCCGGGTTGTGTCATGGTCCTGCCGGGAGAGTTCCACCACGGCGGTGGTGTTGGCAAGGATGTGGTGAACCACGCCGGGCGCCGGCAGGCTGTCGGGCAGCGCGAGTTCGGCGATTGTCCAGGCGGCGCTCGGCGCCTGCACCAAAAATCCCATTTTCGGATTGCGGTAGCTCAATCCCTCGATCCGCGCCGCCTCCGGGCTGGTGGCCCCCGTGCCATGCCCCGTGCTCATTTGTTGCAACCGCACCATTAAGGCGAAGGCAAGCAGCAACAAGCCGGACAGCAACAGCAGGCGGCCATGGCTGACCGGAGCCGAGGGTGGCGTGTATCTTTTCGAGGCGTTGGAATTCATATTGCCTTTACCTCCCGGCAGGGCCGGAGCAAGTTTGCTCTGCCGGCACGTGATACGCAATCTCGTCACTCGTCAGCAGCGGGCTGGCGCCCAGCTTGGTGCAGGCCGCCGCGGCCACGCGATTGGCATAGCTCCCCAGCTCCGCCAGGCTGGCGCCGCGCAGATAGCGATGAATCAAGGCGGCAGCGAAGGCATCGCCGGCGCCGGTGGTGTCCACCACCGGCACAGTCATCCCGGCACAGGTGTGATGCTCATCGCGGCTGAAAAGTTCACAGCCCTGCCCGCCGCGCGTAATCGCCACCAGGGCGAGATCATACTCCCGCATCAACCGGCGGATGAACGAGGTCACCGATTCACCGCTGTGCGCAAGTGCCGCGTGCAGGCGGTGCAGCTCCTCTTCGTTCATCTTGACAATGTCCGCCAACCGCAGCGAAGGGGGCAGAAGTTTTTGCAGTTCCGCGGCACTGGTGCGCGCGTTGGGATCCAGAACTTTGACGGCCCGGCGCGCGGTGCCCACGAAGTTGCGAATCGTTTCAGCCGCTGCCGATGACCGCTGGCTCAGCAAGCTGAACAGCACCGCATCGCAGGTGGCGGCCAGGGCCGCCAGGGCCGGCGTGAAACACAAGGCATCGAAGGCAACCTCATGAGAACAGCGGAAGGAGGGCAGCCCGTGCGGATCGAGTGTTACGGCGACAGTGCCGGTTGGCTTGTGCGGATCGGTTTGAATGAAATCGCTGTTGACGCCGCGCTGTCGCAGCGCCTCGATCAGTTCGCGGCCCGGGGCATCGTTGCCCACACGCGACACCAAAACCGCTTCGTTGCCGAGTTGACGGGCATGCAGTGCAACATTCGCCGGCGTGCCACCGATGCTGCGTTGCCCGGGATAAAGATCCCACACCAGCTCGCCGATGCCGGCGATCAGGAATTTTTTGTCTGGCGCAGTGGCCGGGCGCCTGTCTTTCATTGGAATTGAAAGGGAGCCGGTGTAAAGGAGAAAGCGAAGATCAAAAAAGTCAGGCATGCCAGCGCCTGCCGCTTGCGGTCCAATGGCTGGCCGTCATACTCCGTGGGCGGGTGGCGATAACCGAACCACAGCAGCAGGATGATCATCAAAATCCAGAAGGGATAAATCACGATGCAAATCAGCGCAAACAAGGCCATGGTTACCGGGAAAATCTGCCGGCTGCGGTCGCCCAGCAGGGCATAGAGAATGTGGCCGCCGTCGAGCTGTCCGATGGGCAGGAGATTGAGCGCGGTGACGAACAAGCCGGCCCAGCCGGCATAGGCCAGCGGATGCAACAGCACGTCTTCACCCGGCTGCAACGGGCCTTTCACCCAGGCGACCAGCCACTTAAAGATCAGCGGATCGACGGATTTGATGGCATTCTCCAGTTCGCTGACGTTTTTCACTTCCGACATCGCCAGACCGAAATAAATTGCCGGCAGCGTCACCAGCAGACCGGCCAGCGGGCCGGCCACGCCGATGTCGAAGAGCACGCGGCGGTTTGGCATGCGCGCATCCATGCGAATCACGGCACCGAGCGTGCCGAATGGAAAGGATGGAAAAGGCAGAAAAAAAGGCAGGGTGGCGCGAATGCCGTAGCGCAGACACATGAGGTAGTGTCCCATCTCGTGGCAGAGCAGAATCGACATGATGCCCGCGCTGTACCACAGCCCGTCGGCGAGGCTGCGTTCCGGCCAGTAATGAATGAAGAAGGTGGAGCCGCACGTCAACACGAAGAGCACGAGGTTCAGGGCCGGACGGTCCCGGCGCAGCAGGCTGGCGAGCCAGGCTGCCCTAGACCTGGCCGGCTCCATCGCAAATGAATCCTGAAAATGATTGCTATGCATGGCTGCGTTTCAATCTCCTGTGACAATAATGACGGGCGTTCCTCTTGCCGCCGGTATTGCTTGCGCGGCATTGCCCTGATTGATGCCGATTTCCAGCAGATCGAAGCTGTTGATGAGCGCGACAAGATGGCCGGCCGGCACCTCGGCATAAGACCGGTGCACCGTATGAAGGGTTTTATCTGCCAAATGGATGCCGATCGCGCGCGTGCCGGCAAATGCCGCCAGCTCCGCCCGGCTGATATTGGTGATCAAATTGCCGAAGTGATCACAATAAATCACTTCCCCCAACAGCCGGCCGGAAGCAATTTTACCTGCAGGCTGCGGCTGGTGCGGCATCAGGCGCACCGGCTCCCCAAGCAGTTCCAGTGCCACACCCGACGCGAGATGTGCCGCCACGGGTGCGAACACGTCGCGGCCATGGAAGGTATTGGAAATTTCGCCGCGCCAGAATTCCGGTTTGTTCAACCGCACCGCTTTGCAGGCGGGATCGCGGCTGCAAAAATCCAACAGGCCATTGTCGGGTGCCAGGAAGTAATGGCCGCGATGGCAACAGGCGACGGCGGCCCGCGCGGTGCCGACCCCCGGATCGACCACCGCAAGATGGATGGTTCCGGCCGGAAAATAGTAAAAATGAGCAGACAGAATAAAGGTGGCGATCGCCACCTGCTGGGGCGGCACCTCATGTGTCAGGTCGACCAGCGTCACGTGCCGCGCGAGGCTGAGAATGACGCCCTTCATCGCGGCAACATAGCCGTCCGCCGTGCCGAAGTCCGTCAACAGCGTGATGATTCCCGCCGGGGGCGGTGCGTCAAGGTGTGCCATCTTGCCACAGGAATGCCGGGGCGCAGGCTGCCAGCCCCATGCCGCCAACTTTTTCGAAGCGATAAATTCGAAGATGAAAACCAGTGCCAATCCCAGGGTAAGGTGTTACTGGCTTTGTTCGGGTTTGACCGCAATGCAACTGATTTCCACGCGGGCGTCGCGCGGCAGCCGTGCCACCTGCACGGTTTCCCGCGCCGGCTTGCTGGCGGAAAAGTATTGGGCATAAACTTCATTGACCAGCTTGTAGTCGTCCAGGCTGGTGAGAAAGATGGTGGTCTTCACCACTTCATTATGGCTCATGCCGGCGGCGCGCAGCACCGCGCCGAGATTCTCCAGCACCTGCCTGGTTTCGTCTTTGATGTCGCCAATGATGAGGTCACCGGTGGTCGGGGAGAGTGCGATCTGTCCGCTGCAATAAAGTGCGTTGCCGATTTTAATGGCCTGGCTGTAGGGTCCGATGGGCGCCGGGGCATCGGGAGCGGTGACGACTTCACGCCGGTCCGGTTCCGGCAGCGGCTGCAACAGCGTGCATCCCGTCAGCAGGATTGCGCCCAATGCGGCGAACAAGTATCTCATGCTGTCCTCCGTTTGCAAGCAGGTGAATGATGGCATGGATTGCAGAAGCGCTGAAATGATCGACCCGGCGGCAGTCACAGCACCCGCTCGCCCTCCTGCAGGGCGCGCCGCAACCGCGTGTGCAGATCACCGGCGGATTCCAGCGGCCTGCCGGTCTGGCGCAGATGGGCGTTGAGCAGTTTGGCCAGGCGCGCGAGGTGATCATAGACTTCAAAGCCCGTCCCCTGCCGGCGGCAGGGAAGAATCGAATTGTTGGTGAGCAGGGGATCGGCCTCTGCGGCCAGATCGCCGCGTGCCACCGCGCGCGCAAAATCCACCGTGCCGGGAATGGGCGAGAAAGCGGCCAGGCGAATACCCACGCCCAGACTGTGCACCAGCGCCATGCTGGCGAGCACCTCGTCGAGGTCCTGGCCGGGCAGAGCCATCAGCACATAGGCATCCAGCTCGGCGGGGCCGAATCCCGCGGCTTGCAAATGCGTGACGGCCCGCAGGAAGGATTCATTGCTCACCTTGCGGCTCATGTCGCGCCAGCGCTCGGGGCTGCTGCTTTCATACGCCAGTCGAATCGTTCTGAATCCTGCACGCCACATGAGTTGGGCGGTGGTGGCATCGAGGTGTTTCACCTGCAGGCCGTTGGGCGTGTGAAAGGTCGCGGCGAAACGGCGCGCGATGATTTGCTCGCACAGCGGCAGGAAGTGGCGATCGCGATTGGTGAGCAGGGCGTCATCGTAAAAAGCGAACTCGCACACGCCCAGAGCGCGCTGCAGCCACTCCATTTCAGCCATCACGGCGGCGGGGGCACGCCAGCGATATTGCCCCGCCACGATGCGCGAGGCGCAAAAGGTGCATCGCAGCGGACAGCCGCGCGAAGTGAGAATGGTGGCGTAATCGAGGCGCGGATAGAGATCGAAGGCCGGCCATGGCAGTTCATCGAGATTGGGGGTGGCCCTGCCCGCAACGATTGGCGGGTATTCACCTGCGGCGCAGAGCGCCACTGTTTTCAACAGATCGCCAATCACACTCTCTGCTTCGCCGGTGACGATCAAGTCGGCGCCCGAGGTTTGCTGTGCATGCCGGGGGCAGAGCGTTGCATAAATGCCGCCCAGCACAATCGGCACGCGCGGAAACAGCCGGCGCAGGGCGGCAATGGTTTGCTGCACGCCAGGATACCAGTAGGTCATGCCGCTGGTGAGCAGAATCACCTCCGGCCGCGGCCCGGCCAGGCACAGTTGGTCGAAAATTTCGGGTGGCAGGCCGTAGCGTGCGTAGAGCCGCGGCACGCCGGCATACAGCGCCGGTTTGGCAATGGGCTGGCGCACGAATTTCCCGGTGTGCCAGCGTTGCTGCCGGGGTTGTGTCAGACCCTGCCAGCGCAGCAACGCCGGATGGCTGCGGTCCATGCAATCCACCAGGCGGACGGCTTCGCCATGGTGCCGCAATTGTGCGGCCAGATGGAGCAGTCCCAGCGGCTTCATCCAGAAATCATAAGCCGCAAAGTCGGTGACCCAGGGATTGACCAGCAAAATGTGACGCCGGCTCATGCTGTTCATTCCGGCTCTCCTCCGGTGCAGTTGTGCCCGCACGGCATGCAGTCTTTCAGCTCATGGCGCAGTCCGACAAAGTGCCGGTTGCCCGGCCCGGCCAGGCATGAGCGTCGCCTGCGCGCGCCTCCCGGCTCAGACCTCCAAGCGCTCACCGGTCAGGCGCGCCAGGGCTTCCAGATATTTTGCACTGGTGGTGCTCACGACTTCTTCGGGCAGGTTGGGCGCCGGCGGCTGACGGTTCCATTTGATCGTCGTCAAATAATCCCGCACGAATTGTTTGTCGAAACTCGGCTGGCTGCCGCCCGGTTGATAGCCGTCGCGCGGCCAAAAGCGCGAAGAATCGGGTGTGAGCAGCTCATCGATCAGCATCAAACGGCCATGGTGCAGGCCGAATTCCATTTTGGTGTCGGCAATGATGATGCCCCTGGTTTCCGCCAGACGGTGGGCGCGGCGGTAGATGGCCAGGCTGTATTCGCGCAGACGTTCCGCCTGCTCCCGCCCCACCAGCTTGGCGACGGTATCGAACGGGATATTCTCATCGTGACGGCCGCTCTCCGCTTTGGTGGCGGGCGTGAAGACCGGCTCCGGCAGCGCCGCCGCTTCCACCAAACCGGCGGGCAGTGTCAGGCCGCAGATCATGCCGGTGCGCTGGTATTCGCTCCATGCCGAGCCGGCCAGATAACCGCGCACCACGCATTCAATGGGCAGGGGCCGGGTTTTGTGAACCAGCATGCTGCGACCTTCGAGCTGTTCGCGATACGCGCGGCAGCTCGCGGGAAAGTCCGCGAGCTCGGTCGAGATCAAATGATGCGGGATGAGGTCTGCCATTTGCCGAAACCAAAATGCGGAAATGCGGGTGAGCACCCGGCCTTTGTGGGGAATGCCCTGGGGCAGAATGACATCGAAGGCGGAGATGCGATCGGTGGCCACGATGAGCAGATGCTCATCGAGATCATAAATGTCACGGACTTTGCCGCGGCCGAGCAGCTTGAGTGCCGGGCAGTCCGTCTGCAGAATGAGCGTTGTGGCATTCGACATGGCAGAAGAACGTGCAGTGAGAAACGAGAGTGACACCGCGGAGGGCGGTGCCGCCGCAGCTTGCAGGCTGAAAAAACGCAACCGCCGGCGTTTGCTGTTCCGTCTTCTCTCCCCTTCGCCGCCTGGGCGTGAAAGTATCCGTGCCGCGGCCGCCTTGTTGCATGAGAGGGTGCAGCGTTTGGGAGGCAACGCGTTGTTGCTGAATTCCGGTTTCCGCCGGGGGTTGCGCCAAACTATTTGATCGCGGTCACCAGCAGATACACGTCGTCGCGCCGCGGGCCGCCCGACCATCTCTCCAGGCCGGCAATCAGGCTGTCGGCCAGCTCCGTGGCGGTGGCGGTAAGTGCCGGCTGGCAGAGGTTGAGCATGCCCCGCAGCCCCAGCCCCTCGTTTTTGGCATTTTCGGCTTCAATGATGCCGTCGGTGTACATCAGCAGTTTGTCGCCGGGGGCGATGCTGGTCACCTGCTGGCGGAAGCGCTCTTCCGGTGCTTGATCGAAGCCCACGATCGGATTTTGGGAGTCGAGCTTTTCGAATTTGTTCTGGCGATGGCGCCAAATCACGGCAGCGGGGTGGGCGCTGCCGGCAAAAGTGAGCGTATGCACCGTCAGATCCAGTTTGCAGATGAACATGGTCAGGAACATGCCGGTGCCCGCGAACGACTCGCAGATAAAGTCATTGAAATGATGCAGCATGATGCGGGGCTCCAGCCGTTCGCGCACCAGCCGGCGGATTTCGCTGGCCATGCGGTTGACCAAAAGGGCCGCCGTGATGCCGTGGCCGGTGACATCGACGAGCGTGAGGGTGACCTGTTGCGGATTCTCCGCATAGACGTCGGCAAAATCGCCACCCACGCCGATCATCGGCAGATAGCGCACCGCCACTTCCAGAAATTCGTTGGACAAGGGACGCGGCACCAGGCTTTGCTGCACCTGCTCGGCCAGCCGCAAATCGCGCGCGATCATTTCCTGATGGCGCTGAATTTCGCGGCGCTGGGCTTCAATTTGCAGGCGCATGGCGCGGCGTTCCAGTGCCTGGCGCGCCTTCATGCGAAACTCCCGCATGTCGATGGGCTTGGTCAGGTATTCGTACGCGCCCAGACGCATGGCTTCAACCGCCGAAGAAACCGTGCCGTGGCCGGTGAGGATGAGAACTTCGGTGTAGGGGTTTTTGCTTTTGCTGGAGCGCAGCACGGAAATGCCATCGACATCCTGCATGTGCAGATCGGTGATGACCAGGTCGAAATCGTCGCTCACCAGCTTTTCCAGCGCCCTGTCGCCGTCGGCTGCGGTCTCGACGCGGTGCCCGTCTTTGGCCAGCACCTCGCTGAGCAGTTGTCGAATGGCTTTCTCGTCGTCAACGATGAGTATGTCAGACATAACGGCATGAAGTCCGGCAAGGATGAAAAGTCTGTCAATGCGTACAGGCGGCGCGGCGGCGGGTCCTCCGACTGGGGAAGCCCCGGCTCATGCCGCGTCGCTCAGGCGGTAGTGCAGAGTCAGCAGCGTAATATCGTCACTTTGAGGCTCGCCGGCGGTGAACCGTCTCACCTCGCTGGTGATGGCCTCGATCATGGCGGCTGCCGAGTTGTCCGGGGCGGCCAGGCGTTCCCGGATCACCGCCTCCAGGCGGCGCTCGGAAAAGTCTTCATCACTGGCGTTTTTGGCCTCGCTCACCCCGTCGGTGTACATCAGCACCCAGTCGCCGCTTTGCAGCGTGATGGTTTCAGTCTCATAGGTCGCGCCGGGAAACATGCCGAGCAGCAGGCCGCCCTTGTCCAGCAGGCGGAAGCCGCCGTTGGCGGCAGCCTGATCGTTGAAGAAATAGGGCGGGTTGTGGCCGGCATTCACGTAGGTCAGCGTGTTGCGCGCCGTATCCAGCACCGCGATGAAACAGGTGATGAATTTGTCGGCGGTGGTATTGGCGTAGACGAAATTGTTGATGCGGGAGACGATTTGATCGATCGGCACTTCGGCCGTCATCAGCGCGTGCAGTGTGGCCTGCAGGTTGGACATGATGATGGCCGCCGGGATGCCCTTGCCGGAAACATCGGCGATGGTGATCAGATAGCGGTGGTCGTCGATGGGGAAATAATCGAAATAATCGCCGCCCACCTGATGGGTGGGGATGTTGATGGCGGCAATTTCGTAACCGGTGAGCTTGGGCGCGGCCTTGGGCAGCAGGCGCTGCTGAATCTCGCGGGCGATGGCCAGTTCCTCCTCCAGGCGTTGTTTCTCGATGGTCTCGCGGAACAGCCGGGCGTTTTCGAGCGAGATCATGGCGGTGTTGGCCAGGGTCGAGGCAAACTCGATTTCCTCCTGCGCAAACTCGCCTTTGGTGATTTTCTCGCCGAGCAGGAGCGCGCCGCGCACCACCTCCTGGCTGGTGATCGGGATCAGCAGCACGCCGCCGGCCGCGGCAAGCTGTTCCGACCATTCCGGCTCGCGTGGCGAGAGTTCGAACCGGGATTTTTTAAAAAAGTAGGGTTCTTTGAGCTGGCGCAGCCAGTGGAGAAATTCGGCATCCTCGTAGAGCGGGATGGGGGTGAGGCCTTTGTTGACCTGCAGCGACAGGCGGTCGTTGTCCTCGACGAACACGCCGCAGCGTTGCACCATCAGCTCGCCCATCAGTGCATAGGCCAGCACGCTGGCGATCTTGTCACTGTCAAAGGTGGAATTGAGTTCCTTGCCGATGTCGAACAGCGTGTTGAGCTCCTGAATCTTCTTGTCGAGTTTGCGGTTGACTTCGCGCAGTTCCTGAAACACCATGCCGTTTTCCACCGCGGTGGCCGCCAGGTTGGCGAGCGAGTTGAGATATTCCAGCTCGCCGGGGGTGAAATCCTGGCCGTTTTGTTTGCGGCCGAACGCCATCAACCCCGAGCATTTGTTGTTGGCGATGATGGGCACGACGAGCTGCAGCCCGAGCTTGTAGAGATAGGCGCTCCAGGCGCCGCCGCCCTCCTCGTTGTTCAGCATGAGAATGCTCGGCTCCGGCAGATCAATCAGGATTTCCCGGCCGATGTGCGCCTGTTGCAACCCTTTGACGGTTTCAATGACGAAGCGCTTCTCGCCGCGTGCCAGCAGCACCAGCCCCTTGCCCACCATCATTTTGCCCATCGGCGTGAGCAACAGGGTGTCCAGAATGTTTTTCAGGTGGAGGGAGGAGTTCAGGGTTTTGGAGACATCGAACAGGGCTTGCAGCTCGATCAGGCGTTCATCCAGCTCGCGCGAGAGCTGGCGGTTGCTGCCGGGACGGTTGCTGCTGCGCTTGTGCGGGTAGACACTGGCCGCGCGCGTGGGCCGGACGGAACGGTTGTGATTGGTGCTCCGCTGCACATAGGGGCGCTGGCGGATCTCCATGGGTGCCTCACCGCGCGTCAAACCAGTGGAGATGGGGGCGCGCGGCGGATTTGTGGGTTTTTTGCTGGGCATGTTGGGTCATTCGGTCAAAAGTTATGCGGTTTCGCCGAGCCTCGTGTCACTGCGCGATGGCGCCGATGCGAGCCGTTCCCACCCCAGGGTGTGCGGTTGTGGCCGGGCGCAACGGGAATGATGTGAAGGGCGGTGACCGAGCGGCGCGGGCAAGGAATTATCTGGGTTTTTGATTGTTCATCAGGTATTTGACCAACTTCACCTGGTTTTTGGGGCCGGGTTTGACTTCGAAGTTGATCTCGTCCATCAGTGATTGCATGAGGTACACCCCCAACCCCCCAACGCGCATTTCCTGCAGGTATTTTTTCATGTCGGGGGCGCGCAGCTTGCTGGGATCGAAGCCGCGGCCCTGATCAGTGATGATGATGCTCATTTTTTGTCCGGGATAGTCGACCTGGATCGCGATATCGATCATCTTTCGGTCATCCCCGCCATAGGCATGTTCGATCACGTTGGTGCAGGCCTCATCCACCGCCAGCTCGATTTTGCTGGCATCATCCTCCTGGAAGCCGACTTTGCGGGCGACACGGGAAACAAACTCGCGAATGATCTCGAGGTATTCAGTCTGGCTGGGAATGCGAAGGTGAAATTTTTTTTTCGTGCGCTGGTTCTTCACGGCGAGCTTCACTTTTGATTGTTGAAACTTTGGAGCGCCTGCTGCTCGTCGTCGCGAATTTCATAGAGGGTGGGAAAACCGAGCAGATCGAACACGCGGAAAATCTTGGGGGTCATGTTGGTGAGCTTGATGTCGCCCTTGTTCCCGCGCACCTCTTCGATGAACCCCATGAACACCCCCAGGCCGGCGCTGCTGATGTAAGTCAAATCGCGAAAGTTCACCACGATCTTGTAGCGCTTTTGATCGAGCAGTTTTTGAATCTCGCGCTCCAGATCGGAAGCGGTATGCGCGTCGAGAAAGCCCTTGATGCGAAGCACACTGACCTCGCCGTTGTCCACGCGCATGACCTCGAAACCATTCATGCGGAAACCTCCTTGGGATGAGCAAATTTATGTATGATGTTCCTCGGTATGTCAGCCCGGGCTGTTGCACGCCTTCCCTGTTCTCATTCGCTGCATGCAGGTGCACAACAGGGAAGTCTCAAACTGCTCACAATGACCTGCCAAGGTTGGCGTCGGCTTGGGGTAGGCGTTCTTGCTGTGGGTTAAAACGCAATATAGCCAATTTTACCGAAAAACAAAGTAAAATCTTGGGAGGAAGACCGCCGGCGCTGTCCCCCCGCGTCCGCGCTGCGCAAACGCCCGCGCTCGTTTCGCCCCGACATGGAAAAGGCTGCGGCTCACTTCGAAAAATCAACCACCTCGACATCAAAAGGGGTGATCAAATCAAAAAAGGCCGGTTGCACGGCGCCGGCCGCGGAGATAATGACGAGCCGGCCGCGCAATGTCTCGGCAACATAGCAGGAGGAATCGAAGGGATTCACCGCCAGCGCTTGCGGGCGATCCAGGCCGCCCACTTCAAACTCCAGCCCGCCCGCGGGATCGAGCTTCACCACCCGGCTGTCACGGAAGGCAAGGCGTGATTCGTCGATCACCCAGCATTCGCCGGTGAGCTGGTTCACCGCCACCTGCGAGGCGTAGCGAAACCTCACGCCGGCCTTGCGTCGCTGCCTGCCATCGCCACTTTGCCACATCACACTGTCGCCGAGCGCGACCCAGACAGCCCCCGTGGCCTGGTGCACTTCAAGCGCCAACGGCCGTCCGGCAAACAGCGGTCGCACCTCGATTCGCAAACTGTCCGCCACCGGCTGGCTGGCGATTCGCAGCACTTGGCCGCCGGCCGCGGTGGCCGCCCACAACTCCCGCGTGAAACTGTTGAAGGCAACGGCTGAAATTTTTGGCACATTCTTGCGCTGTGCCAGCAACCGGCCGTCGCCGTCAAAACGCAGCACGCCCTCGCCCGAGCTGTCAGCCACCCAAACGTGGCCGGTGCCGGGATCGAGTGCGAACCCGGCCATTCCCACAAAGCTGCCATGACTTCCCAGCAGGCGGCCGCCAAGATTGCAGCGCGCCAACTTGCCGCTGGTGCGTGTCGATCGATCCGTCACCAACACCCAAACCGTGCCGCGCTGCCGGTCGACCGCCAGACGAAACGGCGCCAGCGACAGGAATGAGCGCAAGATTTCATGACGCCCGTCATGCGAAATCTTCACCACGCTGCGATCATCGAAATCGGCAACCCATGTGAGTGTGGGGCCGGGCGTGATCGTGGCCGCGGCCGAGCGGGGCGATTCGAAGTCATTCACCAACGCACTGATTTGATAGCGGTGTTCCACACCATAGCGCACCCCCAGGTCGAGGTAGCGCGTTTGCGTCGGCTGTAACCGCGCCAGCAGGGAAGGGGCATTTTCACCGGAACGCTGGCGATAGAGATTGTAACCGGTCAAATCACGCAGGCCAACGGCGTGCCAGCGTACTTCGATGGTATCCAGAATCGCGATGGCGGTCACGCCGGTGGGGCGGCCGCCGGTTTCCGGATTGGCCGGATCCAGAGGATTGTTGCGTGGCCGATCGCTGCACCCCGCAGTCAGCGCACTCAACGCGATGAGCATGGCCGCGCCGAGCAGGCCTGCAGCCACCTGTCCGCAGGTGCGTAAGCCTGGTCGCGACACTGCGCGGCCCGCGGTGGATAACTTGGCGGAAGACCTCCGCTTGACCTTGCGGATGTTCAAATTCTGCTTGAGTGGGCAAGAATGAAGCTGGTCCCGAATGCCATTCGGGATTGTCACGAGTGGGAAAACCAGGCTTTCGGAGTCTAGTCTACCATCATCTGGTGAATTTTGCGGCAAGACCGGCTGCGACAGCACGGCACATGGATTCGAATCGCGCGCAAAATAAAGAATTCGCTTCGGCAAGTCAAGAAATTTGTTGAATGTTTGGCAGTGCCTTTCTATCTTGCCAGCCGTTTTTGCCGTCGCGTTGCCGTTTGGCGATCACCAACTGCTTACCGACTCCGGATGACCACGTTTTCATCGCATGCTCGACCTCAGTCCGCTTAATCCTCCACAACGGCAGGCCGTCACACACACGGAAGGGCCGCTGCTCATTTTGGCGGGCGCCGGCTCCGGCAAGACCCGCGTCATCACCTATCGCCTGGCACATCTGCTCTTGAACAAGAAAGTGCCGGCACAGCATCTGCTTGCCGTGACCTTTACCAACAAAGCCGCACAGGAAATGCAGGAGCGCCTGAAGCATCTGGCGGGGCCGGCAGCGCAAAAGGCAACCCTCTCCACCTTTCACGCACTCGGTGTTCGCATCCTGCGCCAACAGGCGGCGGCTGCGGGCTACCGTCGCAACTTCGTGATCTACGACCAGCACGACCAGCTCGCACTGGTGCGCGAGATCGTGAAGGAGCGGGCCCTGGATTTTGCCGCGCACAACGCCTTCGAGCTGCTCGGCCGCATCTCTGCCGCGAAAAATCAGGGCGAATCGCCGGAGAGGTTCGCCAACCAGTCCAATCCCGAAGAGGCACTGTTCGGCGATCTCTATGCGCATTATCTCGAACGCACGCGCCATTGCAACGCCGTCGATTTCGATGATATTTTGCTGTTGGTGACCCATTTGCTCGAGCAACATCCCGCCATCCGCCGGCACTATCAGGAGCAGTTTCGCTATCTGATGGTGGACGAGTATCAGGACACCAATCCGCTGCAATATCGGTTCATCACGCTGTTGTTGGGCGAACATCGCAACCTTTGCGTCGTGGGCGACGATGACCAGGCGATTTATTCCTGGCGCGGCGCCGACCCCGAAATTTTGCTGCGCTTTGAGGAACACTTTCCCGGCGCCCGCCTGGTCAAGCTCGAACAAAACTATCGCTCGACCCAGGTGATCCTGCAGGCGGCCAACGCGGTGATCAGGAACAACCGCCGGCGCAAACCCAAGGAACTTTGGTCCGCGCTCGGCGGCGGCGCCCGGCTGCGCGTTCTGACCGCGGAGAATGAGAACGAGGAAGCGGAAAAAGTGGTCGGCGCGATCACGCTGCGCAAGCTGCTCGACCCGCGGGTGCGTTACAGCGATTTTGCCGTGCTGGTGCGCACCAACTTTCAATTGCGGCCGCTGGAAGAAGCGGCGCGCCATGCCAATCTCCCCTATCAGCTCATCGGCGGCACCTCGTTCTATGAGCGTCCGGAAATCCGCACGCTGATCGCCTATCTCAAGCTGATGCGCAACCCCGATGACGAGCTCAGCCTGAAGCGCGCACTCGATTTTCCCAGGCGCGGCATCGGTGCCACCACGCTGCTGCGCCTGCATCAATACTGCCAGCAGCACAATTGCAATCTCTCTCACGCCTTTCAACAGGCTGCGCACGTGGCGGAGATTCGCCCGGCGGCGCTGCATGCCATTCAGGCTTTTGTCCAGCTCATCGAGGAGTTTCGCCGGCGCTTTCAGCATGAGAAACTGAGCCTGGCCATGCAGGAGCTGGTCGCGCAAACCGGCTACCTCAAGGCGCTGGAAGAGGCGACGGCTGATCCGAAATCCCGGCAGGCCAAAGTCAACAGTGTGCGTGAATTCCTCGGCAGCCTGCAGCGCTTCGAGCAAACCAGTGATGATCCCACACTCGCCGGTTTTCTCGACCGGGTCAGTCTGATCTGCGACAGCGATTATCTCAACGAAAAAGTGGATCGCGCCATCTTTCTCACCATTCATGCCGCCAAAGGCCTGGAGTTTCCCCACGTTTTCCTGTTCGGCATGAATGACGGCCAGTTTCCCAGCAGTCGCGCGCTGGAGAGTGGCACTCTCGAGGAGGAGCGCCGTTTGTGCTACGTTGCCCTCACGCGGGCGCAGCGCGAGTTGACCCTGAGCTATTCCACCCGCAAGACACGCTACAAAGAAGTGCTCAAACTGCAACCCTCGCGCTTCCTGCTGGAAATCCCCGCCGAGCTGTTGGAGAACGGCGGCGCGGGATCGCCCGGAGAGGCAGCGCCGCGGACCGCCGGGGAACAGGATGATTTTGCCGCCATGCTGCGGCGCTTGCGCGAGAACCATTTCAAAGTCTGAGAAGTCGGAGCCCGGCGCCCCGTCGCACGGCAGCGATGCCGCAGACACACATGCGGGAAAATGTTCCTGTCATGGCCTGCCAGGACAAAGAACCAACTGAAGGCCGCGTCATCAACTGCAATCACCTTTGATTTGGCGTCCGTCCTGACTCGCAAGCCTTTGCGAAAATGCTCCCGCAACGGCCCGGCCGGTGCCGGAAGGACCCCGGAACGTCCGACAGGCTGGGACGTTTTGGAACCCCGGCTCCGCCGGGTGAAACGTTTTCGGGATCGATGCCACTTCGCGCTTGCAGGCTCCATGACCAGGCACCCCGACGGTTGCTGCCCTGCCGGACCGGCAGCAGTTGCATCGTGAAGTAGTTTTGAATTGCGGTTGAAATTGCTCATGGAAGCCATCAGTAACAAATCCTGGTTGTGCCGCCGGTCTTCTGGCATGCTGCTCATGCTCGCCGTGTTGGGAACAGGAGGGTTCGCCCAATCTCCAGCCGCACTCAGCGGTTTTGTTCAGGATGCAGACAGTCATGAAGCTTTGATTGGCGCCCACGTGCTGCTGGCCGGCACCCCGCTGGGCGCCGCCACCAACGTGGATGGCTATTTCGTCATCCATGGCATCACGCCCGGCCGGCACGAGATCATCGTCGGCAGCATCGGCTATGAACAGCAGGTGCATGTCATGAGTTTCGCGCCCGGCGAGAAAGTGGTGAGAAATTTTCGGCTGGCGGTGAAGCCCCTCATGCTCGGCAGCGTGACCGTAACGGCCGAGAAGCAAGCCGCCCAGCGCGATCTCGCCATTGCCCAGCTCAATCTCAGCGGCCGCACGCTGACGACCCTGCCGCGCGTGGTGGAAGCCGATGTCTTCCGCGCGCTGCAGTTTTTGCCGGGGGTCACGGGCACCTCGGACTACAGCACGGCGCTGGCGGTGCGCGGCGGCAACACCGATCAAAATCTCATCCTGCTGGATGGCATCACCGTCTACAATCCCTCGCATGTGGGCGGCTTGTTTTCCAATTTCATCACTGATGCCCTGAAAGATGCGAACCTGATCAAGGGCGGCTTTCCGGCGGAGTACGGCGGCCGCTTGTCATCCGTCTTGCGCCTGACCAGCCGGGAGGGAAACAGCCGGAATTTTTCCGGCACCGTGGCGATCAGCCTGCTCAGCTCGCAGACCACTCTCGAAGGGCCGCTGCACAAAGGCGCCTGGTTGCTGGCTCTGCGACGCACTTATATCGATCAATTGCTCAACGCGGCGCGGCGTGCCGGCCTTACCGATTTTGAACTGCCCTACTACTTTTATGATGCCCAAGCCCACGTCTTTCAGGACCTCTCGCCGGCCGATCGCATTTCCTTCAGCACATATCTCGGCCGCGATGTGCTGGATTGGGGGGATCTCACCCTCGATCTGAACTGGGGCAACCGCACCTTTGCGCTGCATTGGCGCCATCTCTTCAGCCAGCAACTGCTGGCGAATTTCATGGCGGCCGGCAGCCATTTTGACACCAAAGTCGGCATTGGCGGCCGCGGCGGTGCCTTCGGGCTCAACGAGATTTTCGATCAAACCTTCAAGGCGGATCTCACCTATTTCCGCAATCCGCAGCAGGAAATCAAGCTCGGCCTGGAAGCGAAGAATCTCAGTTTCGAATACCGCAATGTTTTCGATGATCGCGATCTGGGCCGCATCCGGCAGGAGCCGTTCGCGCTGGCGGCCTATGTCCAGCATCTCTGGCGGCCGTCGCCGCGTTTCACGCTGCAGCCGGGCTTGCGCCTGAGCTATTACAACGTCGCGACGCACATGCTGCAGCCGGAGCCGCGCCTGTCAGCGCGCCTGTTGCTGGGCGAACATTCGGCGCTCTCCGTGGCCTGGGGGATCTACAATCAGTACATCGCCACGGTACAGGATGAATTGAACCCCTCGTTCATTGACTTTTGGTTTTCCTTCGACCGCACGCTCGATCCCGGCCACTCCCGGCATTATCTCGCCGGCTGGGAAACCGAATTCCCCGCCGCCGGTTTGAAACTGACGGTGGAAGGCTACTACAAAACCCTGCGCCATCTGCTGGCCTTTCGTGAAACGCGTTCCTCATTCACCCAGCAGGTCGATTTTACGATTTTGAACGTGTTCCGCAAGGCGGATGGCGAGGCCTACGGGGTGGAGGTGTTTCTGCAGAAACCCACAGGCCGTTTCAACGGCTGGCTGTCCTATGCCCTGGCATCTGTTTACAAGGAAGGGCAGACGCTCAATGATCAAATCGCGCGCTACCCGCCCAATTGGGACCGGCGCCATTCTGCCAATCTGGTGATGAACTGCCATTTCAGCCGCAAATGGGAACTGGGCGTGCAGTTCAAGCTCGGCAGCGGTTTCCCCTACACCAAAGCGAGCGGCAGTTTTGAATATGACGTGCTGGGCGTGCCGGTTGCGCGGCGGGTCATTTTCGACCGCATCAATGGCGCACGCTATCCCGTTTATCACCGTCTGGATCTTGGCGTGACCCGACACTACTTTTTCAAGGCGTGGCAGATGGAGGTCTCGTTGAATCTGGTCAATGTGTACAATCGCAGGAACGTGTTCTATTACGTGTGGGATTTTGACAAAAATCCGGCAGAACGGGAGACCGTGCCGCTGTTTCCCTTTCTGCCGAGTGTGGGTGTGCGTGCGAAGTTTTGAGCCGTGCGGCAGACCGCGACGGACAGGGCTGGAGAATGACTGCTGCAATTGTCGGCGTTTAGCGTGAAGGGGGATCCCCCTTCCGCCGTTGCCGCTACAAAGCGTATTTGATCACGAGGAAGCCGAGAATCAGCAGCACCGTGAAGCCCAGTGCAAACCAGTCGAAGTAGCGATCGATCTTTTCCTTGATGGCCGCACCAAAGACGCGGATCAGCCCGGCCACCAGGAAGAAGCGCAGGGAACGGCCCACGATCGAAGCGGCCACAAACTCGGCGAAGTTGATCTGAAAGACCCCGCCGGCAATGGTGAAGACTTTGTAGGGAATGGGGGTGAAGGCGGCCGTGAACACCGCGAGAAAGGCATTGTCGTTGTATTTTTGCGCCACCAGATTGAAGACTTCCGGGGTGAAACCCGGCACGTGGGTGAAAAAGAAATCGCTCACTACATGCCACAACTGCCAGCCGATCAGATAACCGAGCATGCCGCCCGTCGCCGAAGAAGCCGAACACACCAACGCATACCACAGGCTGCGCTCCGGCCGGGACATGGCGAGTGCCATCAGCAGGGGATCCGGCGGGACCGGGAAAAAAGAGGATTCGGCCGTCGCCAAAGCGGCCAGCGCCGGCGTGCCGTAAGGCGTGTGCGCCCAGTGCAGAACCCAATCGTAAAGCCGGCGAATGAGATGCGGTTTTTTCACTGCTGAAGCCGAGCTTGGTTTTGTTGCAATATCCGGAAGGCTCATGCGGGTGGCAGTCCCGTGGTTATGGTTGTCAGTGATCGGGCAAAATTGACTTTGAAATGTACAGAAAATGCGCTAGTTTTGCAAACATGCTGTTCAACTTTTTCGCAGAAGGGAGGCTGACAGAATGAAAGCGGGACGCAATGACCCCTGTCCCTGCGGCAGTGGCAAAAAGTACAAAAAATGCTGCATGGAGAAGGATGAAGCCGCGGCGCGCCAGGCGCATGCGGCAATGGTGCAGGCACGCGCCACGATGGAAACGCCGGCTGCCGCGACAGCGGAAGCCGCGGAAGAAAAGGGCGGTGAGTCGCATCCCGCCAGCGGACATGCGGCAGAGGGACATCCCACGCCCGCACGGCTCCGCCCCGCAGCGCGGCTGGAGGCCAAAGGCGGGCAAAGCCGTGCTGCGCGCATTCGCGCAAAGGATTTCGCCAAACGCTGGGCCACGCGCAAGCGCGCCGAGGGCTGAATCGTTTCTGCGTTCATGATTGCGCCACCTCAAAGACCCGATTCGCCTCCGCAATTTCCGCGGCCTTGCGCTCGGCCGTCCAGCCCAGTTCGCCAGCCATCAGCTCGGCGCACCGCTGCAGCGCCTCGGCGCCGGGGTGACCGGCGGTGCCGAGTTCGGTACGCCGCATAATCACATCGACCAGCTTTTGCGCCATCTCTTCGCGCACGCCATGAATCACTTCTGCGGCTATGGTTGTGGTCTGCGGATGCACGCGCGCCGCCCATGCCGGGTTTTCCCGAAGATGTGGAAACAAATCGACGTAGGCGGAGCCGTAATTCTCGATGAGATGCTTAACGATTTCCGCCGGCAGGCCATATGGCTGTTTGCGGCTCTCGGCAGCCACAAAGGCCTCGAAACGGTCAATCTCCCCGCCATGAATCCGTTCTTCCCGGGAACGCGATGGCAGCACGGGACGCTGCAATTTGCGCAGCGCCAGGTCGATGGACTTCTGCGCGACGTCACGTGCGGTGGTGTATTTCACGCCCACCACTGTCAGCAAACCCTCGAGGCCCTCCACCACGGCATGATCCCGAAGCAGATATTGCTTCAGCAGTTTGACGTCCCCGGTGCGGGGATTGACGCTCTCCATGGGGAGCAGACCGCCGTAGTAAAAAGAAACGTCGTCACGGGTCAATCCCGCGGCAGGATACGCCGCTCGGAACGCGTTGACGAAATCCTGGATATCCTGCTCGGTGATCCTGAAATCCTGCGGATCGCCCTGATAGGCGACATGGGTGGTGCCGATCAGCGAGAGATGCCGCCAGGGCCGCAGAAAGAGCAGGCGCGAACCTTTGTTGAGGATGGCGTCCGCATCCTTGAATTCGAATTTGCTCGGCACACCGACGGCATAGTCGGGCAGCAGTTGTCGGCGGATGACCAGATTCATGGCTTTGGAGAGCAGCACCGGCGGCTGCGGCGGCCGGCCGTTTTTCAGGCTGAGCACCTGGTTGACCCAGGGCCCGCTGTTGTTGATGGTCAGACGCGCGCGCACGTCAAAGCGCCGGCCGGTGATCAGATCTTCGACCTGCACGCCGGTGATGCGATTGCCTTCCTTCAAAAAACCGCGCACCGGGAGATAATTGGCCACCTGCGCGCCTTTTTTCACCGCGGAATGCAGAAAGGAAAGCAACAAACGCTCGGAGTTGTAGACGTGGCAGTCATACCACAATGCCCCACCGGTGAGGCCTTTTTCGTCCACCCCCGGAATCAGGCGCTTGCACGCCTCCTTCGAAATCACGCGACCGGCTGGCAGAAATTTTTGGGGATCCTCCAGGCGGTTGCGATCGCAGCCGATCAGGTCGTTGAGAAACATGGCGACCGCCATGACTTCCCTGCCTTTCAGCGCGTGGCCGTAAGTCGGCATGACACAGGGCAGGGGGTGCACCAAATGCGGTGCGATGCGCATCAGCACCATGCGCTCATGAATCGACTCGCGCATGCGTTTGAAGTCGGCATGCTGCAAATAGCGCAAGCCGCCGTGAATGATCTTCAAACTGTTTGCGGAGGTGGCGCCGCCGAAGTCGCCTTTTTCAACCAATGCGACTGACAAGCCGCGCAGCGCTGCCTCCCACGCCGCACAAGCGCCATAAATGCCGCCGCCGATGATCACCACATCGAAAACATTGTTGGCCAGAGCATTCAGATCTCGTTTCATAACGGAAATCCATCACTCGCGGATCGGTTCAAAGCAGGCTTCCTTGCGGAGAACAATCTTGGATATTCAAAGAATGATTTATAACTTCCCCCACCGGCGAGCGGTAAGGGCTCAATATGCAAATCCTCCGGCCCCTTTCAAATAGTCCGAAAACCTTCCCGCCCCGGCTGAGCCGGGGTATCCCAAACAGCCAGAGGCGTGAAAATGCAGCCTGTTTAAAGCAACGGCCGAGCCTTTGCTGGAACCGCTGTTGCAAAGTCAGTGATTTCGGACGCTAAATAGAAATGCCGGCTTGATCCCGCTGCCCAATGCCTCGGTTAGGTGTGGGGAGACGGGGCAGATTTTTTGTCTGCAGGCAGGGATGCCGGCTCTCCTCCACTCGCTGCTGAAGGATGACGTGCCGGATACTCCTGCACAGCAGGAGAATTTCCGGAAAAACTTTGGCCGGACAATCCGGCTGGCGGAACAACATTCCGGATCATACCCATGCTTTCCCTCACCGGGCAATTGCTGCTGTTATTTGGCATCGGCCTTGTTGTCGGTTTCATCAACGTACTCGCAGGCGGCGGCTCGCTGTTGTCGCTGCCGGTGTTGATCTTTCTCGGCCTGCCGAGCGCAACCGCCAATGGCACGAACCGCATCGGCATACTCCTGCAAAATGTGGTGGCGATTGCCGGCTTCCAGCGGCAGCATGTCATGCCCTGGCGCGTCAGCCTGCTCGCCGCTGTGCCGGCGGTGGCGGGTTCGATTATCGGCGCGCGGTGGGCGATCGCCTTGCCGGAGCACCAATTCAAACGTGCGCTGGCGCTCACTATGATTGGCGTATTGGTTGTGATCCTGGCGGACCCCGGCAAACGCCTGCATGCAACCCCCCGGCCACTCACCGGTTGGCGCCGGCTGGCATTCATGGCCGGTTTCTTTGGTGTCGGCGTGTTCGGCGGATTCATTCAGGCGGGGGTTGGCTTTTTGATCATTTTGGTCATGGCGTTGGCTGGTTTTGATCTGGTGGCGACCAACGCGGTGAAAGTCATCGTCGTTTTTATTTTTACCATCGCGGCGCTGTACGTCTTCATCAGGCATGACCACGTGGACTACCTGTTGGGCGCCGGCCTCGGCCTGGGCAATGCGTTGGGCGGCTACCTTGGCACACGCTATACAGTGCGCAAGGGCCATGCCTGGATTCGTGGTTTCGTGGTGGTCGTGGTCATCGCTTTTTCCCTGTATTTGATGTGGGATTCGCTGTCATGACACGATCTCTGCACAAGTATGCCTTGACCCTGCTGGCTTGTCTCACACTCGGGCTGGCGCCTTATGTCCCTGAGCCTCATCTCGTCGGTAAAATCCGCTGGATTCTCGGCGGCGCCCAGGGCATGGCGCTCATCGACTGGTGGGACACGCTGCAGCACGGCGCGCCCTGGCTGATTTTGCTTTATTTCGCTGTTACTGACCTTTACCTGAAAATCACAAGGAGAAACAATGTTGCGCGTTAAGCAGTCACTCCTGCCGCTCATGCTCGCGGCTGTCTGGCTGGGATGCCAATCCAGTGAGAAAAAAACTGACGATTCGCCTGCTCAACAAGAAAATTCCCACCCCGCCCTCGCCGGTGAGGTGAGCTACACTGCCCCCGATGGCTGGATCGCCGAGCCGCCCTCCAACAACATGCGCAAAGCGCAGTTTCGCTGGCCCGGCGTGGAGGGGGCAGCGGATGGCGAGCTGGTGGTCTTCCATTTTCCCGGCACGGGCGGTTCGGTGCAGGCCAATCTTGACCGGTGGTATGGCCAATTCAAACAGCCGGACGGCAGTGACACACGCGACCACGCAGAACAGCGACAACTGCGAGTCAACGGCCTGGACGTGACCGTGGTATCGGTGACCGGCACCTATCTCAAATCGCAGTCGCCGATGATGATGAGCGGGCCCTTCGATGAGCTGCCGGATTACGCCATGCTGGCGGCCATCGTCGCGATGCCCAATGGCAATTGGTTCTTTAAAGCCGTTGGTCCGCAGAAGACAATCGCGCACTGGCGCGCCAGCTTCGACGCATTCGTGCAAACCTTGCAGGCGAGTTAGCACAGCCGCCAGCCTTGTTTGTGCAGCTCGCCACACACATGCCATGGCCGGCTGCCGGATGCCATATCAAACCAGGGATGATACCAGCAGCCGGCCATCCCTGCGAATGCAGATGCCGGCGTGCCCCGCCTTGCAATCTTGACCGGCAGGTGGCAGCCGCTCCCGCCGCGGGTTGGAGGCCAGAGACGCTTCATGCGCCAATTCGTGCCCTCTGAAATCGTTGACCTCTCAACGGCTGTTCCTGCACCAGCCTTGTCGCGGCTTTGCCCTCCCCGACTTTGTCACGAGCCGCGCTGTTTTGGAAGTCCCGTTGCAAGGCTGACACTAAAATTTACGCCTGTCTGAAATCGCGGCCTTTTGCGCAAAGGGTTTCACCCGGCCGGGCCGTTTCAGGAGAAACCCTCGAAGTTGTTGCGGGACGCAAACTCTTGCAAACATCGGCTCACCGGCGAGAGTGGAACCCCCGGGGACGGAGTGTTATGCTCCCTGCCATGATAAAGCTGCCATGCCTTGTCAGCCTGGTGATGTTGCTGCCGGTCTGCAACCAGAAACCCGCCAGGCTGCCATCAATGAGTGGGCCCTCCCAAATGCCGCGGGTTGAGTCCATGCCTTCCCTGATCTTTCTGCCGGAATTCCAGCCATTCGTATCCGACTATCTGATGACCGCACCCACTCTTGATACAACCACCTTGCAAGCCTTCGCTGCCGTCTGGCAGCGTGAAGGCGCCGGGATTTGTCGTCACATCACCGTTGATACCCTCGCCAGTCTTTCGCGCCGGGCGGCGGCAGAGGTGACAGCCTTGCAATTGCCTGAGCGCTGGTGGGAGAAAATTCCCCTGCGGCCTGTGGGCGTCTCCGCTGATCGCCGACTCATCCTGTTTGGCCAGTTCAAAGAAGAGGGACTGCCATTGCCTTCCCACCATCCACTCGTCTTTCGTCGTCTCACCCTTTTCGCCGGCTATGATCCGCACCGCCAGCGCCTCGCGACCGTTATTGTTTCCATCGGTGGCTGGGTTGAAGAGTAATTGCGGTTCCATCTTGATTTGTGTGGGTAAAGCGTAACGCGGCACTCAGTCCTGAACAAATTTCCCGGACGCTGATCGAAGCGGGGTCCCCGCTAATTTTTATCAGCCGCAGGCTGAACAATTCGGTGTCCCCGAAATCTCTGCAGCCAATATTGTGTTTTCAGGGTCACTGCCATGTCCGTGTCGGCACCCATCGCGATGAAAATGACGCGCAGACCTCTTGACTGCCAGCGGGCCACCTTGGGGATAACGACCCTGAAAGGCCTACTACAGAAAAGCATGCAGCCAGGGTTGCCTGCGCTGGTCCACACGTTTTATTTGGGGATTGCGTGCCGAAAATTCAACCGCGCAGCCTCAGCATCTGATGCCCGCAGGAAATTTTCGGCCTCGACGGTTGAGCACATGCTTTAGCCATGACAACAGGTGTCGGGATTGACTCCCTTTGAAACAGTGATGTCTCATGAGTTTGGTGGATAAAATGGCACGCTGCGACTCGGCGAAGCTACTTTTCTTCACTCGAAAGGGCTTAAGCGTACAAAAATCTTTGATGCACGTCAAAAGTTGATTATATTTTTGTCGTTTTTGAGAAGCTGCAATTTGTGTGCTTGATATTGCAGGTGAAAATTTGTTCGTCTGCGCCGGATAAGCGGATGAGATAATCCTGCAAAAGCCCGTTTGCGATGGTAATTTCTTTGGCAACTGGCTGGATTGTTTGACATCGGCAAACTTCAATTGGGATCTCGCAATTCGGATTTGGACAGCATTGCAGTTTGCCGGCGCATGGAAGCTCTCAAAAGCACCGTGAGGCTCGTCCGCCTTGCCGGCGATTCGCGCCCGGTTCGCCGGTGAGATGAGCCAGCAGAAAATCGTGTCTGATCGAAAACATTCCAAGCTCGGTGGGTCAGGCAAGGCTCGAGCCGTGGCAGAAACATCCCCTAAAAGTTTATGATTTCGAGCGGGCACGAGTCTGCGCAGAGCAGCACGGATTACCAGCAAGCCTGCGCTGTGCAACTGCCAGGAGGCAAATATGTTCAGGAGATTGTTCGACACGGCACAGGGAGTGACAAGCCGAGGGCAAGGAAAGTGTTGCTGTAATGAAGCGCGGCCTGCCGCTGCAGGGCGTGGTGCCGGGAAAAAAGCCGCCGGCCCGGCGCTGCCGGCTTGCCGTCCGCACCGGGGCGTGCTGATGTTCTTTGTCATGCTTTCGTTCCTGGCGGGTGCGGCGTCAGGGTCCGCCCAGGAGATTCGCGAATGGCTCGTTCTCGGTTCTTTCTCTGCGGAGAAAGGCCGGGGGCTGGGGGATGATTTCACCGGCAATGACGCGGGCATTCGGCCGCATGGCGGGCTGGTTACCGCCGGCAAAAGCTGGCGGCATTATGCCACACCCCAGGCCCACCTCGACTTTCTCGACCTGATGCTGGATTTCTTCCCGGTGGAGCATGTCGTGGCCTATGCGCATTGCTACGTCCACAGCCCGGCACGCGACAGCGCAGTGACGCTGATCGTCAGCTACGATGACTTTGCCGCTCTCCGGGTCAACGGCCGGCCGGTGTGGATGCAAAAAGAGCGGCGTGCCAACCGCCTGGAGCAGGACACGGTGACGATCACGCTGCAAAAAGGCTGGAATGCGCTGTTGTTCAAAGTGATGAACGGTGTCGGGGAATGGTCGCTTGCCGCACGTTTTATCAATGCCACGGGCTTGACAGTGCAGGCGGAGACACCGGAGCGCCTGACCACGATTCCACGCGCCGATCCGGAATTGATTCGTATCCGCAAGATCGAGCCGGCGGAGAAAGCCATCTTCACGGTGGACAATCGCCCGGCCCTGCAATTTCGTACGGTGATCTACAATCCTCAACAGCAACCGCTGGGCGCCTGCCGTGCCCGGCTGCTGGCACGCAATGGCAAGGCAGTGGGCGGGGAAGCGGTGTTTGAGCTGCATGCCGGTGAAATTCGTGCCGTTTACTTCACGGTGCCGGTGAGCGCCATTCTCAACAGCTTTCAGGCCTCCGGGGCCTGGCAGATGCGGCTGCAGTTCAACAATTATGAAGTGAAGCGGGTGGTGCCGCTGCAATACGATGCACGGCTGCTGGACAAGATTCTGGGCAGCTTCGAAGTCGATGGCGTCGAACCGCTCGCCAGCAACGGCAGCAGCGGGTTTCGCCGCGTGTTGTTCGTGCCGTGGGAATGGGCGGGCATGCCGCTTTATGTTTCGGCAGACCTGGGTTCCGCCACCGGCACGGTGTTGATCAACGGCGAGCAGCGGCTGTTCAATCATCGTGGGTACACCGGCGATCTGTTCCTCACCGACAGCGCCGAGGTGGCGGCGCGCTACGAAATCGTGGTGCATGCCGGCACCGGCCACGCCAGCCGCGCGGCGGGGGAGACCACAACCGCCGCTGACAGCGGGATTCCCGTGCCGCACCTCACCATTGCGGTCGAAAACCTTGCTCTGCGGCGCTATCTCTCCGCGGCGGCGTTGTTGCAGCAGTATCGCGGCGATGAAATCGCGGAGCAGAAGACGCTCGATGAGAAAATGTTCGCGGCGCTCAAAGCGCGCGATGTTGCCACCCTCAACCAACTCATTGACGAGGCACATGCCAAACTGCCGCAGGTGCCGGAAGCCGAGCTGAAAGTTCCCGAAGTGAGTCTGATCGGCAATGCGCATGTCGATCTCGGCAAGTCGGCCGATGTCCATGCCGGCATGCAGCAATATCGCGCCACTTTCGCGCAGGTGATCAAGAACTTTGCGAAGTATCCCGGGTTTCATTTTTCCCAGGCACATGCCTCGACCTACTGGTGGGTCGAGCAAAACGATCCGCAACTCTTCACCGCCATCACCGAAGCCGTGCAGCAGAAGCGCTGGGAAATTGTGGGCGGCAGTTGGGCGGAAAGTGACATGAATCTGCCCGCCGGTGAAAGCCTGGCGCGCCAGTTTCTTTACGGCAAGCGCTACCTGAAGGCCAAGTTCGGCGTGGAATCGAAAGTGGCGTGGATGCTGGACAGCTTCGGCCACGCGGTGAGTGTGCCGCAGCTCCTCAAGAAGAGTGGCATGCGCAGCTACGTGTTTTACCAGCCGTGGGAATCCATGCGGCTGTTCGAATGGGAGGGCCTCGATGGCAGCCGGGTGCTGGGTTATCGGCCGCCGGAGCAATTCGATCTGCCGCTCACCCGCGATGAAGGGCGGCACGCCCTGGCGGCCAACCAGCGTTTTGGCTGGCCCAAGGCGGCCCGGCTTTACGGCGTGGGCAGCAGCCCCGCCAGCCGGGACATTCGTCTGGCGGAAGATCTGGCCTATCTCACCGCCGGGCGGGCAAATCACCCCGCCGTGCCCTCGGTGCGCATGACCGGTGCGCGCGGCTTTTTCGAAGAATTGGAAACCGCCAAACCCCGACTGGGCGTGCATCGGGACGAGATCAATTTCACCGCGCGGGGCGCGTGGGTGAACAATGCCCGGTTGAAGCGCAGTCATCGCCGCAGCGAAATGGCCCTGCCTGCGGCGGAAGCCTTCGCCTTGATTGCACGGTCATATGGCTTCACTTATCCGCAGGGCGAATTCACCCAGCAATGGCGCAATGTTCTCTTCAATCAATCACAAAGCATTTTGGCCGGCGCCACCAGCAGCGGCGTGAGTGAAGATGCCCTGCGCTCCTATCGCGAAGCCACGGAGACCGCCAAGGCCGCGCTGGACAAGGCCATGACGCGCATCGAGACCGCTATCAACACCAAATCGGCCAACGGCTCGGAGAAAGCCCTGGTGGTCTACAATCCGCTCAACTGGCCACGCACTGATGTCGTGGAAGTGGACGTCACCGTGCCGCCGCCACCACCTGAAAAACCGGTGGTCACGAAGACCAAACGCGGTAAAAAGGCCGCCACGGCAGACTCGACCCAGATGAAGACGCCGCTGCCCTACTTCCGTGAGGCCGCCGGGGCACGCCTGCCGGCACAAATTCTTCTGCGTGACTCGACGGCCGAAGGCATTCATTACAAGCTGCTCTTCCTGCCGGAGAATGTGCCGGCGCTCGGTTACAAGGTCTATTGGCTGGAATGGCTCAAACAGGAGGTCGAGATTCCCGGCCGGGCGCGCATCGATCTCCCGTCATTGGCCATGAACAACGGGTTCTTCACCGTGCGCCTGGATTCCGCCACCGGCGGGCTGCTGCGGCTGGTGGACAGCCGGCAAAACCGCGAATGGATGGCTGCGGCCGGCGGCCTGGAAATGCTGGGGGAACGCAACACCCCGCAGTCCGCGCTGGAATTGGAATATGATGGCCGGCGCGAAATCGTACGCATGTCGGCGCGGCCGGAGATCATTGAAGCCGGGCCGCTGCGCGCGCGCTTGCGGACATATTTGTCTCATGGCAACACCACCTTGCGGCAGGATTATGTGATTTACGCCAATCTCCCGCGGCTGGAATTGCAATATACCGGCCGCTGGCAGGAACAGGACAAGGTCCTGAAAGTCGGTTTTCCGTTCTATGTCCCGGACAGCCGCGCCATGTTCGAGATTCCCTTTGGCGCCATGGCACGCGCGATGAACGGCGAGGAAGTGCCCATGCAGAAATGGCTCGATCTTTCCAACGAGCAATTTGGGGTCACCGTGGTGAATGACGGCAAGTACAGCGTCGATGTCAAGGACGGGTTCGTGCGGGTAACCGCCCTGCGCGGCGCCACGCCCCTGGACCAGGGTGAGCAGCAATTCAACCTCGCCATCCTGCCGCATGAAGGCGATTGGAAGCAGGCCATTCAGGCCGGCTATGGCTTCAACCAGCCCCTGATTGCGCGCCTCGTCGAGCAGCATGCCGGCACCCTGCCGCCGGCCTTCAGCTTTGTCAGCATCGAACCGCGCAACGTGGTGCTGTCGGCGCTGAAGAAAGCCGAAGATGACGACAGTTGGATCATCCGCCTGTTTGAAAGCACGGGCACGGCGGTGAATGCCAGCATTACGCTGCCCTTCTCCGCCACCGCGGTGAGTGAGGTCAATTTGATCGAATGGGAAGACAAGCCGCTGCCACTCTCCGGCCCGCGTTTGACGGTGACGCTTGCGCCCTGGGAAGTCAAAACTCTCAAGGTGAAAGGGCAACCTGTTTCGCAGCAGTGAGCAAGAAAGCCCGGCTCCTGCTGCACCGCGATCACCTGGTGGGCGGGAGCCGGCAATCAGGTTGTAAACTTCGGGGTATCCGTCCCCAAGGTGTTCTTCAGGAAGCAGGAGGGAGCATGGCCGAAACCGGATTTCGGTCTTTCTTGTCAATCTCATTGCCGGCCGCTCTGGCCGGGTCCGCCTCTATTGGAGAAAGCGGCGCCCTGCCGGCACGTGGAGAGATTTCATCTGCTGCCGGCCCGCTTCGATTTGCATCCCTCCGCCCGTTCCCGCCAGCGACCACACCGTTGCGATGTCGAAATCCCGTTGCCGTGAGGCATCCGTTCTTCTCCACAATCAATCACGCCTGGATGAGCAAATGATCTACACCAGCCCCTACACGCACAAAGTTCGCAAAGGCAGCGTGCTTGCCGCCAAGAAAGTCCGCTTCAAGTTCCATGTGGTCTCACATACCCACTGGGATCGCGAGTGGTACAGCACGTTTCAGCAGTATCGCATGCGTCTGGTGCGCCTGATGGACCGCCTGCTGGACTTGCTCGAACGCACGCCCGAGTTTCGCTATTTCGTTCTCGACGGCCAAACCATCGTGCTGGAGGATTACCTGGAGATCCGGCCGGAGAATCGCGAGCGGCTGCGCAATCTGGTGCAAGCCGGACGGCTGGAGATCGGGCCGTGGTATGTGCTGCCCGATGAATTTCTCGTCAGCGGTGAAGCCCTGATTCGCAACTTGATGACCGGGCAACGGGTGGGGTTTCCCTTCGGTGGCGTGATGAAAGTCGGCTACAGCCCGGACTCTTTTGGGCATGTGGCGCAACTGCCGCAGATTCTGCGCGGCTTTCAAATCGACAATTTCATTTTCACCCGCGGCATGGGCGATGAGCAGGATGCGCTGGGCACGGAGTTTCTCTGGGTCGCGCCCGATGGCAGCCGGGTGCTGGCCGTCAATCAATTCAAATCCTATTGCAATGGCAAACAAATTGGCTTCGAATCCGGCCCGGTGGCCGCCACGGAGGCACCGCGTTTCGATCTGGTGGTCGACTTTTTCAAGCAGGAAGCCCAGGCGCTCGGCGCGGTGGCCAAGCCGGGCACGGACGACACCCGTCACCTGCTGATCAACAACGGCTGTGATCATCTCGAGCCGCAGGCCGACCTGCCCCGCATTCTTTCCTATGCCAACACCGTGCTGCCGGACAGCCAGGTGGAGCACACCACCTTCTCGCGTTTTGTACACACGCTGCGCCGTGCCGGTTTGTCGCTGGCCGACTGGTCCGGAGAAATTCATGCCAGCAAGCATCATGACGTGCTTGCCGGCGTGTTGTCGGCTCGTGTTTATCTCAAGCAGCAAAATGATGCCTGCGAAAGTCTGCTGACCCGGCAGGCGGAGCCGCTGGGCGTGCTGGCCAGTCAGTTGACTGGTGCCGAAAGTTTTGCCGGATTTCTGCAGCAAGCTTGGAAGGCGCTGCTCAAGAACCATCCGCATGATTCGATTTGTGGTTGCAGCATCGACCAGGTGCATCGCGACATGCAGCCGCGTTTCGAGGAAGCGCGGCAAATCGGCCGGCTGGCGCTGGCTGCCGGTCTTGACGCACTGACCGGCCGTGTCAAGCACGAGTCGCGGCCAACGGTGGTGACGGTGAACACGCTGGCGTTTGCACGCTCCGCGGTGGTGCGCTCACTCGTCCTGCTGCCGCCGCAGCGGCCGGCAAAAGACCTGACCCTGGTCGATGCCAACGGTGAAGCGGTGCCCACGCACATCCTCAAGGTGCGCACGCTGCGGTCACAACCCGGCTACAGCCTGCCCCAGGCGTTTCTGGCGGTGAGCACCGGCCCGGGTTCCGAGGTGCGGCCGCTGGATTACGCGGCCAAACGCGCACAGCTCGAGCGCGACATTGCCAACTTCGGCCTCACCACTCTGACCGCGGACAAACCCTGGCGCGCCATCGAGCTGGAGTATTTGGTCGAGCATGCGCCCGCGCTGGGCTATCGCGCGCTGACGCTGGTGCCCCGGGCCACGGTCAAACCGCCGGACAGCGTCATTGTGCGCGGCAACGTCGTGGAGAACAAGTTTCTGCGCGTGAAATTTGCCAGTGACGGCAGTTTCGATCTTTATCACAAAGCCACGAAAAGGGAGTACCGCAACCTGAATGTGCTGGAAGACGCCGCGGATCTCGGGGATGAATATGACTATTCCCCCGCTCCCAAAGACAAGGGCATCTGGAGCCGCAACCAGCGCGGCAAAATGAAGATCACGCATCGCTCGCCGCTGGCGGTGGCCGTCGAGATCGACACCACGCTGCGGTTGCCCGTGAGTTATGACCGCGCCCGCAAGCGCCGTCACGCCAACACCGTGCGCTGCCCGGTGCATTGGAAATTCACCGTGACCGCTGCCACGCCCTGGGTTGAAGTCGAGCTGGCCTTCACCAACCTGGCGCGCGATCATCGTCTGCGCGTGCGCGTGCCCGCGGGGATCCCGGCACAACATACCCTCACGGGACAGGCTTTTTGTACGGTGCCGCGCCCGCTCAAGCAGCCGGCCGGCAAAGACTGGCGCCAGGCTCCCGCGCCCACCGTGCCCATGCAGGGCTTCTGCGCGGTCGAAGATCAGCGTCGCGGTCTGGCAGTGCTGGTGCACGGGCTGTACGAGTACGAAGCGATGAAAAGCAGGGGCGGCGTGGAACTGGCCCTGACACTGCTGCGTGCCGTGGGCTGGTTGTCGCGCGATGATCTGACGACGCGCCGCGGTCATGCCGGTCCGTTCTATGCCACACCTGAAGCCCAATGTCAGGGGCTGCAGACCTTCCATTATGCG
The DNA here is from genome assembly GCA_034506255.1 of candidate division KSB1 bacterium. Classification (NCBI taxonomy): domain Bacteria; kingdom Pseudomonadati; order Candidatus Zhuqueibacterales; family Candidatus Zhuqueibacteraceae; genus Candidatus Coneutiohabitans; species Candidatus Coneutiohabitans thermophilus. The sequence goes on along the minus strand of JAPDPX010000007.1, from coordinate 326,234 downwards.
ATTTTCCCCTATGCCGGCACGGCGGAGAAGCTCAATCTCGCCAACGTGGCGGAATCCTATCGTGTGCCGCTGCTGGAGGAACAATGCAGCGGCGCGGGCGGCAACCTGCCGGCACAGTTTTCCCTGCTGCAGTGCGAGCCGGCCTGTCTGACCATCACCGCGATCAAACGCTGCGAGCAGCGCAACACCACCATCGTGCGGCTCTACAATGCTTCGACCGAGCGTGTGCGCGGTCAGCTCGCATGGGGTCTGCCCATCGCGCATGCCTGGCGGGTCAATCTCGCCGAAGAGCGACTGGAGGAGATCGCGGTTCTCGCGAAATCGCGCGTCGAGCTGGATATTCCCGCTTGGCGCATTGTGACGCTCGAACTGGAGGCAGGCAGGAAGATCGCCGGCTGAGAAAGCTGATGCCGGTGAGCACCGCGGAGTGTCGTCGCGCGGCGGTCGCTTGCCTACAATCCTCGTCTTCAGCGGCAACGAGCATCAGCAGGCGCGAACGTTGGAGCTGAGGTCCCGGTGATGGCCCCGCTGTTGTCAAGCCTGTGTGAGCCATCACGCCGTTGGAGGTTTGGGAAAGTTCGGGGCGGCCGAGGGCGAGGCATCGGAAGGACGTGCACCATTTGAAAAACTGCGCGCAGGCGTAAAGCGTTTTCCATCCAAGCAACGGCCATGATCACCACCTTCTCCTTTCCCACCAAAATCATTTTCGGGCCCGGTGCCATCAGCCGGTTCGAAGCAGCGCTCACTGAACTGGGTGGCGTGCGGCCGCTGATCGTGACGGACAAAGGCCTGGTGGCGAGCGGCATCATCAAACAAGTCATCGTGCCGCTCAAAAAAGCCGGGCTGGAGTTCAGCGTGTTCGATGAAGTCGTCTCGAATCCGATAGAAGACAACATGCAGGCCGGGGTCGCGCGTTTTCAGCAGGAGAAGTGTGACATGATCATTGGCCTGGGTGGCGGCTCCCCGCTGGATGCTGCCAAAGTCATTGGCTTGCTGGCCACGCATCCGCCGCCGTTGGCGCACTACGACGAAAAACGCGAAGGCTGGCAGCATGTCCGTCCGGTGTTGCCGCCACTGCTCGCCATTCCCACCACCGCCGGCAGCGGCAGCGAGGCGAGCCCCAGCGCGGAGATCACCCTCAACGCCACCGGGCGCAAGACAGTGATTGCCTCACCCCATCTCATGCCGCGCCTGGCGATCTGCGACCCCGAACTGACGCTCAAGCTGCCGCCCCACCTCACCGCCGCCACCGGCATGGACGCGCTCACGCATTGTCTGGAAGCTTATGTTGCCCGCGGTTATCATCCCTTGTGTGACGGCATTGCGCTGCAGGGCTTGCGCCTGATCGCCGGCAGCCTGTTGCGTGCGGTGCATTACGGTGACGATGTGGCGGCACGCACGGACATGATGATGGCTGCGCTCATGGGCGCAGTGGCCTCGCAAAAAGGGCGGGGGGTGTGTCAGGCGCTGGCGCATTCACTCTCTGCCATCGCGGGGTTGTCTCACGGGCTGGCAAACGCCATCATGCTGCCCCGGGTGCTGGACTTCAATCAGAACGCAGCACCGGAACGGTTTGCGGAGATGGCTGCTGCACTGGAGGCCAGGAAAGAGGAGTCGGTCAGTCTCACCGTCAAACGCCTGAACAAATTTGCCGGCATTCCTGAAAAGCTCTCCGCCGTGGGGGTGAAAGCCGAACAAATTCCGGCATTGGTTGAGCAAGCCTTTGAGGATGCTGCGCACCGGCTCAATCCCCGGCCGGTGACGAAGGAAGATTTGCGCGCCTTGTACGAGATGGCGCTTTAGAAGCCGGCTGTTCATGAAACCCCGCTTGTGAAATTGGCGGAAAACACGCTCCTGCTCTCCAACGCCACCGTCCTGGCTTGGCCTTTCCGGTTCATTGTCCGATGTTCAATAAGGTACACAATCCTCAGGGCAAGCTGATATCGATTCATGTCCATGCGTTATCCCTTTACAAATCAATGAGCCGATTCTGCCGCCATGCAGCCCTGTCAAGGCGGCATGGGGGTTGCATAGTGGGCAGTTGGTTAACTGGCTCTCAAGAATTGCTCATGTCCCTGTTCACAAGACATCGCTGGATGGTCGGGCTGCTGCTCATCCCTTGCCTGGCGGGCGCAGCGTTCACGCAAACCGAAATCGGCCTGCGCGGCGAGCTGGAAAAGCTCAAAGCCCTGCTCGAAACCGCACGCGAGGTGGTGCAGACTTTTGGTAACGAAGAAGCCCGCAAGCTGCTGGCTGACGCCGAGATGCTACGCCAGAAAGCCGAGCAGGCTTTTGCAGAGCGCCGTTGGCGCGAAGCCAACCTGCGGCTGATGGAGGCACGCCGACTGGCGGAAGCGGCGATGGAGCTGGCTTTGCGGGCGCCGGTGCAACGTCTGCGCACCCAGCTCGAGGAACTCATGCGGCGGGCGGAGAGTGAAGTGATCGGCAGTGGCAACCGCGAGGCCGAGCGGCTGGTGCAGGAGGCCCGCAGGAATCAGCAGCTCGGTGAACGCGCCCTGCTGAACCGCAGCATCCGCGGGGTGGAGCATTTTCGCCTGGCGATTACCCTGCTTGAACGTGCCCTCAAGCTGGTGCAAGGCTCAACCGGGCCCAGTCTGCCGGGTGAGCGTGCCGAACGCGCGCGGCAATACCTTACGGAGCTGGCACAACGGGCGCAGGAAGGTTTGGAACAATGCCGCCGGCCACTCGCCCGACAGGTTTATGAGCAGGCGCTGCAGCAAGGCCGTCTGGCGGAGGAGGCTTTTCATCGGGGCGAGTTTCTGCGTGCCGAGAAATTTTTCAATGGTGCCACACGTTTGTTGCTGCGCGTCATCGATCTGTGCCCGGCCACCGGGCAGGCGCTTGATGCCGAGCGGCTGCGCCGCGAGTTGCAAGCGCTGCGCGATGCCCTGGCGACTGCCGAGAGTCAGATCACGAGCGTAAGCTCCCGTCCGGGGGCGGCGGTGCTGCTCGACCAGGCCCGCAAACTCAGCCGCGAAGCCGAAGAGGCACTCAACCAACAGCGTTATCAGCAAGCCAGTCGTTTCATCGTCAACGGTCACAATTTGATCGCCCTGGCCACGCGCAGTGGCAACGTGCCGGCCGCCGACTTTAAAAGGCAATGCGAAAGCGAAGTGGCGCAGTTGCAGCAGGAGTTGGAGACGGTTGCGGCAGAGCGTGAGGCGGTGGCGAATGAGGAAGTCCATGTTCTGATTGACTTGTCCCGCCGGGCAACTGCAAGCGCGGGGAGAATTTGTCAGTGGCCACGGCAGACCCTGCGTTCCGTCGCGGCTTTTCGTCTGATGGTGCGTCTTGCCGAACAGTTCCTGGTGCAGGCGGAAGCGCTGGTGCAAAGCACGGCCGCTGCTCCGCCCAACCGCGGGATCCTGGGCCAGCGCCTGCAAGAGTTGGACGCCACACTGAGTGAGGTGAGTAAAAATTTGCAGGGCGATGAGTCGGGCTTTGCACAGATTCTGGTGGATCAGGCCACGGAAATGCGGCGACGCGCCCGGGCTGCCTATGAGGCGGGTCAGCTTCACGTCGCAGCCGAAACCACCGCCCTGGCTTTCGATTTGTTGCGGGAGGCGCTCAAACTCGCGGAATAGCGCAAAGGCTTGGGCGTTTGCGCCGGCACTCCGGCTTTGTGTTTTGGAAATCCGGCTCCGCGGAGCGTGACATCCCGCGGTGTAAATGTTTTGCCACTTGCTGCGATTCCCCTCGGTCTCTTAAGAGTTGAATCTGTGTAGAGAGCAAAGATTTCTCCCACTGATAGAAAACCCGACGGATAAAATTTAACAGTTGGGTTCTGCCATCCGCTGGAGATTTTCTGTTGGGTGGTGGCTTGCCCACGTTGGGTGGCAAGCTCCCCGGCGGTTTTTTGAATGACCAAGTTCGCACCACCGTCAGGTGCGCGAAGATTCTGCAGCGCCAGCTTGCTGCCCGCCGGGTTTCACAAACTGCAATCCTGTGTGGCGAGGCAGAATGTAATTCCCCGGAAAAACCGTCGCAACGAGGAGGTGAGTGCAATTAGGGAAGAATGTGTGGGTGGTGGGAACATGTGGCGCAGCACGACGCACGCGCCATTCTCGCACGGTGGCAAGACCACCATTCAATCCCATTGCGGTATTCGTTGAGAAGGAGTTCATCATGAGAGCATTACGAAATGCAGTTGTGCTTTTCCTGTTGGGGATGGCCACCGGCGCCCTGGCACAACGGGAACCGAAACTTGTGATCACGCCGCCCGAAGCCAGCCTGCAACCCGGTCAGGGCCAGCGTTTCGAAGCCGCCTTGTTTGATGCCGCCGGCCAGCATATTCGCATCATCAGTCTGCGGTGGCGTGTCGAACCGGATTCCCTCGGCAAAATCACCGATGACGGGTTCTTCATCGCCGGCCGCAATGCCGGTGCCGGTGCGGTGATCGCCGAGGCAAAAGCGGAGGGCTGGAATACGTTGTTCGTCGGCCGGGCGCAGGTCAAGATCGGCCGGCAGGATCCCTTGCGGGTGCGGGTGGTGGTCCGGCCGGAAATTGCCGTGGTGCCACCCGGTGAACAACAGCAATTCAAAGCTTTCGCCTTCGGCCCGGGTGGCGAGCCGCTTGCCATCAGCCGGGTTCGCTGGGAAGTCCGGCCGCCGGAGTTGGGCAAGATCGATGACCACGGCGTCTTCACCGCCGGTCGCGAAACGCGGCAGGGCGAGGTTGTCGCTTTCGTGGAAACCAGCGCGGGTGTGTTTCAAGGTGCGGCCAGGGTGATTGTGTCGGTACGGCCCAGCTCGGCAATCACTGGCAAAGTGGTGGCGGAGGATGGGACGACCCCGCTGACCGGCATGGTCTGCGCCGAGCGGGTGGCCGATGGCCCCTGGCGCGGCGAGGCGCCTATTGCCGAGGATGGCAGTTACATTATTGGCAATCTCATGCCGGGCATCTATGTCCTGAAGGCCCAGGTGCGCGGTTTTCTGCCGGAGTTTTATGACAATGTCGATCAGTTTGTTGAAGCCAAACCGGTGCAGCTTGCCGCGCATGATACTGCCAGCGGCATTGATTTCAGCCTGCGCCGCGGCGCGGGTATCGCCGGCTTGATCACCGTGGAAGACGGAGGTACGCCGCTTGCCGGTGCTCATGTCTTCGCCTCGCGCGTGGTGCGGCCCGACCTCCGGCATCATGCTGTAAGCAACGATGACGGCACGTATCTGATCGAAAATTTGCCCGCGGGTTCCTACGCGGTGTTTGCCGAAGCCCCCGGTTATCGCGGAGAATTTTACGACAATGCCGGCAGCCTGCTGGAAGCAAAGTTGATCGCAGTCATGCCGCCGGCGACTGTCTCCGGAATTGACTTGGCCCTGGCGACCGCCAGCGCGATTCGCGGTCGCGTGGTGGATGCGATCAGCGGGGCAGCGCTGGCAAAGGCGCAGGTCACGATTCAGCCCGCGCGCGGTCCGCAGCCCGGGCTGGTGGTTCGAACTGTGCTCACCGATGAAGAGGGCAATTACCTGGCGGGCGTGCCGCCGGGCTCCTATCTCGTCATGGCGCAGGCACGCGGCTATCATCCGGAGTTTTATGATGGTGTGCGTGAGCGCAGCCAGGCCACGCCCGTGACCGTCGAAGAAGGCAAGCACACTGCGGGCATCGATTTCAAGCTCGATCCGCTCAGCCGCATCAGCGGCAAGGTGACCGCTCAGGCCACCGGCAATCCGTTGAGCGGGGCGTTGGTGCTGGCCTTCCGCGAGCGCCATGCCACCAACCCGGCCGGCGATCCTGGCCATCTGAACGGGCCATACGCTGCGCGCACGGATTCGAACGGCGTGTATCTCCTGGAAGGTTTGCCTGCGGGAAAATATTTTGTGATGGCGGAGGCGCACGGCTATCTCAATGAATTCTGGCAGGAAGCACCCGCGCTCGAGCAGGCAACGGCGGTCGAGGTTCCGGAAAGCGGCGAAATCACCGGCATTGATTTTACCCTGGAACAAGGCGGTGCGATCTCGGGACGCGTGGTGGCCAGCGCCGATGCCATGCCAATTCCCGGTGCCACGGTGCATGTCTGGTTGCTGGGCAGCAATTGGACAACACACAGCCAGACTGATCGTCAGGGCAATTATCGCGTGGCGGGTTTGCGCTCCGGCCAGTATGTCGTCTATGCGGAAGCCAAGGGCTTCAAGCCGCAGTTCTATGACGGCGTCGAAACCCGCGATAACGCCAAGCCGGTTTCCGTCACCGCACCCAACGAAACCAGTGGCATTGACTTCAAGCTGGAAAAACTCGGCAATCTGCGCGGCGCCATCAGTGGCACCGTGACTGCAGAAGCGGACGGCAGTCCGATTGCACATGCCATTGTGCTTGCCATTCCCACCACACCGGGCGCCCCGGGGTTTGCGTGGACCGATGCCCTGGGTCAGTACACCGTACCCGGCCTGAAACCCGGAAAGTACATCGTGCTGGCGTGGGCGCGCCATTTCCTTTTGGAATTTTATGACAATGTGCGCCATTGGCGGCAGGCCACGCCAGTTGCGGTTACAGAAGGGGCGGAAACCACCGGCATCAATTTCAGTCTGGCTGCCGGCCGGTCCGGACCGTACAGGATTGCCGGCCGTGTGACGCGCGGCAATTCCAGCGTGGGTGAAGGCTATGCCGCCGTCTTCGCCCTGGCGAATGGCGTCCCGGTTGCTTCCGCCGTTGCCGAAGCCAACGGCACTTTCACGGTGGAGGACGTGCCGGCCGGTGACTACAAGCTGATGAGTTCAGGCCCGGGTGGCACGGCCTATTTCGGCGGCCCGGATGAGCAGCATGCCGCCAACATCACGCTCGGCAATGGGGCCAGTGTCAGCAACGTGACCATCAACCTGCCGGCCACGCCGACGCACGTTGAGGAAGCGGCAAGCGTGCCGGTGACTTTCGCACTGCAACAGAACTATCCCAATCCCTTCAATCCGGAAACCATGATTCAGTATGAACTTCCCCAGCGGGTGGAAGTCACACTGAAGATCTTCAACGCCCTGGGCCAGGAAGTCCGCACGCTGGTGCAAAAAGTGCAGGAGCCGGGCGTTTATCGCGTGACGTGGGATGGCAGAGACAACCGTGGCGTGACGCTGGGCGCCGGCATTTATCTTGTCCAGATGCAGGCCGGTGACTTCAAACTGACGCGCAAGATGGCGTTGGTGAAATAGGGCCATCGGGCCTGAAAGAAAATGCCGGAGAAAAATTGCCGGCACCGCGACAACTGCCGGCCGGTGCCGGCCCTGCGGCGATACACCTGAAACTCAACAAAGCAGTGCAGCGATGGCCTCGGGAGTTGGCGGGCCCAAACCGGCCAGCGCGGCACGGACAGAAAACAGCAACGGCCCCGTGATGCCAGCGGCAAGGGAAATCACGCGGGCCGTTGCTGTTTGGATGATTGAGAATCCTGGTTATTCCTGAATCGGCGGGGTGGCTGCCGGATTGATGCTCACCACCGACGGAATTTTCAACTCATCGTTCAGATTGAGATTGTAAAGATCGAGGTCGGGATTGTACATCGCCACCAGCCAGACCGGCACCTGATAAATCTCGTTGCAAATCTTCCAGATGGTTTCGCCGCGTTTCAGACGGTGTGTCTGCACACTGTCAACTTTGTAGGTCGAGAAAAAATCTTCCTCGATGCTGCGGTGATATTCATTGCGCCGGCGCTCGAACTCCGTGGCCGATACGCGGGCATAGGACAGCCGAATCCGCTGGCCGATGCGAATGTCTTCACTGTAGCGCAAACCGTTGAGCGCCCGCAGCCGCTGCGTCGGAATCTCCAGCCAGGTGGCGTAATGGCCGAGCGTCTCCTCCGGCTCGACTTTGATCCACAGGGAATCTTTGGAGGTGCGCAAGCGCGGGGGAATCGACCTGGTCATGGTCTCGTTGCGCACCGGTGCAGGCAGCGTGACCGCCGCCACCTCCACCGGTTTTGACGCGCTTGCTTCACTTTCATAGGTCACGATCGACTCGCGTTCGGCGCGGGGTAAATCAGCGCGTTGCACGGCATAGGACTGGCGAATCGCTTCGGGCGTCAGCTCGATTCTGGTATCGATCGCATTCTTGATCAGGGCCCCATCTGCCAGAGTGCGGTTGTTGTCAGCTGCCAGCGTCGGTTCGGCAAGTGTGGCAGGCGCGGCTTTGCTCGCTGTCTTTTGGTCCGCAACCGCCGCCGGGGGAGGAGGCGGAATGACAGGGGGCGGCATCTTGCTCTCCGCATGCGCCATCACGGCCGGTTCCGCAGCGGGAGGAGCGGTTGCCACCGCCGGCGCCGCCGCAGGGGCTTTGCCCTCGGGAATCCGCAAAACCAGTCCCACGGCAAGTTTGCTGCGCAAGCTCAGATTGTTGCTTTCCGCCAGCAGTTGCGGGGTGGTATTGAATTTTCGCGCAATGGCATAAAGGTTGTCGCCCTTCTGCACCCGATACCACTCTGATTCCACCTGGGAATCATAGGTGGCATTGGGATTGATTTTGGCGGCCAGCAGGGTGGCATCTGTGCCGAGGCGGTCGGGCAGTCGCAGCTTGTAGCCGCGCGGAATGCGGCGTTGCGAGTTCAACACCGGCGGCCGCAAGCCGGAGTTCAACTCGGCAAACTCCTCCAGCGTCACGTTGTAGATCTTGAGAATGTCCCTCACCGTAACGAAGCGATCCAGTTCGATCTCCACGAATTCGGCGGGCACGTGATAGTCGATTGGCCCGAAGTAGGTTTTGGCATTCTTGACCACCTCCAGGGCCGCCAGAAATTCTGCGTAGAAATTTCGCGAGGCAAAACCGAAGCTGCGGCTTTGATAGCTGGTGTAAATCCTGCCGAAATCCGTGCCAAATTGTGCCTTGGCGCGTTTCATGCCCTGCAAGCCGTGATTGTAGGCCGTGATGGCCAGCGGCCACGACCCCAGCTCGCTGTAATTGAGTTTGAGCAATTTGGCCGCCGCCTCGGTGGCGCGCAGCGGATCGAGACGCTCGTCGATGTCATAGTCGATCCTCATGAACAGCCGGCCGGTGTAACGGGTGAATTGCCACAGGCCGGCGGCACCGACTTTGGAGTAGGCTTTGTAATTGAAGGAAGACTCAACGTGCGGCAGCACTGCCAGCTCGCGCGGCAGGCCGTGTTCCGCCAAAATCTTTTCGATGAAATCCAGATACAACCCGGAACGTTGCATGCCGAGCAGAAAGCGATCCTTCAGGCCGAGCTGGCCGCGAATGGAATTGGCAGCCGTGCGCAAGCGCTCGGGGTCCGCCTCTGCGCCATAAATTTCCAGCACCCGTTTCGCGCGCGCACCGGGATTGGTGAGGTCCAACCGCCGATCAGCCAGGGCAGTGAGAATACTTCTGTATTCGTCCTTGATCGCCTCGATTTTGCGCCACTCCTGGCGGTAGGCATATTCACCCTGGCTGTTGTCGATATCGACGATCTCATAGATGATGGAAAGATCGTTGATGTCGTGTATCAGCACCTGGTTTGTCGGATAAACGGCATAAACCTTTTTCCAGAATTCGACATTATTCCGAATCTCTTCCGGCATCGGAAAAAGGTGTGCAGTTTCGTTGGATTGTGCCTGCGGGGCATCCAGCCAGACTCCCAACCACAGCAATGCGATGGTCAATCCTGTTTTCAGCATGCGACCCCTCAACAAGTTGATCTCCTTACCGCCTTTTTCCTGTCATCACTGCGTTGCGCATGGGCATGAACAGCATCCACTTCGTTGAAGTGCCGAAAATATTGAAACCACGACTGAAATCCAAATTTTTCCTGCTCTGTTGCCTATTTTTATCGTCCAACCGCCTGGTTCGCAGAGCCCCACGTTGCAGAAATTTTGCAACCGTTGCGGAAAGGTCACAATCGGCGTGGACATCGCTGCCGATTAACGCCGCGGCGACTGTTCGGTTCAAATTCTCCGCGATCAGGCAGGCATGGGGGGGGAGAGCAACGCCCCGGTGCCGCTCGCACCCGGTTCCTCGTGATACCTCACCTTGCCCCAGGGCGGTGACGGGGCGGGAAACCTGAAACGTGCATTGATTGGCGGAACGATAGGGGGAATCGGAAATCTTTTCGGCACCGTCGTTTGCCGGTTCTGCCAGGTTGACCCCGGCAGCCGATCATCACAACCAGCGGCTACCAGTGCCGTTCCAGGCCGTGGCCGAAGCCAAACCGGCCGGGAATGGTCACCGGCAGTTTGCCGGTGATGGCTGCTTCGCCCAACAGAGCCCGCGCCATGGCGCCCTCCATCAATTGGCTGCCGCCGTAGGCACACAGGCTGGCAGCCATTGGGGGGAGATGTGCGAACATGTAAGGATCACCCAAAGAGAGGGCAATCACCGGTTTTTGCCCGTCGCGCGCCGCCTGCAAGAATTGATGCGCCTGCGGCGGCAATTGCAGCTCGCCCTTCCAGGCTCCCATGGTGAGAAAGGCCTCAAACACCACCACCTCCGCCTGCCGGCAGGCGGTGAGCGCTTGCGCCAGCCTGGCTTCACTCATTTCAGCGGACAAACGAAAGGTGTCCACCACGTGGCCGGCTGCTGCCAGCCGGCTGTTGAGATATTCGCCCTCCGTTGCCAGCGCAGAGTTGGACACCACGCCCACCGCCAACTTCAGGGAGGGATGGGTGCGCAGCGGCAGAATCCGGGCATCATCCTCCAGCAAAGTGATGGCGGCGCTTGCTGCTTGTTGCGCCAGCTCCTGCGCCGCACGGGTTTGCACCACCTCCGCCAGCTCTTCAATCGCGACCGTGCGCTGCAGATGCAAACCCAGGCCGGCCTTGGCGGCCAGCACACGCCGGGCCGCGCTTTCGACCTGTGTGAGCGGCAATTCTCCGTGTTGCACTGCCTGCACCAGCCGGCGATGGGCGGCGTCAATATCTGCCGGAATCAACAGCATGTCCACGCCCGCTTGTGCGGCGAGTAGCGCCGCCTCCCCGGCCGAATAGTAATCGCTGATACCCTGCATCGTCAGGGCATCGCTCACGACCAATCCTTCAAATCGCAACTGTTGTCGCAGCAGGCCGGTCACGATGGGGGGCGACAGCGTTGCGGGTCGGCAGGTGGCATCGATCCTGGGCAGGGCAATGTGTGCGGTCATCGCCGCTTTCACGCCGGCTTGGATCGCCGCTTTGAACGGCATCAATTCGACCGCCTGCAGGCGCGCGGCATCAAAATCCAATACCGGCAGCGTGACATGCGTATCCATGTCGGTATCGCCCTGGCCGGGAAAGTGCTTCATGGTGGCAATCAACCCGGCAGCCTGGCAACCGGAGAGGTAGGCAACACCCAGACGGGCGACGAGTTGGGGCTCTTCTCCGAAGGCGCGCACGTTGATGATCGGGTTGCGCGGATTGTTGCTGAGATCGAGCACGGGCGAGTTTGTCCAATGGATGCCGGCGGCGCGCGCTTCCCGGCCGGTGAGCCGGCCGATCTCGTAGGCGAGCGCTGTGCTGCGCGTGGCGCCAATGGCCATCATGCGCGGGAATTCCGTGCCACCGCCGGAGAGATACGCCGGCAAATCCGGCGCGCGGCCGCGCGCCCGGCGCCAGGGAGAGGGAAAGAGCGCGCCGGTTTCCATATCGGCATTTACCAGCAGCGGCACCCTGGCCAGCCGCTGCAGTTCGTTGGTGATCAGTGCCACTTCCAGCAAGCCGCCACCCGCGAGTATGATGCCGCCGATGTGCAACTCGCGCAGCAGGCGGACGATGCGCCGCCAATTCTCATGGTCATGGTTGGTGAAGACGGCGGCAAAGTCGGCAAGCAACATCTGTCCGACTTTTTCCTCCAGACTCATGTGGGCGAGGGTGGACTCAACCCATTGCGCGGCATTTCCGGTCGAATTCATGGGGTCTCTTGGTTGGTGAGGGCTGGGTTGGGCGGGGCGACAGCAGGAATCAGACTTCGTCTTGTTCGAAATCGCGCAGGCGCTTTTTGAGATCGTTCAATTGCTCGATCAGGCCGGCGATTTCGGGCGCGGGTGATGGTTCATTTTGCCAGTAGGCTTTGCCCAATTCCTCCAGCAGGCGCGGCCGCAGGGCATTGGCAGCACGCGCTTCGTTCTTGAGCTGCTCGATCAGAAAGGGCACATCCACCTCCGGTCTCGCCGCGGACTCCAGTCCCTCTTTCTCCAGATCATGCTCATATTGCCGTTTCTGCTGATGCAGATTTTCCAGCTCGAGGCGGCGGCGCTCCAGCTCGGCAATTACTCCGGTAATGCGCAGCTTGATGGGCTCGAGATCATCATGTTCGTAGCGTTCGGCACAGGTCTTCCAGAACTCTTCGCCCACCGCTTCCGCGGCGGCTTGCAGGCGCCGGGCATCGGTGCTGTTTTGCGTGCGCAGTGCCAGGATTTCCATCTGCCGTTTGGATTTGTCCAGCACGCTGCCGCTCGCCGCCTCCAGCCGGGCGATTTCGTTTTCGCGATCGCTGATGACGACCTGATACTGCAGCGCCTTCTCGAAAATTTGTTTCAGAACGGCATCCGTGCCGAGGTGGGGCTGCAGGCACTTGAACGCCGTGCGGCCGAGCTCGCGATAATGCGTCTCCAGGGCGCGGGTGGCATTTTCGCGTTTCTGCTCCGCCGCGGCGATCGCGGCCACGGTTTTTTCCCAGGCCAGCTTGGCCAGATTCAAACGGCTGATCTTGCTTTCCAGATCGGTGGCAGCCTGGCGGTTGCGCTGCAATTTCAAAAAGGCGCGGCTGATGCTGTCGGCCTCGCCGGCCGGCGGCTGCACGCTCATGGCATCATACACCAGGTTGCCGATCTCGCGCTGCAGCCGGCGTTCCTCCTCCTTGCCCTCGGAGAATTGCTGAATCTCGCGAAAGCTGGGCAGCAGCTCGCGTTCATATTTGCGGTGCAGTTCGAGGTCCGCGTACAAATCCGGAAAACGCTCGCACCCGAAGGCCACCAATTCAGCGAGCCGCCGCAGCAAGCCCGGCTGCGCCGTCAGGATTGCGTTGCACCACTCGGCAAGGCGGTGGCGTTGTTCCAAAGGCTGGCGCTCGATTTGGCCGGAGTTGACACGGCCAGCGAGGGCGCCAGCGCACATTGTCTTCATCGCCTCCACCGCATCAATCAGGGACAGGCCCAGGCCCAACCCCAGGCGATCCGCCGTCAGATGCGTGAGACTGCAGTAATAGTTGACCACCGCCCAGCTCAGGGGATTGCAGCGCGCCACCAACACCAACAAACGGGTGATTGGCCAGCTTTGCCGGCGCAGCCACTGCAATGCCAGCATCCGGCTGACGAGCCAGATCAACTGGCCGATCTGCGGCCGGCCGATCATTGCCGCCACCTGCGCCTGGCTCAACACCAGCACGCGCTGCCCGCCGGTGGCCTGCCAGCGCGGAGGCCTCGCCTCCGCCGTAACGTAAATCGCAAAGTCTGCGATGCCCGGCAGCGCGCGCGCCACGGCATGGTGGATGTAATGGATTTCAGGGAAGTTCTCCTCGCTGACCCGCACCGCACCGGTCTGCAGCCGGGCATAACGCAGACGCAGCATCAACCACACGATCACACCGGCCGGCAGCAGACTGGTGTAAACCGCCGCCAACACCCGCGGAAAGGCAAGGGTGAGCGCCAGCCAACCCGCCAGCGTGAGCACGCCCAGGACAACGCTGAGGCGATGAAACAGGTGCGCGCGGGGATGGTGAAATGTTTGTGCTTCGATGCCGCGGTTGACGATGATCTTGGCGGGGAGAAACTTGCGTGACATTCTCGCTCCGATTCGTCACGGCGGCCTTGCAAATGATGTGTTTTTTCGCAAGGTTCAATGCCGTTTTGCACAAGATGATACAAAACACGCTTTCCCTTGTCAAGCTGTTTGTCAACACCTGCTCACGGTGTGACCTTCGCGTTTGCACCGGTTCGCATTGCGGCCGCCTGCCACCCAGTCCGGCAAAACCATGACCCGCTCACGAGGGCACCAGACAAAAATTTTTCGGAGGCACAAGATGCACGGCTCGCGCATCTGTTTGCTCATCATCTGCTGGCTGATCAACTGCCCGGCGCAGACAGTCACAACTTCCCCGCCACCTCTCAGTGTCAGTTGGATCATGCAGGAGGCCCACGGACTGCAGGGCTGGCCCAAGCAGCCCTTTTGGTCGGAGGACGGGCAGACGCTCTACTTCTGGTGGAATCCCGAGCGCGCCCCCGCGGATTCGCTTTATCAGGTCAGCCGATCCGGCGGAACGCCGGAGAAAGTACCGGCGGCAGCCTGCCGGCATTTGCCCTCGCCCACGGGCGTGTACAATCGCAGCTACACCCGCAAGGTTTTCGAGCGCGAGGGGGACATCTTTCTGCACGATATCACGGCCGGGCGCATTCTGGCGGTGACCAACACCACCACGACGGAAAGCGCCCCGCGTTTCTCCTTTCAAGAAGATGCCGTGATCTATGTGGCCGATCGCAACCTTTTCGCCTGGGAGATCGCCTCCGGCCGCACCACCCAGCTCACGGATTTCCGCGCCGGCACGGCGCCGGAGAAAAAAGAACAGAAGAGTGAGGCACAAAAGTATCTGGCAGCGCAGGAGCTGCGTTTGCTGCAAACGCTGCGCGCGCGCAAGGAGCGGCGTGAACAGGCCGAAGCGCGCAACCGGCTGACGGGCCTGGCGCGGCCCAAAACCATTTACCTCGGTGAGGCCATCCCGCAACAGCTTCAGCTTTCACCCGATGGCCGTTTCGTCACGCTCGTGCTGCAACAGCCGGCAAAAAATCAGGAGGTGGCGATCGTGCCGAACTACATCACCGAAACCGGCTTCACCGGCGAGATTCGCACGCGCGAAAAAGTCGGTGAGGCCCAGGCGACCTATCATCTCGCCCTCTGGGAAACCACCGCGGACACGCTGTGCCTGGTGAAGCCTGACAGCCTGCCTGAAATCACCGCCATCCGCGAGTTCACCACGCGGCCGAGCGCCGATTCTGCTTTGGCCAAAAACCGCAAACCCCGGCCGGTGATGTGGCATGGCCCGTTTTGGAATGCCGCCGGCACTGCCGCATTTGTGGTGGTCACTGCGATGGACAACAAGGATCGCTGGATCGCCGGGTTGTCGCTGCCCGCCGGCACGCTGCGGCCGCTCGACCACCAATATGATGCGGCGTGGATTGGCGGGCCGGGCATTCCGGGGCGCTGGTCGGCCGGCGCGGTCGGCTGGATGCCCGATCATGAACGCATCTGGTTTTGCTCGGAAGCCACCGGTTATTCCCATCTCTACACGGTGCATTACAAGACCGGCCGGCGGCAGGCACTCACGCAGGGCCCTTTCGAAATTTATTCACCCTTCCTCTCCCGCGACCGGAAAAACTGGTATTTCACCAGCAATGAAGTCCATCCCGGCGAGCGCCATTTCTACACCATGCCGCTCAACGGCGGCCAACGCACACGCCTGACGGCGATGACGGGCCATCATGAGGTGCTGCTCTCTCCGGATGAAAAAATGCTGGCCGTGCGCTTCTCAACAGCGTCGCAACCGTGGGAGCTTTTTCTGCAGCCCAATCAACCCGGCGCCACGGCGCAGCGACTGACCTTTTCCCCCAGCGCAGCGTTCAATCGCTATCCCTGGCGCACACCGGAATTCATCACCTACCCCGCCCGTGACGGCCGCCAGGTTCATGCCCGGCTTTACCGGCCGGCGCATCCCAACGGGGCCGCGGTCATTTTCGTGCACGGCGCCGGCTACTTGCAAAACGCGCATAAGGGCTGGTCCAGCTATTTTCGCGAATACCTGTTTCACAACCTGCTCGCCGATTTGGGCTATACCGTGCTCGATCCGGATTATCGTGCCAGCGCCGGCTATGGCCGCGAGTGGCGCACCGCCATCTATCGTCACATGGGCGGCAAGGACCTGGACGACGTGATTGATGGGGCCGCCTATCTTGTCAAAGACCTGGGGATGGAGGCCGGGCGCCTGGGCATCTACGGCGGCAGTTATGGCGGCTTCCTCACTCTGATGGCGATGTTTACCGCACCAGCAACCTTCGCCGCCGGCGCCGCGCTGCGTCCGGTGACCGACTGGGCGCATTACAACCACGGCTACACCGCCAACATTCTCAACATCCCCGTCGCCGACACGCTCGCCTATCGGCGCAGCTCACCAATTCACTTCGCCGAAGGTTTGCAGGGCGCCCTGTTGATCTGCCACGGCATGGTTGATGTCAACGTCCATTTTCAAGACACCGTGCGCCTGGTGCAACGATTGATCGAATTGGGCAAGGAGAATTGGGAAGTGGCGATCTATCCGATGGAGGATCACGCCTTCCAGGAAGTCAGTGCGTGGACGGATGAATACAAGCGGATTTTGAAACTGTTCGAAGAAAACCTGGGCGGGAAATAAGGAGGGAGGAAAGTGAGCGAGGGCGGTGCGGCTGGTGCCTTTCGGCCTGATCAATTCTTCCGCAGCAAGTGCCGCTGCCACACCGGCGAAAATATCGCACACGGACAGCTCGAAGCCGGGCAGCTTTTCCAGTGCGCCCGGCCATCACGCTGGCTGCACGTGCCCTCCGGCTTGCAAACCCGGAGGGCACGCACGCTGGCACTGATCAACCAGACCATTTTCCCCCGGTTTGCGGATATGCTTCGACCTTCACCATTGGCGTGTCGAAACTGTTCTCCACTGGTGGAATTTCGACGGCTCGGGCCGGGGCCATGGCGCGATAACGCTGCCAATTTCCCGCAAGCTGTTCAGTGCGGATGGCAGTCAAAGTCGGGGCGCGTGGCGCTCTGGCCTGTTCCGGTCAAAATCTGCGATGGGCAAGACACCGACAATGCCGGCTGGATGGGGCAGTATCGGCCGCTCGAGCTCTCCGGCAGCAACATTCGTCCGCTGCTCGATGGCAAAAGCTGCGCGGTCCGCCCATGCCGCCGGAAATTGGTCTTGATGAAAATAGAGTGATTGTCACGCCGCGCCCGGCTTCCATCAAAATTACCACGAACATACCGTAGCGCAGGCTTCCAGCCTGCCTGCAGACATTGTCATCGTAATGGGTGTGCAAATGCACATGGCAAATTCCTGAATTTTGGATTTTCTTTTTGCCACTTTCGCAGGCTGGTTCACCAACACCGCACTAAAATCGCGAGGCCGGGGAGGCAGGCGTTGTTTTCCCTCAAAACACCAGCGCCAAACCGACGGTTGGAATGTGCACGAACTCATACAGGCCGCTGAAGCGCAGGTAAAGCACATCATAGTCGAACACCAGCGCCAGCCGGCTGCCCTGAATGAACAGCTCGCCCTGCAGGCCGCCGGCGAAATTGATCTTGGTCTCGGTGTGCTTTTGGTCGAGGCTGTTGCGCGCGCGCAGATGATAGGCGCCGCCACCCAGGCTGCCGTTGACGAAAAGCCGCTGCAGATGCAGCAGGTGGTATTGCAACTGCAGATTCACATTGTAGACTTTGGAGCGCACCTGGTCGCGGCCCAGGTCGAACTTGTCGCCGATGTAAAGCGCGAACAGTTTGAACTGCTGGCGCCGGCTCATCTGGTTGGCATAGGTCAATTTGGCGGTGCGGCCGTATTGCAGCGCCAGCGCGTTCGAATGAATGGTGTGAAAATACTTGCTCGGCTGCGCACGGCCCGCCGCCGGCAGGCACAGCAGCAGCGCAACAATCACCGGCAGAAAGCACCGGGGGGTGGGAACGCGCAACGCCCCGCGCGCCCGCAACACCGGCGGCATGAGCGGCGCGGCCGGCCGCGCGCTTGTGACCGGACGATTTTTCAGCATTGCACCACCATGAAAGCTCATCATGCTTGTCCTCTCCTCATGCGGGTTGCCTGATCGGCGGGAGCCGGTCAATTGCAGGGGATTTTAACTTGTTTGATCACCTCGCCGGTCACATTGCGGTTTCGCACCCGCAGTTGCACGGGATACTCTCCACTCCGGGCATAGCTGTGGCGCACCGTTGACAGCGTGGCGCCGCTCTCCATGGTGCCGTCGCCAAAATCCCACTCATAGTTGTCGATCGCATCATTCGGCGGCGCGTTGGGATCGTAGCTGGTCGAAATGAACGTGACGTTGCCAAGATCACAATCGCGCCAGATGAAATCCGCCACCGGCGGCGTGACGACGGTTACCGGCACCGTCTCACTGCTGGTGGCGCCCACGTTGTCCCGCACGGTCAGGCGCACGACATACGGCGAGTTGGGCGGGCTGTCGCGCAAATAGGTGTAGGAGCCGCTGTCCGCCTGCGAGCTGCCGCCATCCCCAAAGGTGATGTCATATGCGACGATCTCGCCGTCGCCATCACGGCTGCCCCGGGCATTGTAAATGATCGTCAGCGGCGCGCTGCCGACGGTGGGGGTGACGCTCAACGCCGCCACCGGCGGTTGATTGAAAGTGGTCACCACCCGGTCCAGACTGTCCGCTGCGCCCTCCTCATCCCTGATGATCAGTCGCACGGTGTACGAACCCGAGCGCAAATAATCATGATGGATGGTGCTCGAACGCGAAGTCACCCGGCTGCTGTTGTCGCCGAACGACCACACATAGGCGCTGATGGTGCCGTCGCGGTCGGTGCTGCTGCTGGCATCAAAGTCAACCCCGTAAGGCGGATTTTGCTGGCCGCCGAGCTGCACACGAAAGCGCACCAGCGGCTTCAGATTCTCAAAGAAGGTGGTGGACGCCAGCTTGACTTCGGAATCCTTCACCCCGTCGCTGATCTGCAGTTGCAAATCCACGATGCCGGATTTCGCCGGGATCAGAAAAATTTCATCATTGAGCTGCGGGGGCACATCGAAAGACAGCCCATCCGCGCCCGGATTGCTGAAGTGGGTGCTCACCAGCCGGCCGCTGCCCGCCAGAAATTTGAAGCTGGCGCGCAGCGGGCGGTTCTTGTTCCGCAATTCCGCATCTTCGTATTGCAGCGCGATGGCATAGGCCTCGCCTGCCCGGTATTTCAACGAATCGCCGCTGGCCCGCAGCCGCGCATCCGGCAGCGTCACATCCGGCTTGAAGGCAAAATTGCGAATCACCGGTGCCGTGTTGCCGGCTGAAAACGGATCCTTGTGCGATTCACACGACCACAGGCTGCCGAGTGCCAGCAAGCCTGCCGCCACCAGCGCCAGCCCGTGACCGCTTTGCACACGGCGTTCAGAAAATGTTGGTAATCTGCGCATAGAACTCCAAACCCTCCTCCAAGGTGGTGACTTCCTGATTGAACGGCGTAACTTCCTGATCGGCAGCGTAGCGTCCGACAATGGGAATGCCGGAGGCCAGGCTGCGCAATTCGTCCAAAACCACTTTGCGGGTTTTGTCATCGAGCGGGGTGTAGGGAATGCCGGGCAGCCGCTTGAGATCATAGGCGCGGCCGCTGCAGGAGCGTGTCACGCCATTGATGCGTATTTCCCGAAATTGGATCTCCACCCGGTTGTTTTGCAAGGTCGCCACACCCAGCAATTGCGCCCGCCGCGGAATCTCGATGCTGCCCCAGCGGCCCTCGCTGATCACCCGCGCCAGCACCAGGCTGTTGTTCGTCACCGGCGTCTGATCCGGCAACATGACCTTGAGCAAAACCGACTGCAGGCCCAGCGCACTCGTGGTCGAAAGTTGATTCGACTCCAGCGTGCTGTGCACGATCATGCTGCGGCCGCTGGCCGGCACGGGCAGTGGGGCGCTGGGAAATTCCTGCGTGGCGGGCGCGGCCGCAGGCGCGGTTCGTTTTGCCGCTGCGGCGGCCGGTGGCGTTTGCCCGCGTTGCGGGGCCGGCACCTCGGTGCGTTCCTCCGGCCGGCTTGTCGGGATGATGGCCGGCGGCTCACTGGGTTTGTAGTAATCGCCCAGGGAAATCGTATCGAGCTTGATGATGTCATAGTTGAGCTGCTGTTGCGGCAGCTTTGGCCGCGCCGCAAACGGCGTCACCAGCTTCGGCTTGCTCGCGGCATTGCGCTGATAGAGCGCCAGCACGAACAGCACGAATATGATGAAACCCGCCACGCTCGCCAGCATCGCCATCTGCGGCTTCAGCCGGCGCCGGCCCTGGCGGGTCTCGAAAAATATTCTTTCCAGATTCACCGTATCTCTCCACTGGGTATTTTTCACCGCCTGATGTTGCCGTCGCGCACCGCGGCCCATGACCTGGCGGCACGCTTGCCGGCTTATTCGACAAATGATCCGGGCACCCGCAGCACCAGATCACGCCGGCCGCTCTCCTCGGTGCATTTGATCTCGATATCGCTGCGGTCGCTGAAACCGTGCTTGTCGAAGACGAACAGCATACGCGTGCTGCTGTTCGGCTCGACGCGCGCGGTATAGGCCTCCTGCAGCGGCTCCAGCTCCTCTTCCTTGACCCGTTTTTTGAAGAACAACAGCGAGCGCGCATTTTCGACCAGACGAAAACGCACGAAACCGATGTCATAGGGAATGCGTGAATTGTTCACCAGCGTGCCGATCACGAACAGCTTTTCCTCGATCATCGCCATGTGATCGACCGCGAAGATCACGCCCGAGTTGACCATGCTGTAGGTATATGGTCGCGGCGTCTTGAGATAGGAGGCCAGCAGCGCCCGGCTCTTCGGCGAGAGGTCTTTCAAGTTCGGCGATTTCGCCGCGGCACTTTTCGCCGCCGCGTTTCCCGTTGCTTCGCCGGGGTGCGAGCTGCCGTTTTTGCCCCCGGCGGGCATGCTCGCGGCCGGCGCCGTGGGTTGCAGCCGCACCTCCAAATCCGGCCGGTCGGAAACTTGCAACAGCAAATTGTAGGAGTCCGGCCCCGCCTTGATGAACATGTTCGTGCTGCCCTGGCTGACCACCGGCTTGACCAGGATGTAATTGCCCGCGCTTTGGGTGGTGAACTGCTCGGGATTGCCCACGGTCACCAGCTCCGGCGGCACCGGGCACACGATCACCGTGGCAAAACCCGGCTTGACGCGCACCGCGCTCGGTGCCTGCGCGGTTGCAGCCTGCGCCAGCAGGCACAGCACGGCGGCAAAAAAATTGAGCGTTTTCATGTTTTTTCTTGTGTGTAATTGATGATGCGAAGGCCAAAAGGATTCGATTCCGTGCGATTGACGACATTGATGGTCAGGGTGAAGCGCAGGGGAATCGGCGGCTGGCCGGGAAAGACCTGCTGGCCCGCAACATACGCGCTGAACGGATCGCCCTGCGACACCCGGATCTCCTCGACATTGAAC
Organism: candidate division KSB1 bacterium; assembly: GCA_034506255.1. Classification (NCBI taxonomy): domain Bacteria; kingdom Pseudomonadati; order Candidatus Zhuqueibacterales; family Candidatus Zhuqueibacteraceae; genus Candidatus Coneutiohabitans; species Candidatus Coneutiohabitans thermophilus. The sequence goes on along the minus strand of JAPDPX010000007.1, from coordinate 305,152 downwards.
TTCACCGTGCCCGGCGTGTTCTGCACGATTTTGGGAATCTCCGAAGTTTTGATGGTGTTGTACATCAACACCTCCAGCTCGGTCGAACACATCTGCAGCGCGGTTTTGATGTGCTCGTTGAAATTCTCGCGGTTGAATTCCAGCAGATTTTTGGCAAAGGTCAGGGCAAACTGCCGCACCTCATGCACCGAGCGCGCCTCGCCGTAGGGCGTGGTGGCATAGGCATAGCCCTCCTTGACCAGAAACGTCTGCACCGGCCGCGTGAAACCCAAATAGGCCAGGAAAGCCAATCCGAGATTCACGCCCACCAGCAGCAGCACCAGTCGCTTGAGAAAAATGTTGCTCTTGATCAGCTCGCCATAGAATTCGTAATACTCGGGAGTGGGACGCATGGCGCATCTCGAAGAATTGGATGACTGAAAGCGTGCCTGTCAGATGCCTGTTGTTGGTTGTGATGTCACAACATGACGCCAATGAATTGCACTAAAATCAACCGGAGGCCGCGCGAATGTAACCATCGGCTCTCTTGCGCGGTTCCGGCAAAATCACAAACGCTTTACCCGCCGGAGTTGGAAACAAAAAAACCGGCGAAGCGGCCCGCATCCGGCTAGCCAAGGTTGCCCGCCGGTTGCCGCGACCCGGCAAACGGCCACGTCGCCACCGGCGATTCTGGCTGCACCATTGCCGCCGCCGCGGCTTGTGCCGCCTGCGCCGCCGGGCTGCTGGCCAGGGTCTGCGCACCGGTGATGATGGTATCCCCGGTGCGCGTCGCCACATTGTGGCTGATGTTGCTGGTGTATGCCTTGACGTTCTTCCACACCGTCGAAATCACCAGGCCGGCGGTCAAGCCCGTGCCGTAGCTGCCGAGATCCGCGCTCGCCGAGGCCAGCTTGAAGATGCCCGCCGAGAGTTTGGGAATCAACACGATGGTGATCGCAATCAGCACGCCCAAAATAAAGGTGTCCCACAAGACCCCCTTGTCGCCCGCGGCCACCGCCTGTTGAAACGCACTGGCACTGGTGATGGTCTTCACCAGGCGAAACAAAATCGCCACCAACACCGACCAGAAATTCACCGAGCAGAAATTCGAAAGCCAGATCTTGAAGACATCATGAAACTGCGGGAACAGCGAGAGCACGATCGCCACCGGTCCGAGCAGATAGAAGAAAATCTGCACCAGCACCTGGATGATCATGAAAATCTCATAAACCACCATCACCAGCAGGTACGACAGCGAAGACAGCGACTCCAGGCTGAAAATGTTGAACAGCGACAGTTTCACGCCGCCGTTGCCGTCGCCAAAAAAAGCGCCGAGATATTCCGTCATGAGATTGTCCGACTCCAGGTCGAAAATCGCGCGCGCCAGCAGCACGAACAGCTTGCCCAGCCACACCGCCCAGATCTTGTAGGTCGCCAGCCCGATGGCGCTGAAAGCGATGAACAGCAGGTGATAAAAGGGATCCCCGCCCTCCTGGCCGCTGCTCATGCGCAGCACCACCGCCAGAAAGTAGAAAATCATGCCGACCGTGAAAATATAGGTCGCTATCGTGACGATGTAATCCACGAGCTGGTGGACGGATTCGAAAAAAACCGGACTGAAAAAGATTTCGAGCATAATGGATGCCTTCGCCCTCTCAAGGGGCGCCCTCGAGATTATTGCTTCACCTGCTTCCTGGATTTCGAAGAACAGGATTCCCAACGCCCGACCTGCCCTGTCGCGCGCCGGCCGTGGCGTGCAACCGGGAGAAAGCCACCCTGTAACCGCGGCTCAACCCGGCCGCACGCGCAACCAGCAACTTACTGCGAACGCGTGCTGCCAATGTCAAAAAAACCATAGCGAATTTTTGAAGTCTTGTTCACCTGCGACTTGAGCGTCTGCCAGTCGATTTTCCTGCTGAGAAAATCCAGCTTGCGGTCGAACAGGCCCAGCTCGTTGGTGTGCGCCTCCTCCGAATACTTCAGATATTTTTCATAGTAGGAGTTGGAGAACTCGCGCAGCTTCACCGCCTCCAGCAGGAGTTGCGTGCGTTCGGCCTCGGTGAATTTGTTTTTGTTGTTGATCACCTGTTGCTGCAGCTCCACTGCCATCGAGTCGTAGGTTTTCGCCAGCACCTGGCTCTTCATGGCATACTCCAGCAGTGCCTTGGCAAAGGCCTCCTGTCCCAGCAGCGCATTGTGCCGCCGCACCTCGAGATCCGTGGGAATCTCCTCTTGCTGCGTGGACAGCGCGAAGCTGTTGTAGGTGCGCTCCAGCTCCCGCGCATTGCCGATCAGCGATTCCACCCCCAGCGCCGACTGGGAAAGGTCGGTGGTGGTCCCTGGCAGCCAATAGTTCAGGCGGTCGCCGTTGATGATGAAATTCGAGATCGCGTAGGAATTGCTCAAATCCAAATTCTCGATGGCACGCATGTCATTGTACAGGCTCTGGGTGAATTCGAGATCTTGACGCAGCAGGGTGTAGGTGTCGTAGAATTGCTTGAGCTGCTGCACCAGTTGCGCCGTTTGCCGGCGCTGTTCCTCCAGCCCGAGATTGTGCTTCACCGAAATCTCGCGCAGCGTGCTGAGAATCAAACTGGTGTTGGGATCCCAAAACTGGGCGTGCGCCAAGTTTGGAAACAACGGCAAAAGAATGATCACGCAAAGACGCAGAGACGCAGAGAACACGCCAGACTTTTCTTTGCGCAACCTCTGCGTCTCCGCGTCTCTGCGTGAGCGTTGTTCAGTCGGCGCCATCTTGCAGCCTGTGAAAGATTTGTTTGGCATATGCAATCACAATAAATACGGTGACAGCTCAGCGTCCTTCTCGTACGCAATTTCCTTGATCGCCTTGATCAAGTTGCCCTGGTGCTTCTTCAACTTGCCTTCCAACAAATTTTTCTCTTGCCGGTCAGTCGTGAAGAGATAATGATCATACGTACTCATGTCCGCGCGCAGCACCGTGATGCGGCCGTCGCGATCCAGCAGAAACTCGCCGCGTTGCAGGCTGGAGATCAACGCCAGCTCGCGTTCGCCGTAGCCGAACGCGCGCGACAGCGTTTCCAGTTGTTTCGGTTTATGCGCCAGAATAAAGTGATTCAGTGCATTGTCCTTGATCGGCGCGGAAAAACTCACGGAATCAATATCTTCGATCGACTGCGAAATCGCGAAAATCCCCGCGCCCATTTTGCGCGCGGTGCGGAACAATTCCACCACCAGATGGCCGATGGTCGAATTGTCATCCAGCACTTTCCACAACTCGTCCGCGAAGATGACTTTATTGTGGCTGAGATTGCGTTCCATCAAATCCCACAACAAACCGGTGATGATGATCGCAATGATGCCCTGCAAATCCGGATGAGTTTCGAGGCCCTTCAAATCGAAGCAGACCAGATCTTCGCGGATGTCGATCATGTCAGCGGCGCAGAGGAACCGGCTGTACTCGCCGTGGGTGTAAATGTACATCTTGCGGCTGAGCAGCTTGACATCGACATAGCCGTCGGGATCGGTCTGCGTGCTGAAGAAATCGACGAAGGTCTCGAGATTGCGGGGGCCGCTGTACTCCGTCAGATACTTTTCAATCGCCTTGCTGATGAAGGCCTGTTCGACTTTCGAGATCGAGGTTTGCTCGCGTTCCAAAATCAATTTCTCGATGAACGCGCGCAGGAACAATTGCTTCTTGGTGTCAACCACGCCCTCGGATTTCACCAGCGCAAACGGATTCAGCGGAATGGGATGATCGATGTTCAGTTCGACATAGCGGCCGTTGAGCAGCTTGATCATCTTTTTGTAACTGCCGCCCATGTCGCCCACGCCGCCGACATCCAGTCCGAAAACCTTCACGCCCTGCTCCAGAAGCTGCAGCAGAATGGACTGCATCAAGTAACTCTTGCCGGTGCCGGTGGGGCCGACAATGATGCTGTTCCACGAGTTCAAGTTCGGGTCGAAATAGTCGAACAATATCGGCTCGTCGTTGCGGTTCTTCAGCAAAATGCCGCGATGATAGCCGCGGTTGAAATTGGTGAGGTTGATGAACTGCGCCGCGTTCGAGGTTTTCACCACCAGCCGGTGATAATTCTCCGCGCTGTTGCCCGGCAGCGTGCCGATGAAGATGGGCAGGACGTCGATGGTTTCGAGCACGGCCTGCGCCTTGTCCATCGCCGCAAAGGCGAGCTGGGTTTGATTGATTTTCTGCTTCAGCCGCTCGAGATCGTCGTCGGGGATCAGCACGTTCAGGCTGATGCTGGCCAGGCGTTTGTGTTGCGTGTAGATTTCATCCATCAGCTCGTTCAACTCGCGGAAGCGGATTTCGCTTTTGCGGCCTTCGCGCTGGCGCGAAAAGGACATAATGAAGCGCGAGACATTCAGGCGGCGCTGCAGGCGGGCGGTTTCCTTTTCCATGTCGAGATTTTGCGTCGAGAACACCACCCGGTGTGGAAATGCCAGGTTGTGCAGCAGGGGGAAGAGATAGGGCAGGGGAATGCCGTTGAATGTGATGTGATCGCGCGTCACCTCCGGCAGCAGGCTGAGTGACAGGCAGGCGAGGTACTGCGTGCCGATGCGCAGCAGTCCTTTCTCGACCATGTAATCCGTGACGAGCAATTCGTTGTTGGTGGCTTTGCCGCGCACCGTGCCGGTGAATTCCTCCGCCGTGAGATTGATCGCACGATAGAGCACGGTGGCGAGATCGGGGTTGTGCAGGCGCCGCAGCCGGATGCCCGTGCCCTCGAAGGCGGCCTGCAAGGTTTTCAGGATGTTGTTCTTCTCGGCCACCAGGCGTTCGTGCTCGCTGCGCAGCCGCGTCTTGATATTTGCGCTGGCGGCGAAGATGTTGTAGGGCGTGCGCAAATTGCGGCCCGCATCGAAATCGATGAACAAATGCTGGTGGCACATCAAATACTTGTAATAGCCGTAGTATTTGTAGCGCTGTCGTTTGAAAAAATCGAGTGTGGGGTCGTCGGTGAAGACGAAATCTGCCCGGTAGGGAAAGTAGTCGAAATTCGAGAGGAATTGCAGATTGACGTCCTCATCGACGGCATTCAGCACATTTTCGAGATTGGCGCAGAGTTTGGCGTAATCGTCGGCGGACAGGCTCATGTTGTCGAGTGCCAGAATCTCGAAACCGGCGACAAAATTGCCGTTTTTCTTGATGATGAAGTCGTCCAGGATTTCGAGA